>CAJXQX010000072.1 GCA_913058185.1 uncultured Verrucomicrobiota bacterium
CAAAGGGGTCGTTGCTCAGCTGGGATCTTTGTTGCGGCGCAAGGACACGGGAGAGGACAGTTCGGCAATCGCGAAAGCGGACGGTGTGATCGCGGCCGATCCGTGGAGTCGTAAAGGGTGGCAGCAATTGGCCGAAGCGACCGGAGAAGGCGGGCTTCCGGAAACAGCGGTGTTTGCCTGGGAGAACTTGGTCGCGATGGTTCCGGCGGATAAAACGGCGGGCCTCGGATTGGTGAAAGCACAGCTGAATTTAAATCGATATCCGGAGGCTCTTAAATCGGTTGAATCACTATTACGTCATCACCCTAAAGATGGCGCGGCGCTGGCATTGCTTCGGCGCGCATCGATTGACCACACCGTTGAAAAGGGAAAGTGGGATTCGGACGCCTCCTTTCGCGACAAACTTCGCGGGTGAGGGATTCTCAGCTCGCCGGTGAACGTTTGCGTTCGGTGACGTAAAGGGCGATTGCCATGAAGGCAGCGCCGGCGATGAGTTTCGGGATGTGGGTGGTTTCTCGAAATACGGTTAGGGAAACAGTCACCGCGAGTGGAATCTTGAGGTTGTTGAAAACGGCCAAAGTTCCGGCATTGACCTTGGTTGCGCCCAGATTCCAGCCAAAGAACCCCAGCCCTGAAGCGAGCGTTCCGAGGTAGACTAAGGCCAACCATTGATCGTTGGAAGGTCTGAAGGCGCCCCAGTCACTGACACCGAGAGAGATGAGTCCGGCCGCCAGGACGGCGCCAATATATAACCAAGCGAAGTGCTGCCCATCTTTACCGTCTTTCCAGTCTAGCCGGATGCGACGGTAGGCAATTTGGCCGGCCGCAAAACAGAGATTAGAACCCTGCATTAAAAAGAACCCGATCATCCCGTAGGGACTCATGCCGAGGCGCCACTTCATGATACCTGCACCGCATAACGCTAGGGCAGCTGCGATCATGGCGGGACGATTGAGGCGTCGATCAAGCGCACTTTCCAAGAGCACGATATAGATCGGCGTGAAGATAGTGAACATCACGACCTCATAGGCCTGGAGGTAACGAAACGCCGCGATGTAGAGGACATACATCAGGCCAAACTGAAACGCGCCGATCGTAACGAGTCGCAAGCGAATGGGCTTAGGCGCGAGGTTCGGCCGGAAGAAGGGCAAAAAGATCAGCGTCGCTAGAGCTAGCCGCACCGTCGCCACGGCGGTTGAGTCGAGGTCGGATAATCCAACTTTGATCAAGCCGAATGAAAACGCCCACAATAAGGAGACCGTGATGAGGTATCCCATGTGATTTTAAACGCGAAAAATCGCGCCGAGTTTCTTGCCAAGTAAAAGGCTCATGCCGACGATCGTTACCCCAAGAAATGCCATGGCCCAGACGCCCAAGGCACTCGCGATGTATTTACCATCACCGAGCAACTGGAAGAGTTCTAGAATGGCTTTGGTGATAGGGTAGAATGCTTGTTTTTGGGCAAGAATCAGCGAGTCGGACACCTCGAGCATAGCGAAAGCGAAAGCGAGCAAACCACCGGCAATTAAATTGGCCATGATCAGAGGCAGGGTGATCTTGATCATGGATTTAAGCGGTGGGCAGCCGAGGTTCTGCGCGGCCTCTTCCAATGTCTCACTGGTCTGTTGGAATCCGGCGACAGCTGAGCGCACGACGTAGGGCAGGCGTCGCACCGAGTATGCGATTATGAGCAGGAACGTCGGATTCTCGATCGGGTTGAGAAAGGCGAAGAATCGGCCTTCCTGACTCATGGCCAAATATCCAAATGCCAAAACCAACCCCGGCACGGCCAGAGGCAACATCGCGAGAAAATCTAGAATTTGACGGCCTTTGATCTTGGAACGAACGACGACGTAGGCGATCGCGATGCCCAGAAAAATATCAATGATGGTAGATATACTCGCGAATTTCAGAGAGTTCGCGATGGCTGGCACGGTCAGAGGATGCCCGAGGGCGATTTCGTAGTTTTCGGACGTGAAGGAATTGGGCAGCACGCTTCGATACCAGTCGGACGATACCGACACCAGGACCACCCCCATGTGCGGTAATACTGCGATCATGGTGACGCCAGCAAACAGAGCGGTGCAGGCCCAACCACGCCACCCGGGTAGTTTCCGTGGCCCGCCGGAGCTGGTGGCTTTGGCCATCATCGCGTGAGCCTCGCGTCCAAAAAGCCCTTTACCGAGCGCGTAGAGTGCCACGGTGCAGGCCAACATCACCGCCACGAGGGTGTAAGGGAACGGGTTGCCGCCAATTTCCTTAAGTCCGTAAAAGATCTGCACCGAGGTGACGCGGGGGTAATCGAAGATCAACGGCACGCCGAGTTCGGTAAACGACCAGATAAAAACAATGGTTCCGCCGGCAAACAACCCGGGCCGGATCAGCGGCAGGGTGATTTTGAAAAACTTCCGGAATCCACGGCAGCCAAGATTCTGGGCCGCTTCGTCCATCGCGGGGTCAACGTTGGCCATCGAGGCCACGGCGTTGAGATAAACAATGGGGTAGAGGGAAAGGGCCTGCACACAGGCGATTCCCCAAAATCGATTCGCGGCAAACCAATCAAATGCCCATCCCTCGGGTCTCAGTCCCGTCGCAATGATAAAAGCGTTAACGGCGCCGAATTGGCCGAAGATTTGTTTGATACCGATGGCGCCGACGAAGGGGGGGAGAATCATCGGAATGAGAACCAATGAACCAAGGGCCAGTTTGAGTGGGAAATCGAAGCGGTCGGCTAAGAAGGCGAGTGGCACCGCTATGCAGAACGCGATCGAGGTGGTAGCACAGGCCAATAGAAACGAGTTTCCAAGCCCACGCAGGTAGATGGGGTCCTGTAAGAGGGCGATCAGATAGGAGAAGGTCAGATTACCCTCAGCATCGATGAAGCCCCCCTTGAGGATCTGGATAATGGGCCAAACAAAAAACACCGCAAAAAATGCGGCAGTAACTGCGAAAACCAATCGGGCAAACCCTTGTGACATGCAGGTTCAAATTGGAGAAGCCTAGCGAACCCCAGCAAGACCGAACCTTGTTTATTCGATAATTAGCCTAGGCTAATAATATTACTTGACTATAAAAATCACTCTCGTTCGTTGGAGGCGGATGAATAGGATCAACATCGTTTCTTCGGGTTTTCGACGCATGTGCACCCTCCTTGGGGTCAGTATGGTGCTCACGTTTTCGCTCCATGCTGCACCGGTGCGGGTGGTTACGACGACGGGCATGGTTGGGGACATGGTAAGCCGAATTGGCGGCGACCAGGTGCTGGTGGATTATTTGATGGGGCCGGGGGTTGATCCTCATCTTTACAAAGCCACGGCGTCGGATGTGCGCAAATTGCAGCGTGCGCAGGTGATTTTTTATAACGGACTTTTTCTGGAGGGGAAAATGCAGGAGATCTTCGAACGCATGGCGCGGGGAGGGAGATCAGTTGTAGCGATTACCCATCGTATCGATCACGATCGCCTGATCCACCCGCACGATTCTACGGGTCATCCTGATCCGCACATCTGGTTCGACACCGCGCTGTGGGCAGAGTGCATCGCAGAGGTGGTGGAAGCCCTCCAAGTGGTCGTCCCGGCTGCCGCTGATCAATTTGCTGCGCAAGGCCAGGTGGTGCGGGAAGAAATGCAGGGGTTACACGAGTGGGTTCAGCGCAAGGTCGCGGAGTTGCCTGCCGCAAAACGCATTCTCGTCACCAGTCACGATGCCTACGGTTATTTTGGTCGCGCGTATGGATTTCAAGTCGTGGGCCTGCAGGGGATATCAACGGTCAGCGAAGCAGCGTTAGCTGACATGGCGCGATTGGTGGACTTCATTGAGGAACGAGACATCCAGGCGATATTCGTCGAAACCAGTGTGCCGCATGCGACGATCGAGCGCATCGCGACTGACGCCGATGTGGCGGTGGGCGGTGAGCTCTTTTCTGATGCTATGGGGACGCCAGGACAGATCGAGCACGGGTATGATCTGGGAACCTATGGAGGCATGGTTCGGCACAATGTAACCACGATAGTTGATGCTTTAAAATGAATGCTCCGATCGACACTGCCATTCCGCTGGAGATTCACGACCTCACGGTAGCCTACCATAAGAAGCCGGTCCTGTGGGGCGTGGATCTGGAAGTCCCGGCCGGTCAGCTAGTCGGGATTATTGGTCCCAACGGCGCGGGTAAATCCACCCTAATCAAGGCCTGCATGGGCCTGCTTCCCCGGCAGAGTGGCTGGGTGAAGGTATTTGGCCAATCGCTCAGCGATGTCCCTACGCGAGTGGGATATGTGCCGCAGCGTGAATCCGTGGATTGGGATTTTCCGGTCAACGTGATGGATGTGGTTTTGATGGGCCGGTATGGGCGATTGGGGTTACTCCGGCGTCTGGGAAAAGCCGATCGCGAAGTCGCCCGCGAGTGTCTCGAACGGGTAAAAATGCTTCCCTACGCGAATCGACAGATTTCGAATCTTTCCGGTGGGCAACAACAGCGTATTTTCTTGGCCCGAGCACTCGCGCAACAAGCTGACCTTTACTTCATGGATGAACCCTTCGCGGGCGTTGATGCTGCCACGGAGACCGCCATCGTTGAGGTGTTGGGCGAACTGCGTGATCAAGGTAAGACGTTGATCGTCGTGCATCACGATTTGCCAACGGCGCGGTCCTATTTTGATTCGTTGCTTTTGCTCAATATGAATGTTGTCGCATTTGGGCCCACCGAGCAGGTATTTACGTCCGAGAATTTGCAGAAAACCTATGGTGGCCGATTGACTATCCTTTCGGAAGTCGCGTCCACTTTGGGCGCCGAGGCCTCTGGGGCTCCGGGGCGTCGATGAAAACGGTGAGACAACAAGTTCTGCGGCGATCGTTACTCGGGATTATCGGTTTCGCCCTGACCGCTTCGTTAGCCTCGGCGGCGAGCGTGTCGGAGGTCGCGCCCACGGAGTGGACCGATCAGTTGGGGCGATTTTTTAGTTTCCGAGATCCCTCATTACGCTACGCGTTGGTGGGTTCGATTCTTTTGGGGTTAAGCTGCGGGCTGCTCGGGAGCTTCATCGTGGTGCGGCGCATGGCTTTGGTAGGAGATGCGCTTTCCCATGCGGTTTTACCAGGAGTGGCGTTAGGGTTTTTATGGAATATGACCAAGGATCCGGTCGCCATATTTATAGGCGCAATCATCGCGGGCCTCGCGGGCACAAGCATGGTCAGTGCTTTGATCAAAACCACCCGACTGAAGGCCGACACCGCCTTGGGTTTGGTGCTGGCTTCGTTCTTTGCCGTGGGGATGTGTCTGCTTTCCATGATCCAGAATTTACCCACTGGAAACAAAAGTGGATTGAATGCCTTTCTGTTTGGACAAGTAGCTGCTTTGGGAGCGGATGATATTCAGTTGATGGGGATCGTGACTGGAATCGCGGTTCTGCTGGTGGTCCTCTTTTATAAGGAGCTTTTGACGACCAGTTTTGATGCGGGTTTCGCTCGGGTCAGTGGCATTCCGGCGGAGTGGGTGCATCATGGTTTGATGTTGGTTTTGGCGGCCGCGATCGTGATCGCCTTGCAAGCCGTGGGGGTGGTGTTGGTCTCCGCGATGCTAATTACACCGGCGGCAGCCGCCTACTTGCTGACGGATCGGCTTCATCGCATGTTGATGCTCGCTTCGATTTTCGGAGTGCTGGCAGGAGTGACGGGGGCGTTCTTCTCTTTTGTGGGCCGGGGACTGCCGACGGGACCACTCATGGTTATTGGGGCTTCGATCGTTTTTGCGGCCGCCTACTTTTTTGGGCCTCGGCATGGGGTGTTGGCTCGTTGGTGGCGACAGCGTCAGAGCGCATCTCGGACCGAACGAGAGAATACGCTCAAGGCGCTTTATCACGTATGGGAGAATGACGGGTACCGGGATGTCGGCGTCACCTTACGAGGATTGGCGGAACGTCGCCGGGAGACCCTAGACGAAGCCCTGCGTCGTAGTGAAGAACTGCAACACCACGGCTTGGCTACGATTAATCGGGATACGGTTTATTTCACTCCGGAAGGTCGCCAACGGGCGACTGAGATCGTGCGGAATCACCGGTTGTGGGAACTGTATCTGACCAACACGGCCAACATCGCACCGGATCACGTGCACGAAGATGCGGAAAAGATTGAGCACATTCTCGGTGAATCCGTGGTGCGTGAATTGGAACGGCGTTTGAATTACGCGACAGAAGACCCCCACGGTAAACCGATTCCCGGCCCCCGTGATATTCATGTTGGTCCGGTGGTTGAGTTAGGGAGGGGGGATAAATGAGTGAGTTAATTCCATCCTTTGATTGGCAGCGGGTGATGATCGATCCTTGGACGCTGGATCTGTCGCTTTATGGCTGGATCTTCTTGATGGGTTTTTGCGCCACGGCCGCCTGCGGATTGGTGGGGAATTACCTGATTCTACGCCGCATGGCTTTGATGGGTGACGCGGTAAGTCACAGCGTTTTGCCCGGATTGGTGATCGCCTTTTTACTGACGGATAGTCGCGGAACGACCCCGATGTTTTTGGGGGCCTTGGTGGCGGGTATTCTCACGACGGTGCTGGTGGAATCCATTCATCGGCGAACCCGAGTAAAACAGGATGCGGCCATCGGCATTGCCTTCACTACCTTGTTCGCGATTGGAGTTTTGTTGGTGTCTCTTTTTAGCAACCAAATCGATCTCGATGCGGAATGCGTCCTCTATGGGGAAATCGCCTTTGTGCCCCTGGAGCCACTGGTTACGCTGGGCGGAGTCGAATTGGGACCGATTTCGCTGGTGCGCATGGTGGCGGTGTTGTTGGGCGTGGCAGTATTGATTCTGGTTTTCTACAAAGAACTGCTGATCGCCTCATTCGATGAAGCGCTAGCCAAAGCGATGCGCATCAATCCTACGTGGGTTCACTACGGGTTGATGGCGGTGCTCTCCGTGGTCGTGGTGAGCGCGTTTGAGGCGGTGGGAGCAATCCTAGTGATCGCGATGTTAATCCTGCCCGGAGCCACGGCATCGTTGCTGACGGATCGACTTGGAGTGATGCACTTCATCGCGATCGGGCATGCGGCGATCAGCGCTTGGCTGGGCGTGGGTCTGGGCGTATGGCTGGACTGTTCGATCGGCGCCGCAATGGTAGTCGGCGGAGCGTTCGTTTTTGGGGTCGTGTGGATGGGGACTTTATTGACCAAATTAAAGCGCCAACGGTCAAAACCGCAGCAGTCGGGGGCAACGGTATCAGCACCTGCATCGGTGTCATGAGTCGGTTTTGGATCGCGGTTTTTACTCTGGTGATCGGCTCCTCAATAGTCGTGGCCCAAGTCGTGGAATCCCCTACGACTGTGCCTCGGAGAGCCTGGCTGCTGGAAAGTGACTTAGGGTTCGCCAATTGGGACCGTGGTGGGCACCGGGGCGGCACTCTGGAGACCACGGAACTCGGAGTGGCTTCCGTATTTCTATCTGTCGGATTAACGGCCGATTTTGATGTGCAGTTCGGTTTTGATGGTTGGATTCAATCGGAGGAATCCTCTACTGACGTGAAAACGAAGACGGCCGGGAGGGGCGATTTTTGAATACGCGCCAAATGGAACTTCGTCGGTGACGAGGAAGTGGGATCGGCGTGGGCAGTGTTACCCTACCTCAAACTCCCCACGGCAGATGCGGAAGTAGGTAATGGAGAAACAGAGCCTGGGGTCGCACTGGTCTACGGGCGACCGATCAATGACGACATATGGGTCGAGGCGATGCTATTATTTGATTCTTTGCACAATGAAACTTCTGGCAGAGAGGAAAGTCTGTTTGGCGGGATTGTTTTGGGCCACAATGTCAATTCCACTTCGACGGTTTATGCGGAGTTTCTAGTGGATTGGAATCGTGATTCGAGTGGCGATATTCCTCTGGCCTTCGGGGTCGGGATATCTCCTGAGATCATGCCGGGATGTGCCCTAGACTTCGAAACGTTGATTGGAGTCACCGAAGATGCCACGGATCTAGGCTTGGCGATCCGAATTGTGTGGGAGTTATAGATCGTTTCGAAGCGAGTGAGCTCGAATTACTCGCTTGAGCGATGGGAGAGTAAATTGATCGACTTCATCAGGGATAATCTCCTGCTGATGGGATGACTTTAAATTTCGGTTTATTGAGCGAGTTTGCCTAATGTCGTTTCGACCAGAAGCACTGAGGGCCTGCCCATGAACGAAGAAATTACCCACAATTATGACCTGATCCTTAAAAATGGGATGGTGATAGACGGCAAGGGGACGGAGCCCGTTAAAATGGATGTGGCGGTTCGCGGAGAGTCTATTGCGGCGATTGGATTTCTGGAAATGGATGAGGCTACTCGCACCATCGATGTCGCGGGGAAAGTGGTCTGCCCGGGATTCATTGATGTTCATACGCATGATGATAATGCGGTTTTAAAGTCTCCCGATTGTTTGCCGAAAATCAGTCAAGGTGTTACGACTGTGATTGTAGGGAATTGTGGGTTGAGTGCATCGCCGGTTAGATTGAAGGATAAACCTCCTGATCCCCTGAATTTATTGGGTTCAGAACAAGATTTTCGCTTCAATACATTTCGCGAATATCGGGATGCCGTAGATTCGATTTGCCCGGCCGTGAATGTGGCGGCCTTGGTGGGTCATACGTCTCTTCGGGTGAATCACATGCCGGATTTATTCAGGGTAGCTAGCTCCTATGAAGTCGAAGCTATGCAGGAGGATCTTGAGATCTCGTTGGCTTCGGGGGCGTTGGGCCTGAGCACGGGCCTCGCCTATGCCACCTCGAGGCATTCCACGACGGAAGAAGTTATTTCCCTGGCCAGTAAAGTTAACAAATATGGCGGTATCTATGCTACTCACTTACGGGATGAGTTTGATACGATTCTTGATGCACTGGCTGAGGCGTTTGAAATTGGCGAGACGGCTGAATTACCGGTGGTTGTTTCTCACCTTAAATGTGCGGGGCCGGACAATTGGGGACGAAGTGAAGAGGTGCTCAATTTCATCAATAACTCGAAATATAACCACAGAATCAACCTAGACTGTTATCCCTACGCGGCGGGCTCAAGCACGCTTGATTTGGGTCAAGTAGATGAGCGCATTAAAATTCTGATCACGTGGTCCGAAAATCATCCGGAACAGTCAAAGAGAACTCTAGCGGAAATAGCCCGGGAGTGGGGAGTTTCGCAAATAGAGGCAGCCAGGAAATTACAGCCGGCTGGCGCGGTATATTTTTCGATCAACGAAGATGACATGACGAGGATCATCAGTCATCCGAAAACTATGATTGGTTCGGACGGTCTTCCGCATGATCCGCACCCGCATCCGAGGCTTTGGGGGACATTCCCTCGCGTATTAGGCCGACTGGCTCGCGATCAGAAATTATTCTCTTTAAGCACAGCTGTTCATAAAATGACTGGGCTGCCCGCGAGAAATTTCCGGATTAAGAATCGGGGATTAGTCCAGGTGGGGTATGCGGCTGATTTGGTGGTATTCGATGCCGAAAAAATCGCCGATACGGCAACCTTTGAAAACCCGAAACAAACTTCGATAGGCATTGAGCGAGTTTTTGTTAACGGGATTGAGTCATTTCGTGATGGTTCGACCACGGGCAGGCGGGCGGGAACCTTCATTCAATCTCAAAAACCTGAAGAATAGGCCCCCGTTGGGGGGCAGGACAGTAACTTCGAGATTTGTTGCGAGGTGACCTCGAACGCGTGAGGCGTGAGCGGTCCTGCACTACCTGTCTGAGTTGATGGAGCAAACGTATGCTCCTGTCAGTCCCCGGTGAACTTCCTGGGACTGGGTGGTTATTCGGTGTCGAAAGCGAATCCCCATGTTCTCCTAGCATAACCGTAGGAGACGGCGGGAACGTGGCCTACTTTGGCTAAAGCATGAGCTACCGTGTCTTGTCCGTAGTTTTCGATAAATCTGAGCAGGGCAGCTTCGTAATCTTTCATCAGGCGAGATTTGGTGGTTTCATCAAGAAAGGCATACTGGAGCGAGTTACGGGCGAGTTGGGTGAGTTCCTCCCAGGATAAATTAAAATGAGTGACCGCCGTGTAATACTCATCGGTCATATTGCTATCCCACATCCCTCGATCGTCGGTATTGAGGCAGACGGGGACTCCGGTGCGGAGCAATTCAGGGAACGGGTGTAGATCGAGATCGGGCACGTATTCCAGTAGACGATTTGAAATGAGGTTGATCTCGATTAAAGTCCGTTGGCTGTGCTGCAGCATCAGTAAAGTATCGGGGTCGCCGAGGATGTTTACCCCGTGACCGATTCGGGATGCGCCGAGGAGAAGGGTGTTGCGGATATTCTGGTCAGGGCCGTCCATTTCTCCCGCGTGAATGCTGAGTGGTAGCGTTGGGTATTGCGCCCGCAGTTTGCGGTAAGTCTGGAGGAATCGGAGTGGGTAGCCTTTACCGTTTTCTTCGATGCCCGCCATGTTGATTCCAATCCAACGGTCGCGATGAGCGTCAACCCAGGCATAGGTGTGCTCGAGTGCTTCCAAAGCATCTGGGGTGAATCGTAGAATGGTCTCGAGGAAGCGGGTTTCGATCCCCGTCGAGGTGATGTCGGGCTGGGCGAGTCGCTCCTCTAAAAACGTCAACATTTCGGCCTCCGAGAGAGGAGTGCCATCGTTGTGAGCCATGGTGTAGAGACCGAATTGGGTCTCCATGTATCGGATGCCTTCGGCGGCGAACGCTTTGAGGTTTTCAGCTAATAATTCGAATTTTACGTGAGGGTTTTCGTGAATGTCACCGAGTCGTGCCCAATGATGGCCAAAGAAGACGGCACGACCTTCGCCGGGCGCATCGAGCCGGAATGCGTTCAGCCACAATGTGTGTTCTTCCGTAGTCATGTCGCTGAGCGCTACATACTCACGTTGCACCGCCGGCGCGAGGGCATCATAGGTGTGTTGACGGATGGTGTGGTGCCGAGCCTGTGGATTGATGGCATCCTCGGCAGCGTCGAAGCGTTCGCGGGCGTAGAACGTGTCCCCGCCATTGCGGGTGGAGTCGGTTAGGATGTCCCATTTCCATTCGGGTATGAGAGAGCCTCCGAAGTGGTTATGGAGGTCAGCCCCTTTGGGCAGAGCGTAAAGGAAGCGATAAAGCTGCTCCGGCGAAGCTTCCTGACGGATCATCTCCCAGCGGGCGGAGAAATCAGCCGCTGTCGCAGAGACGGCCAAACACATTGAAACGACAAAGGTGAGAAGAGCGCGCATAGAAGGCACAATTTACGGGACCGCTGGATGGGCCAATTAAAAAGGTGATTCGTGGCCCGGAGGCTGTTTGGATGTCGGCATGCCATTAAATCGCTTCTCAGTTCCTCCTCTCCATCAGGTCACTCGGACCCTCGCCGCTGTTGCGATGGGCCAAGCCGAGCCCGATCTTGTGATCCGCGGAGCTCGCGTGCTCTCAACTTACACCGAGCGAATTCATGACGGTCGCGAGGTTTGGATCAAGGCGGGCCGGATTGCAGCGGTGAAACCGGTGGGAACCTGGAAGAAAGGCAAAGGCTCAACCGCGAAGTCGTTCGACGCCAAAGGTGGTATTATCGCGCCAGGTCTCGTCGACCCTCACATCCATATCGAGAGCTCGATGATGACGGCATGCGCCTATGCGGAGGGAGCCCTGCTCAATGGGACGACCACAATTTTCTGCGATAGTCACGAAATCGGCAACGTGTGCGATGTGGCGGGAGTGGAATGGATGCTCAAAGACGCGCGTCAGGCGCCGATGAATATTTTTCTGACGGTGCCGAGCACGGTGCCAGCGACGTCCGCCGCTTTCGAGACAGCGGGAGGCGACCTGACCGCAGACAAGATCGGTAAACTCTTCGACAAATGGCCGGAGGCCGTGGCGTTGGGCGAGAAGATGGACTTCGTGCAGGTGGCGTTTGGCGATGAGCGAAGTCACGCGGTTTTGGGGGAGGCGATTAGGCGGGGGAAGCCGATCAGCGGTCATATCTATGGCCGAGAGTTCGTAGCGGCGGGGGCAGCTAGCGGAATCAATGATACGCACGAAGCGATTGATCGAGATATCGCCGATGATTTCCTCGAAAATGGCGTCTGGGTGTTCCTGCGCGGCGGACCTCCGACGACTCCTTGGCATTCGTTGCCCGAAGCGATCAAGACGATCACAGAACTTGGCGCGCATCCTAAGCGGGTGTGTGTGTGCACGGACGACCGTGACGCTGACGATCTGTTTGTGTTCGGTCTCGATTGGGTGATGCGAGAAGCGGTTCGTTTCGGCATGAAACCTGAGACGGCCGTTTCGATGGCTTCATTGCATCCAGCGACCCGTTTCCGCATGGATGATGATATCGGTGGTTTGGGCCCTTCCCGACGGGCAGATGTCGTGTTACTGAATGACGATCTAGAACCGCAGTGCACGTGGTATGGTGGGGAGCTCGTAGTTAAGAATCGTCGGATAACGCCGATCTTGGAGGAGGCACTGAGTGCTCCTTACCGCTATCCGAAGGCGGCCTACGCCACGATTAAACTACCTAAGGCCCCCAAATTGATCCCCGGCCTACCAGCTAAAGCAGTCACCGCCAATGTGATTCGCACCGAATTGCCCGGGATTATCTTAATCCACGATACGGTCAAGTTGGCGAAGGCCGATGACTGGGCGGTGCACTTCAAAAAGCATTCACTCTGTTTCGTAAGCGTGATCGAGCGGCATGGTAAATCCGGAGAAGTTGCGCACGGTTTACTCCGCAATTTCGGTTTAAAGTCTGGAGCGGTAGCGAGTAGTGTCGGGCACGACGCCCACAATATCATTATCGCTGGAACCAATGAGCCGGACATGGCCTTGGCCTTAGCGACGATTAAGAAGAGTCGCGGGGGAGTGTGTATTGTCCGAAATGGAAAAGTCGTTGCTGCCGTGGAGCTACCGATAGCCGGTTTGCTATCGGACCAACGGGCCAAGGTGATCGCTAAAGCGACCACCAAGCTCAAGACGGCGTGGAGGAAGGCGGGCTGCACCTTGCCCTACATGGGGTTCAACCTGATTCCGCTGTCCGTAATCCCTGAAATTCGCATCACCGACAAAGGATTGGTAACCGTTCCGGGCATGGAAATTCTCCCGCTTTTTGAAAGGTCATAGCGATAATTTGGGTTTAATGCTGAGTATTTAAGAAAATTCACTTAATATGAATGTTCTTTCTGGCAGTGTGGCATTCCACCTGCTTTCTATCGGGACACTTTAAACCTCCTATGAACCGCTTGAAAACTACATATCTGCCACTCGCGACCTTGTTCGCTTGTGTTGTCCCCTTCTCCTTCGCTCAAAACGCCGAGGAAGAAGCCATCGTGATGGATCGCTTCGAAGTTCGCGACGTTCCAGTCGAAGAGAACATCATCCCGACCTCTCGTCCGTTTAACTCCGTTTTCGGAGTTGGCGAGAATCTGAAAGACACCCCCCGCAGCGTTACGATCATTTCCCGAGAGCAGCTCTCTGCGATCGGCATTCAAGACGTGCGGGACTTTGCGAAACTCACCTCGAGTTCGTTCACCCGTTCCAATTTCGGCGCACCCTCCAATCCAGATATCCGCGGTCAATACGCCGACGTTTTCTACAACGGCATGCGCGGCGGTCTGACCAGCAACGGTAACGGTATGCCGGTTGACTTTAACTGGGTCGAATCGGTCAACATCGTCAAAGGCCCGGCCACTGCGGTTCAAGGCACCTCCGCTTACGTCGGTGGATTCATCGACTACGTGACCAAGCGTCCTTATTTCGATAGCAAGAAGGGCGAGAGCTGGGTCACTGTCGGCACCGACGGAATCCTGCGTGCCGGCGTCGACATGGGCGGACCTGTTTCCGACAAACTGGCTTACCGGGTTTCTTACTCCGGGGAAGATTCCGAAGGCTGGTATGATGATGAGTATCGCAATAGCCACTCGATCTATGCCGCGCTTACTTACCGTCCCTCCGACGACTACGAACTCTTCGTCAATGCTCAGGGGTACTACGTGGAATATACCGAAAATTTCGGTATCAATCGTCCCACCAATAACCTCATTCGCCGCGGACTTTACCGCACCGGTGTGAATATCAATCAAGGTGTCGGCACCCCGAATTCTGACCCGCAAAATTCTGCAAACGTCACCAGTGGCTTTCCGGCCAATGTGATGAATTGGGGACCTGAGGTGAAGATCGATCGCAGCCGTCGCTTGTTCAAACCCGGTGATAGCTCGATTGGTCGCAATCTTCGCCTGCAAGCCCTCCAGACCTTCAAAGCTAACCCGGATCGCACGATTGTGAGCAATACCTTGTTCACCTATGTGCGTCGCGATACCGACGGCTCGTATGCCTACACGGAAATCGTTGATCCCACCATCACCATCGAATCTCGCTTAGAGGTCATCAACAAGATTGGTGATCATAAGGTAAATGCCGGTGTCTCCGCCCGCTACATCAGTAACAAGGCCTACAATAACTACTTCTTCGAACCGGCTGCGGTTTGGGATATTACCCGTGACCGCAACTTCATCGATGCGAGTAATTCGGTCGACTGGCCTGGCTACGGTGGAGGTGCCTTCGGCTTCGACGGCGGCCCAGTCCCAGGATTCCCTGATCGTGTAGCCAGCTCGCAGTTGATCAATGGTGATACCAATGAGTCTTATGCCGTCAGTCTTTCGCCTTTCGTGCAGTCATTCTATCATATCAACGACCAACTGAGCTTCGTTTCAGGTGCTCGAGGTGATGTGCTCAAAGTGACCACAAAAGACCCCTACACGGCGGACTCCCAACGTTCGATCCAAGTGATTTTACCCAACTTTAATGCCAGCTTGGTCTACACCGCGACGCCAGAACTGACGCTCTACGCGACCGGTAATTACAGCGAAAACACCTCCGGAGCCAACGGTAACGGTGGCGGGTTTGCCGGTCTCAATCAAACCGGCAGCTTGATCCATTTAAACGAATCCGATTTCACTCAACCGAGTGAGCTTATCGAATTTGGAGCTAAGCGGTCCTTCGTGGACGGGAAGTTCTTCATTGCCGGCGCGATCTATCACCAGACCCGCACCAATAAGCCAATCAACAGCCCGGTTCAGGAGTTTGTCTACGATGGCGTTGAGTTGGAATTCAACTACCAGCCAAATCGGAATTTCTATAGCACCTTCTCAATGGGCTATATCGACGCAACCACTCCAGGCGTAGGCTTCGAGGCCATCAACGTTACTCCCGTCGCCGCACCTGAGGTGCAGGCTGCGGGTCCCGGTAAGACCACGATTCAAGGACTGCCTTCCTTCCAGATGAATGGTCTAATCTCCTACAAGTTCGACAATGGCTGGGGCTTCACGGTCAACGCCACCCTGCACAACAACATTAATAACAACTGGGCCGGAACGCTGGTGATTCCATCCCAACATGAGATCGACGGAAGCCTCTTCTACACCACCGATACGTGGGAAGCGCGCCTAGCGATTCGTAACATCACGGATGAAGAAAACTGGTCCCCACCTAATGGCACTTATGGCAACGAATCCATCGTGGCCACACAGGGCACACGGGCGGAGTTTACCTTTAAGTATCGTTTCTGATTTAACGCCCAAATGCGTTTAGGATTAGGCCGCCGGATTTCCGGCGGCCTTTTTTTGCAATTAGCTATCGGGGCAGAACCCGTAAAGCAAATCGTCGCGCCCTTTGCCCGGCCAATTTACCTGATCGACGCTCAGGTGTTTCATGGCCGCAAATACCGCATCGTTTAGGGCCGCTTCGAATCCGAAGATCGAAAGGAGAGGTGGCGCATCGACCTGCAGCACATAGGCGTTGGCGCCCACGCCGCGAAGCATCGCCACGCTGCGTTCCACCATTTTCGCTTCTCCTGCTCCATTGCCCTGTAAGATAACTGCCGGCTTAGGGTGAGCGGTCATTTGCTGAAATGGGCCATGCGCGAATTGCAAGAAGTCCGAGATGCCCGGACAGGTCCAAAACAACCCTTCCATAAACTTGCAAGCGAGGTTCTGCGAGTAGTCCGAGATCGGCGCAGCTGTGATGAGATTAAATCCTCCGGCAAACGCACTGGGGAGATAGCGCATTGCGTCTCGCAGATCCAATGGAGCCTTTGCGGTTAGCAGTGGGTTCAGGGACTCGGCGCAGGGAAGGGGTGTGCGTGACCCCGGAAACTGCCCGGCAAATTGAAGGGCAGCGAGGTAACCAGCTAGGGGACCTACAAATCGAATCAAAGTGGTGTATTCGTCTGCGAGAGGGAACTCCACCAGTTCGCCACCACTGCGAATTAACGCGTGGAGCATTTCAGCGCGGTCCAGCTTACCGGCCGCCTGGGCCGCTTCAGGTGTTGTGGCTGAAAACAGGATTGTATGCTCAAAGTCAGATCCTCGTTGGAGTGCAATTTGAGCATTGGGGGAAACGCCTTGGCTGAAAACAACCAGAGTCTTGCCGCTGAAATTATCGGCGGGAGCATCAACGAATCCCGAAAGCGGTAGATACGCCGCCGCTCGATCGGTGTGGAGATTCAATAACGTAGCGAGATAACGGGCGTGAGCTTCTGAGCTTCCTGTTCCTGTGACCACGAAACGTTGGCTCGCTAGGGTTGCCGCGCTCAGCCGGGCCGGGCCTTGCGTCAGCATGGCACCAAGAATCGAAGGAATGCTTTCCAGCCGACTCGCGAGGATCTTGTGTCCGAGGAGATCTGGTTCGTTATTCATTTATCAGCGATCGTTTCTTCATCCAGAAAGATCCATTTCTCGACGTCGATCTCATGCTTTTGCAGTGCGGCCGCATATTCGGTTTTTTTGACCAGGCTGGCAGGTGAGTTCATCACCATCTGAATCTTCCCGTTAGGCACGTGATGCTTCAGTAGGGAAATAGAGGCTTCGTAATCGCGACTGTCGTAGTCGACTCCAATTTGGCGATACGCGTCGTCGGTTGTGAGGGCGAGACCAGCTTCCGATAGCATCAGATCAGTGGCGAAAGCACCAAAGCCTGCTCCCCGACCATCATTGTGGATCAGCTGAATCACACCGGCTCCGTAGGTGATGATGTGTTTGACGGATTGTTTGAACTTATCGCGATTCTCGACCGTGCGCAGAGGGAATCGATTGAATAGGGATTCGCTATGTAACCGGACTACGGGGGTGTCGTAAATTCGGGCGGCACCGTGCGTGAGAATGACAAATTCCTGAGTGGTAACGATATCGTAGTAGACGTGCACCCGGAACCAATACGGCGTGGTCAATAGATCGACTATAGGATCTTCCGGATTCGCATCACTGAATGCCTTGAGATTAGAGGAGTGGATTTTGACTAAAAACCGGTTCCCTCGAATAAGTTCGTAGCTGGAAATGAGTGGTTTTAATTCCGCCATGTATTGCTCGATCTTCTTTTCGCCAAAGAACGCTTGGAACTCCTCGGCGGAGAGTAGGATGTCATCATCCACCGGCTTCATCGGCAGGAAGTAACTAGCCGAATAAATGAAACGCTTGGCTTGGGGAAGGGCGTGGGGTTTGAAAGGGACGACCGGTTCAGGCGGGAGGGCACGTTTCACGCGGGTGGCCGACGGTCGATTTAGGATGTGACCGCTGGCCGCCTTTGAGGTGAGGTAAGCCAAATTAAATGGCGACGGTTCAAACTCGAGAGTTTCGGTATCCACAACTTCAATACCTTGGTCGCGAAGAGCACTCACCTTATCCGGATTATTGGTGAGAACGATAAAGGGCGCGTTGAGGCCCAAAATCAGACAGATGTCCGAAATGTTATCATAATTTCGATGATCTTTCTTCAGGCCCATCGAGTTATAAGCCTGGAAGGTTGAAAGCTGATCGAGTGACGCTTGAACCATCATCCGATCACGCGACTTTCCGACATACCCAACCCCGCGGCCCTCCTGCATAAGATAGAAAATGATGCCGCTACCTTTTTCAGCGATTACTTGGAAGGCGCCTTCGAGTTGTTGCACGCAGTCACAATCACACCCTCGCAACGTTTCACTGGTTACACAGGATGAGTGAAGCCGGGTATAAAGCACCTCCGCGTCCGAGATGTCTCCAAATGCCAAGGCAATGATGTAGTGCTTATCGATCAGGTCTTGGAAGATATGGGTGCGGAAAGGACCAAAACGTGTTTCCAGAGTGCAAGTCGCGATGTAGAGGGTCGTGCCATGAAGAGGCCGATCATCAACGGTTTCTGGCTGGAGCAAACTTCCGGAGGCGTGCTGCATTTCCGCCACCAAGCGCTGAAACTCTTCCGGGATATCCGGGAAGAGTAACTTGGAGTTGTGCGTCTGTTTTGCGGAAGAGGAAGAGATGCTCATGTTGAGATACAGCGGCTTAATCCGCGAAAGGAGTTACCCCGAAAACGGGAAGATATGGAAAAATTCCAAGAAGAAGAATCCGGCGATGACATAACCAGTCGTGGGGAATGATTTTGCTTTGCCTGAGGTGAGTGCGAGAAGAGCGGCGGCGATCAATCCGATACCGATTCCTTCTGCGATGCTGAATGTCAGCGGGATGCAAATGATCGTGAGCATGGCCGGAGCAGCGATCTGGAATTCGTCCATTTTGATTTCGACCACCGACTGAAGCATGAAGATTCCAACGATGACGAGAGCAGGTGCCGTAGCCGCGGCCGGCACCGCCAAAATTAACGGACTCAGAAGCAAAGCCAATAACATGAGAATTGCAACCGTCACGCCGGTTAGGCCGGTCCGACCTCCGGCTTCTACTCCTGAGGCTGACTCTATGTAGCTAACGACTGTAGAGGTTCCAAAGAGGGAGCTTAGAATCGCGGCAATGGAATCAGCGATCAGCGCGCGTCCGGCCTTGGGGAGGTGGCCCTCCTTGTCGAGCATGCCGGCTCGCTTGGTGACGCCAATCAGGGTCCCGATGTTATCGAACATATCGACCATCAACAGCGTGAGAATAAGCGGGAGCGCAGCCAAGAATGCGGTGGAGGATTTTAGGAAACCAAACTCAAGCTCTAAGAACACGGGAGCGGGCGAGGCGGGCATGGCGAGAATCGCGGAGGGCCAGGAGGTTACTTTTCCACCGTCGCCGTTTGAAACAAACAGTCCCACAATGGTGGTGATGGCGATGCCCAGAATGATCGCACCGGGTATGCCTCGAGCAACTAGAACGATCGTCAATGCGATGCCGATGAGGCAGACGATGACGGACCCGCTGGTGAAATCGCCGTGTGATACTAGGGTAGCGGGGTTATCGACGATAACGCCCCCATTCTTCAGACCAATAAACGCGATGAACAGTCCGATGCCGCAGGTGATCGCAATTTTGAGGGCGTAGGGGATCGCTTTAACGATTTTCTCGCGCACGCCGGTCACCGAGAGTAGCAGGAATATGCAGCCGTTCACAAAAACCATGCCGAGGGCATCCTGCCATCGCACGCCTGCGCCGATACAGATACTGTAAGTGAAGAAGGCATTTATCCCCATGCCGGGCGCGAGCGCCAACGGGAAGTTAGTCAACGCAGCCATCAGGATGGTGCTCACCGCAGCGGTCAGCGCCGTGACGGTGACCAAGGCGGCTTGATCCATACCGGTATTGGCGAGAATGGCGGGATTGACCGCCAAAATATACGCCATCGCCGCAAACGTAGTCAGGCCGGCCTGGATCTCGCGGGAGACGTTAGTGCCGTTTTCGGAAAGCTTGAAGAGGCGATTTAACATGGAGGGATAGTTTCAGTGAGACGGGAAGGAATCCCGAAAATGACGGGAGATAGGTGAAGGGCAAATAAGGAAAGTTACCTCCTCTTACCGTTGCTCTAGTCGCGGAGACATCGGTTCAATACCCATTTGATGGCTGACGAGGTCGATGAGGGAAACACCACTTGTAGTCCGAGTGACAAACCACTCGCCAGAGGAACGGGCACCGCGAGGGCCGGTTTTCCGGCGATACTCACGTGGGTGTTGAGTTGGATTAACGCGTCCCGTGTTTTGTCGCTGTGGTTGTCGTGTAGTGGGGCGGGCTCGACGGTGATAGGTGTCACCAAGAAATCAAATTGTGAAAAGATGTTTTCATACGATGAACGAATCTTTAGCGCTCGGAGAGCGGCGGCATCGATTTGACGTGCCGTCCAATGTCGGCCGCGATCGATTCGGTGCCACACCGCTGATCCGTATTTCTCACGGTGCGCATCTAGGGAATCCTGATGAATGGCATAAGCTTCGGTGCTTTGCAGCACAGCGTAGGTCTGGCCGACTCCACTGCATTTCTGAGCGAGTTCAGATGCAGCGTTGAGGGTGTCAGAAGTGAAGGCTGCCGCAGTCGTCTCCAAGAGGTTTTCGGTCTCGCGGTCCGCCTCAACACCCAATGCCGCAGCCGGTAGGTAACAGCCTCGAGGGGTGGTTTCGGGTTCCTGAAGCGGCCCCCGAAGTGATTCGAGCAACAAACGGATATCAGCCGCAGACTGGGTGAGCCAACCCGCAGTATCAAATTGGGGCGAGAGGGGGAAGGCATCTTTGATCCAGGGATTTCTGGGGATGTCTCGCCACCCATAGAG
>CAJXQX010000073.1 GCA_913058185.1 uncultured Verrucomicrobiota bacterium
CCCTTCTCCCCCCTCATCCTCATTCTCGTTCTCATTCTCATTCTCCCCCCTCATCTTCGTTCTCGATCTCGAAAATTGCCCCCCTCAGCCCGCCCTCGCCCCACCAATAAAGTAGCCTCAACCGAACCGACAACGACCCTTCTCCTTTTTTCAAACCTCCCCCCATAGACCGAAGTTTAACCAATATGGTTAAAGTTATGTTATTGGACCGGCTGGCGTTTTGGCGGGATTGACGGTTTAGTGGTCGATTGCCGGCTTCCTCCGATCCTTCCTCCGAACACCTGCCGCGTCACCAAACGCGGGGACGCGGCACGCCCATCAATCCCCCCAACCGGTTCGAGCAGATCCGCGTCGAAATTGATGAAACCGCCCTCGCCGATCTGGATCCGGAAGATGCCATCCGGCCCGGACCCAAAACCCAGTTTTTCGACGACGACGCCCAATCGATCCTATCGCGCAACGACAGCCCCGATGTGCCTTACACCTATGGCGTGAATCCCTACCGCGGCTGCGAACACGGTTGTGCCTACTGTTACGCCCGCACCTATCACGAGTATCTGGGTTGGAGCAGCGGCCTGGATTTCGAGACCAAAATCATGGTCAAGCGGCGCGCGCCTGAACTGCTCCGCGCCGAACTCTCTAAACCGTCATGGCAACCCGAGCCGATCGCGTTCAGCGGCGCGACCGACGCCTACCAACCAGCAGAGCGCCAATTCCAGATCACTCGCAAGTGCCTCGAAGTCGCGCTCGAACTGCGCAACCCGGTGAGCATCGTGACCAAGAATCGACTCATCACCCGCGACCTCGATTTGCTAGGTCAATTCGCCCAGTGGAATGGCGTCGGGGTGCTGATCACTCTCACCTCCATCGACGCCGAACTCGCTGGACAACTCGAGCCTCGGGCAGCGCGTCCCCAGGCACGCTTGGACACCATCCGCCAACTCACCGCTGCCGGGGTGCCGGTGGGGATCATGATTGCCCCGATCATCCCGGGCCTGACCGACCACGAAATACCCAAGATCCTACAGGCCGCGGCCGAAGCCGGCGCGAAGTCGGCCGCCATGATCGTGTTGCGACTTCCCTTCCAAGTGAAGGACCTGTTCGCCGATTGGCTGGAAACCCACGTGCCCGGCAAAAAAGCCCGTGTGCTCTCTCGACTCCGGGATATGCGCGGCGGTGAACTCAATGTGACCGAATGGAAAAAACGCATGCGCGGCGAAGGTCCGCATGCGGAGAACATCCGTAATCTCTTCGTTGTCGCCCGTCGCCGCGCGGGTCTGCAACCCGACCTGCCCGACCTCAACTGCACCGCCTTCCGCCGCCCCGGCGGCACGCAACTGGACTTGCTGTAGCCGCCGAAACGGAAACCGAAAGTGACCATATTGGTTACAAACACCATTTTCATCGCCTCTGTTTTTCAGTCAAGCACCCGACTCCGGCCCGACAAAGTAACCTAATAGGTTACTTTGGGACAAAAATCCGAACTCTGATTTCTTGATACTTGAGGGCTTATACTTGATACTTCGGTCCCCGTTATGTGTTCCCGGTTCACCCTCAATCTTGGCGATGCGATTAATCTGAGCAAACGGCTCGGGATTCCGATCGATGAAGCGATGGCCGCGGGCAAGGATCGCTACAACATCGCACCCGCTACCGATGTCGTGACATTTCGGGGCCGGGAAGCCGTGACCATGCGTTGGGGTCTCATCCCGCATTGGTCCAAGCCGGGCCATAGCCCGAGCACTCCGTTGATCAATGCTCGCAGCGAAACCATCAGCGAGAAGCCGTCGTTTCGCACGGCTTGGAGGAAGGGGCAACGCTGCGCGATTCCGCTCACCGGTTTTTACGAGTGGGAAAAACAGGGTCGCGAACGCCTCCCGTGGTTATTCCAACGCAACGATGGGCAGCCCCTCGCCTTCGCCGCGCTGTGGGACTCGTGGACAGATGCCACCGACGGCACCGTGATCGAGAGCTGCGCGGTCATCACCACCACGCCCAACTCCCTGCTCGGTCGCATTCACGACCGCATGCCCGTGTTGCTCGACGAAACGACCGCGGCCACCTGGCTCGACTCCGATCTCGCCGACCCCACCAAGCTTATTTCCGCGTTCCCCACCGAGCGTCTCACTGAGACGGCCCTAGGCACCTACGTAAACTCTTCCCGCAGCGAAGGCCCCGCCTGCCTCACTCCTCGCGGCCAAGCCCTCGGCAGCCAATTCGATCTATTCTAAGAAGGGGTCAGGTCGTCAAAAAGTGAATGAAGCATAGCGTAATTCATTTTTTTCGACCTGACCCCTTCTCTTCCTCTTGATACTTGCCTGCCCGCCAAAGTCCCGCAAAGCGGGACGACGGTGGGTTACTTCCACCGGATCTATGTCCAACCACACCGCGCAACTCAAATGGACCCTCAACGAGGGTGACTTCACTACCAACCGCTACTCCCGCGCTCACACCTGGAGCTTCGACGGCGGTCTCACCGTGCCCGCCTCCCCTTCGCCCTCGGTCGTGCCGGCACCGTGGTCGGACGAAAGTGCCGTCGACCCCGAGGAGGCGTCCGTCGCCAGCGTATCTAGTTGTCACCTACTATGGTTTCTTCACCTCGCCCGCGTGGAGGGTTATGTGATCTCTGCCTACGAGGATGATGCGGTCGGCACGCTCGCCAAGAACGCCGCCGGCAAACCTGCCATCACCAAGGTGGAGTTGCGGCCACTGGCCATATTTGAAGGTGAAAAACAACCGGATACCGCTGCCCTCGATGCGTTGCACCACGCGGCGCATGACGCCTGCTTTATCGTCAATTTGGTGACGAGTGAGATCGTCTGCAATCCAAGGATCGCAAACTAGCCCGCCAGTTGAGACGCCGCAAACGGCGCGACAAACAGCACCAGACCGACCGTTCCGGCCGCCACCCAGACGCGGCCACCGCGAGCAGCGAAATGAAACGCCACCGTCGTGATCCACGCGGTCGCCATCAAAGGCATCAAACTACCGATTCCCGCCGAATTTCCCAGCACGGCTCCGACCGTCAAAATAGCGACTCCGGTCACCAGAGCATAACGACGATGGTCGGCGTCGAGCCAACGTCCCACCAGTAGCGGAATGATCACCCCCGCCGTAATAATCGAGAGATGTCCCGCAACTGCGGCGGCGCTACCCTGAAGCGCTGACCCAGCGCCGAGGACGGCGGCCATTAAGATCCAGTTGAGCGCTAGCCCCTTACCTCGGTAGCCTGACTCCATGTCCATGGACGGTTCGAGTGGAGTTAAAAAAGGCACCACCACCGACGTCGCCGCCAGTAACATGGCGATGACGATTGCCGCGCCTTTGGTCGGATCGCCAAACAGACTCGCCATAAACAAGGCGAATTCACCGAGAAGGACAGAGAGGGCCAATCCGCCACCGATCACGATGCCGAGGCGCCTGGTCCCAATCGAAGCACGCATCCCGGTAGCTAGGGTGGTCAATATCCAGCCGGCCCCTACTCCCATGGCAAAGGCTGCGCCCAACAACCCCGACCAGCCGTCCACCATCGCTCCAAACACCGCCGCCAAACTACCCGCCCGTAAACTCCAGCCCAGATTGGTCTGCCAGACCTCGAGGCGAAACCGCATAGCCGCACCCACCGCACCCAGTAATCCGCCCAGCACCACCAGCGTCGATAACCCCCGGTAACGCCACGCTTCGTCTGTGCCAACGATCTCATTGCCCAGTTCGACCAGCACCCGTCCGCCAAACGTGTGTAAAAACAGAAACGCCATCGCCACTGCGATTACGCCCGCTCCCAAAGCGACCCGTGGGGTCTGGAATCCCGTTTCGTCGGTCACAGAACACCTCCCGGGAAACACGCCAGCGACAGTTTGCGAGGAATCAGCATCCTCCGTGTGTTTCGATTCGATCCTCGCTTGGCAATCGTCATCATTTTGGCTCGATCTGTTTTTCGCTCTTCACCCCGCCTCGCTAAGTCGGCAACCTCTACTCCTTCTCTCAATATGTCCGACGCCAAATCCTTCACTTTCATCTGCGGTCCCGACGATTTCCTCGTCGGTCGGCTCGGTCGCGAGCGCTACGATGAGCTGGCCAAGGAGATCGATGACGAGTTTTCCCGCGAGACGATCAACGGCTTTGCCAATAACGTCGGTGAAGTCGAGACCGCGATGAACCGGTTCCGGGAAGCCCTGCAAACGATCTCCATGTTTGGGGGACGACGTTTGGTCTGGTTCAAAGACGTCAATTTCCTCGCCGACTCCGTGACCGGCCGTTCCGAAAGCACCCTTAAACAGGTCGAGGAATTGCAGCGCCTGCTTGAAGTCAACGATCCGGCCAACGTTGCCGTGCTCATCACGGTTTCTCCCCTCGATCGCCGCCGCAGTTTCCCCAAATGGGCGGAAAAGAATGGCGACTTCGAACTCATCGGTGGCGACGGCGATGCATCTGCGTTGGCTAGCGTGCTCCTAGCCGAAGCTAAGAAACTTGATACCACCATCGACCACGGGGCGGTTCAGCTGCTCCTCACCCGCATCGGGGCCAATACCCGACTGCTGATCGAAGAAGTCCGTAAACTCTCCACCTACGTGGACGAAGGCCAACCCATCACGGAGGCCGCCGTCACCGAACTCACGCCGAACGTCGCGGAAGGAGATTTCTTCGAAGCCGCCGAGGCATTTTTCAGTGGCAACATCAAGTGGACCCTCGCCGCGTTGCACCGCCATTTTTTCACTGGCGGCGACGCGCGACCTATTATCAGCGCGTTGCAGAATCGTAACCGTATTCTGCTGCAAGTGCGGGCCTTGATTGATGCCGGCGATGCTCGGCTCGGCAGCCGCGGACTCGATGGCCTCAAGGCCGCCGCCGCCAAGCATTCCGACAAGTTCGTCGGCGCAACCGACAAGAGCGCCTACAATCTGTTTACCCAAAATGCCTGGTATGTCGGCAAGCTCGCGAGTGGCGGCAAACTCCCCACCACCAAACGTCTCATCGACAACCAGCAGGAGATGATCAACGCCTTCGCCGAAATCATTCGCCGGCCCAACGAACAAGAGGACGTTCTGCGTGAAATGGCCGTGCGTTGTCTCGCAGCTTAACGGACGTCATCCCCAGTAACTCACGGTTATGATCCGCTCCTTGTTTGTTTCCCTGTTCGTTTTTCTCAGCGGCGCATCCGGGACTTCCGCCGCGACAGCTACACTCCATGCTGGCGTAGCTCGAGCCGACATCACGCCGCTGAGCGGAGTCGAACAAATGATCGGCATGGGCGGTCGGGCCACTCGCACCTATGAGGTGCATGACCCTCTACAAGCCAAGGTCATCGTGCTCGAGTCCGGGGCCGAAAGCGTTGCGATCATTTCGCTAGATTTGATTTGGGCGAATTCGGATTTCATGACTTCGGTCCACGAATCCATCCAATTGGAAACAGGCATCGATCACGTCGTCTGCGCCCTAACTCACACCCACGGATCAGGTCGTCCAGCAGACGACTATTACAACCGCGTCTTGCCGCTGATTGTCGATGCCGCGAAACGCGCCCACGGCGCCCTCGAACCGGTAGACGTCACCTACGGTCGCCGTGAGTTACGGGAGGGTTATAATCGTCGCACCGTAAGACCCGACGGAACCGTGGAGATGCTCTGGAACAACCGAGATCGTCTGCCCACCGCCCCGGTCGATCCGGAAGTGGGTGTCCTCTCGCTCACGGCAAAAAACGAAGACCGGGTCGTGGCTACGTTGGTCAACTACAGCGTGCACCCCGTAATCAGCATGAACTTCGACCAGTTGATCGTATCGGCTGACTACCCTGGAGTCATGGCCAGGAAAGTTGAAGCCGAGCTGGGAGGGCTGTGCATGTTTCTCCTTGGGGCGGCGGGAGACATCAACCCCTTCGACGCCGATATGTTTCGTTACGCAACGCCGGCAGAAACGTTCGCCCAAGTCGAGTTGGTTGGCCATGTCCTCGCCCAAAAAGTGCTCGAAGCCAGCCGCAGCACGCAGTTCACAATCGGTAGTGAACGACTGAGTTTTCGCCAGAACTTCATAGATCTCGTCGAGCGATCCGACGGATCCAATCCCACGCCTTCCCGCCGGGTTGAAGTCGACACCTTAGTGATAGGAACCAACTTCGCCTTCGCAGCCATCCCGGGTGAACCATTCGTCGAACTCGGATTGGATCTTAAAAGACGGAGCCCGCTGGCCGCCACATGGGTCGTAGCCAACGCCAACGATTATGTGGGTTATCTACCCACCATCCAAGCGACCACCGAAGGCGGTTACGGCGTAACCAGCGGCACCCAACTCGAGGTCGGCGCCGGCGAAAAACTTATCCACGCGGTGGTCGTGAGTCTCCACCATCAGGCTGGCCTGGTGAAGCCGCTGGAATAGTTACTTGACCAACTAAGGAACTGGACTAGGTTCTTAACATGCTCAAGGTCAACCTGCACGAAGCAAAAGCGAATTTGTCTCGCTACGCCAAACAGGTGAAAGACGGCGAAACGGTGATCATCTGCGACCGTAACAAACCTTTCGCTGAACTCCGTCCCCTGGCCAAGTCGCGCCGACCGTCACTCAAGCGCCGTAAACTTGGCCAGGATGTCGGCAAAATCACCCTCGCCGCAGACTGGGATTCACCGGCCACCAATGCGGTAATCGCCGACCTCTTTAACGGCTCGGAATGAGATTGCTGCTCGATACCCAAGCCGCGCTCTATCTGTGGATCGCACCGGAACGACTCGGTGTGAGTGCCCGAGTATTACTCGAAGATCCCACTAATGTGCTGTTGTTCAGTCAGGTTTCGACATGGGAAATTTGTCTAAAATACCGCATCGGCAAGTTACCCCTACCCGACACCCCCGAAGCCTACCTTCGCAAACGCATTCGTGAATCTGACTTAACTTACGAGCCCATATCCGACCGCGCCCTTTTCGACACCGTGTCCCTGCCGGACCACCATCGCGATCCGTTTGATCGGCTTTTACTCGCGACCGCAAAGTCGTTAAAGATTCCCATCGTCTCCGGCGATCGAAACTTTCAGAAATACCCGGTCGACGTGATTTGGTAGATCAATCGGACGGGCTGCTATTTGTAGTCGCCCTGCAGGAAGCGGTAAAACGGCGCCGAAACCCAGATCGAGTCGACCACCATCCCCTCCGTCGTATCCTCAAAATAACTACGCACAATTTTCGTGCGTTCTGCCAACATCAGTAGCGACGCTTCCGCATGCTTGGAAAACAAGGTGACGCGATGGATTTCGGAATAACCTTCCGCGGAAGTCTCGCCGTAGTAAAAGGGCTGCCACCAGGAATGGATAATATTTCCCGTTTCGTCCTCCGTGTCCTTCTTCGCATACTGATTCACTAAGGCATCAAATCGTTGGCGATCGCTCACATTTTCGAATTCAAAATGCACCAACATTTCCGGACCCTGGGCGACATAAAGCCCGGGACTCAGTTCGTTGATCCACTCCGGGCGCTCCCCCCAACCGTCCCTAAAAACGAATGCCGCAATTTTCGGCGCGATGTAGACTTCGCCCCGTAACCCTTCGCTCGCCACCAACCCTACTAACTGCTTCACGTGGGGCAGGCTGCTGTGGGAATAGATCACGGTGCGGGTAGGATCGGTCCCGGCACTTACGTGAGGCTTCCTCAACCCATAGCCCGTCAGCACTTCGGCCGCGATCGCCCGATCCAATGCGTGGGTGAGTTTCGCCGCTCGGCGAAGCTTCTCGTGGCCACCAAAATTCGCCAACCGCATGAGCGCAGAAACATCGTCCAACGATACTACAATTTCTTCCGCTGAGCCGCCGATGAGTTTGATCTCCTGATCCAACTTCCTCTCCACGTCCGCAGCAGCCATCAGGTTCGAATCTTCGATTATGCCTATAGCAAGGAGGACCGCGGCGGCAGCTCGATCTTCCGGAGCAATCCACCTCGCGGACGACGGCAGCAAGCGATCGATCTTCTTGGCGGCGAGGGTATTGACCAATTCGACCAATTCGAATTTCTCGATGGCCTCACCGATCGTGGTGGCGGATGCACTCACCGCCAACCAAGCTCCGAGGAATAACCCGATAACGCCACGTCTCATGTTGGTATCACGCTCACCCCCTCGCCCGAGCGCAAGACCCGCCTTCGCCATGAAACATTCCCTCCGTTTCCTCCCCTTCGTCGCCCTCCTACTGGTGACTCTCGTGCCCAACCTACCTGGTCAATCGCGTCGGCCCATCGCAGCCGAAAATGGCAAATTCCTCCGGATCGACGGCCGCGACATGCTCTACGGTGGGAAGTCTCCCGCCCAACACTTCGACATCAGCAACAGCGAACTAAAGAAGCGCCAATACCACTACGGAATGGGCCGCGAAGCGTTCCCCGCGCTATTGGATCCACGATATATTGACGTCGCAACGGCGGACTCCGAATGCCCGGACGACGCCCGCTTCCTCGTGGCATTCGTCGACGGCGAGGCCAAGGCCTACTCCGTGAAAGACCTGACCCGCCATGAAATCGTCAACGATACCATCGGCGGTCACCCCATCATGGCCGCTTATTGTATTCTGGCCGATCTCGGTGCCGTCTATGATCGGGCCTAAGGCGACACCACGCTGACCTTCGGCGTGAGTGGCTACACCTATTTCGACAGCAAAATCTGGGATGGGCTGGACGGTTTTCTGATTTGGGACCGCGACACCGAAAGCCTCTGGTGGCCCTTGATTGATCAGGCGGTATCCGGACCGCTTAAAGGCACGGCCCTGCGCAAATTCGACGAAGCCCACTGGACGGACACCACGTGGGCCGACATCAAGGCCCGCTTCCCGCACGCCCAAGTGTTGCAGTCGAATCAAGATTTCAAACGCCCCAATTCGTGGCCACGGCTCCGGAATCCTACCTCAATCCAACGCAATTTTAAGCAAAGATAACGTAATCTTCGCGACCGTGGTTTGACGCACCCGTCCATTCCTAGCTAACTCCCCCCTACCCATGAAAAAATCTCTGCTCTCCCGTTGCCTTTCGACCGTTGCGATCTCGCTCGGCTTGGCCCTCTCCGCCCAATCGTTGTCTGCCCACTGCCAAGTACCTTGCGGCATTTATGATGATCACGCCCGCGTCGCTGCCATGCTCGAAGACGCTGCTACCGTCATCAAGGCCAGCACCATGCTCGGGGAACTTGCCGAGGAATCTTCAGCTCAAGCTGCCAACCAAATCGTGCGCTGGGTCACCAACAAAGAATCTCATGCGCAAAGCGTGATCTCGACCATCGCCGACTACTTCCTAACTCAACGGGTAAAGTCCTCGCAGGATGATTACGGGCAGCGCCTCAAAGATCACCACGCGGTGATCGTCGCGGCCATGAAGGCCAAACAAAGCGCCGATCCGGCGGCCGGCATGGCCCTCAAGAGCGCCATCGCCAAACTCGAGGCCTACTACCCCGACCACCACGAACACTGAGCCAGCGCAGGCTCCAGTTAGGGGCTATTAAGCCACTGTCATTTCCCGCGGAGTAACCTCCCGGGAAATTTTTTTGCCCAGTTTCCGCCGAGCGTTTCGTAAGTCACAGTCGGTCTGAAGGCGCAGCCACCATCCCTCCGACTGACCAAAATACCGATCGAGCCGCAGGCCCGTATCGGCTGTGATCGCTCGTTTTCCAGCCAATATCGCGGAAAGACGCGTCTGGGGGACCCCGATATTTTTAGCGAGCTGGTAGGCTGAAAGCTCCAGTGGGATTAAGAACTCTTCCCGCAGCATTTCGCCGGGGGTGGGCAATGGTAAGGATTGCAACATGGGTCAGTGATAGTCAGTAATTTCGACGTCTTGTGGACCTTGATCAGTCCATTTGAAACAGATTCGGGATTGGTCGTTTATTTTAATCGAGTGCTGGCCCAGGCGATTTCCTTTGAGTGGTTCCAAACGATTCCCCGGAGGAACGGTAAGGTCGCGGAGGACCATACCTATATCAAGTTGCTGGAGTTTACGAAGTCCCACCTTCTGCACTCCGAAGGGAAACCGGGAAACAGACTTCCCCTGATGAATCTGCTCGGTCCAACGGTCGCGAAACGAAAGAATCATTAATTCGTATAGTTACGCTATGCGTTACTAACGTCAAGCGTTACTATGGATGAAACCTCACCCGTCCGGTAGAAGCCGGACTTGATGGAGCGCGGGGTCGAACGGATTTTTTAGATACCGCTCAGCTAGGCGTTCGGTGCCCCAGCGGTTGAGCAGGTCTTCCACCTCGTGATAGGTTTTGCGGGCTCCTTTGCGGTCACCCTGCACATCTTGGATGTTGCCGAGATGCAACTGGGCCCACGTCACGAACGGATCGGTCGGGTCCCCTTCCGCTACGGCTTTTTCGTAAGCAGCCTCCGCCGCTGCCCAATTCATCCAGCGAAACTCCGCTAATCCCGCGGCGAAGTGAACCTGGGCAGCGCGCTCAGGCGGATAGTGCCCGGAGGCGAACAGCTCAGCCTGACGCTTCGCCTCTTCGGCTAACGCTTCGGGTTGATTGGAATCATAGAGTGCGATCAATCGCAGACTGCCGAAGAACGGACTGGAGGGGTGTTCCGCGATCAACCCATCGATCAGCGCTTCCGCCGCAAGCGGATCAAGTTCATTACGTAACTGCACGAGGGCCAGCGCCGCCCGGGTGCCGACCGGCGTGTAAGTGCCCGTTTCAATTGAACGTAGAATAACCCGCATGCCATCGGCCGGATCCGACGACTGACCGCTAAAGGCCAACCACCGCACAATGCCCGGCAGCTTCGCTACAAAATAGTCGTATATACCAATACCAGCCGTCGCATCATGCAGTTCAGGATTTATCTGCAGCGCCTTATTCAGGTTGGACTTCGCCGCTTTGCCGACCGTGTAGGATTTCCACCAACGACGATTCTTGATGTGCCAACGACCAAGTAACCCGAGGGTGGCCCCTTTGATCATGTGTCCCTCACCGGTGGGATCACCTCGCTCAATGAGTGCCTCCGCGCTTTCCAGACTGGTTTCCGCGGCCGCTAACATTGCGGCACAGCGCTCTTCGTCCTCTTCCCATACCGCCGCGGTGACCTTCCACCACTCGACCAGGAGCTGACCAAAAGGAATCATCGGATGTTCGTCCGCCCACGGCTGGATCGCAGCCAACTCTGCCGACCCCGCTTCGAAATCCATCCGGTAGTTCGCTTCCAAAGCCGCTTGCACGCGGGCATTTACTTCCTCCGGCAACTTTAGCGGATTATCGGCACGCAGAAGCCCTCCGCCGAAACAGAGGATACTACAAAGCGAAAGACGAAAAATTGTATTCAAAATAGAGTTACGAGAGACCTCGCCCTAAGACCATGAATCGCGGCGGTGGCTTCAGTCAACTGGCACCCGTTTACTACGAATTCTCGGTGGAGTCGCATTCTCCTTGGGTTTTAAGACGGCGATGTCTTGCATCGGGGCGCCTTCCGATATGCGAGTCGCCCTGTTTACCGATAGTTTCCTACCCTTCATCTGCGGGGCCACGTTTGCAGCGCTCAATCAGGTCAACGCCCTGGCAAATTCGGGGCATGAGGTCCGCATTTACTGCCCGGGCTCCAAAGGCTCAGACGCCAAGTCTGCCGAACTACACGATTCGATCACGCTTCGAAAAGTGCCGCTATCCTTACCATGGGGCGGACAGCCTGACCTCAACGTCGTGTTCCCTGCGTTATGGCCGACCATGAAAGACCTGCGCGCGTTCAAGCCCGATGTGGTTCATGTGCATACGGAATGGGGCACCGGCTGGGCCGGAGTCTACGCGGCTTGGCGGCTGAAAATCCCCGTCGTCGGCACCTTTCATACGTTCTGGGACGACCCCCGCTACGTGCACCATTTTCCGTGGCCCAACTGGAAGATCATCCAGCGCGCCATGGGTAATTACTCGGCCTTTTTCTATCGGCGCTGCACGGCCACGATCGCGCCTTCAACCTCCGTGCAACGTCACTTGAGCCAACGAAATCTCGATGCGGTGGTGGTCTCCAACGGGATGCCTACACCGACATTGGCGTCGGCCGACGAGATTCGCCAACTGCGCGCGGAATTCGGCGTAAAGGACGGACCTACCTTTCTCTATCTCGGTCGCGTCTCATTCGAGAAATCGCTGCCGATCTGTTTCGAAGCTTTCAAAATCGTGCTCGCCGATCACCCGGATGCGCAATTCGTGATGATCGGCGACGGTCCCGAGATGACTGCGATCAAGGAAACCGTGCGCTCCCTCGAGATCGAATCATCAGTCATTTTCACGGGAGCCGTCCCCCATGAAGAGCTCATCCGTCGCAACCTACCGCGACTCGGCGACGTCTTCGTGACCGCCAGCGAGACCGAGAACCAACCCGTCAGTATTTTGGAAGGCATGTCGTTTGGGCTACCCGCGATCGGCCCGCGATCGCGAGGAATACCGGAACTCATCGAGCCAGAACAAAACGGCCTGCTCTTTGCACCGGGATATGTCACCGAACTGGTCGCACATATGAAACGCGTCGCCTCCGACGAGGCCCTGCGCGAAACCCTAGTTCGAGGTGCGTTCGAGACCAGTGCGTTTCATTCGATCGAACACACCGGCAAACGCCTGCTCCAACTTTACCAGAATTGCATCTCCCACCCCGCCGACCCTACGGCAAATCTGGATAACCCAAATCGCGACGCAGCTTAAGCGCTTGCGGAGAGTTCTTAATCGCCGCGAAAAGTTTGCGGTCAGCGTAGTCGATGGGGCGCGGCGGCTGCACGCGCAGGGATTTGATCACGGCACCGCCGTCGTCCTTGCCCCACTGCCAACTGTAGCTTTTCGGGCGCTCGTAGGTCTCGATGCCTTCGGTTTGGCTGGATCCCAGAAACTCGAATAGTGCTTTCGTCTGCCCGATCGGATCCACCAACACATCCTCGTAGCGAACGAGTAGCGTGGTCTCCGGATCCTCCTGGGTGAGTTCCAATAGGCGCCGATTCACGCCGCCCCAATAACGCTCGATCAGGAAGCGGTTGCCGATCCCGGAGCGTTGCAAAAATGGCAGGTGCCGGAAGGTCATCTTCCGAGCCGACAATCCAAACGCGTAGGCATCACGCACCAGTGCGATGCGCTTGAGACGAGGGTGGGCTGGGAGGCGAGGATACCGACCAATCTCGTTGAACCATCCTGGACGTTTCAGAACGAGGATTGGCTCGGCGCTGAGCGCCTCCAGTTCCGCGTTGCCGCCGTCGTGCCCATATTTTTGGAAATCCGTCTCCGGCAAATCACTTACATCCGGGGCCTGAGCGAGCAGCGCTTTGAGCAGGGTCGAACCCGACCGCATCGTCGACAACAACACCGCCACCGTCTTTTGCTCCGATTTCTCGGGTTCAGGATCGCTAGGAGGCATCGCCGATTCAGTTCCAGTTTCACTCACAGAACCCAACTCTGTTCACCCGTCACGGACTCTGGCAACTCCGGGCACCAGCAATCCGTAATCTCCGACTGACCCACCAAAACGGCGGATGATTCAAAGATTGGCACGAACCCGCCAACTCCTCTAGCTTTCTTGTTAATAATTATTAATATTCCCGTGGAATCCCTCTTTCAATCGCACCGCTTATCCGCCCCGTCTTCCTCCCCTTTAGCTTTCAAACTCGGGCTGACTTACCTGCTTTTTGCGTCATCCGCCCAGGCCACAGAGCATTTCGTTTCTTCTGATGATGACATCCGCAATCTGACCGGGAGTGGGGCCATCGCACCGGGCGACATTGTCACTTGGCGCGACGGAGTCTACGTCGATCAGGGAATTAACTTCAACGCGATGGGCACCGCCGCGGCACGAATCACACTGCGGGCGGAGACTCGAGGCGGGGTGGTGTTGAAAGGGAAATCATTCATCAAATTTGGCGGCGATTATATCACGGCGGACGGATTTCTCTTCTACAATGGTGACGATTATCTGCAGGAAATTGGCTCTTCGGTTGTCCAGTTCCGCTCCAACAGTGGCAACCGTCACGCGCACCACTGTCGCCTGACCAACACCGCCATCATCGACATGAATTCCCACGAACAGGATGTGGACGACGACGATGAAGACGGCGACCGGACCGAGTTTATTTTTCACAACAGCAAGTGGGTGCAGCTCTACGGCACCAACAACCGGGTCGATCACTGCCACTTCGAACAGAAGAAAATGCGCGGCGCTTTGATCATTTTTGAACTGGTGCCCCAAACCGGGGAAGACGGTGAGCCCTACTCCGCTTACAACCATCGCATCGACCACAACTCGTTCGGCCCCAACCCGGTCGGTTTCTCCGGTAATGAGTTTGAAACCATTCGGATCGGCACCAGCGACTACGCGAACTTCAACTCCGCTTCGGCCGTGGAGTATAATCATTTCTACCGCTGCGACGGCGAGATCGAGGTCATCTCGAACAAGAGCAGTAACAACACAATCCGCCACAACACGCTGGTGGAAAGCCGTGGCTCAATCGTGATGCGCCACGGCGATGGCGCCTTGGTCGAAGGCAACATCATCCTCGGCAACAACGTGCCCAACACCGGCGGTATCCGCCTCAACGGTCAGGACCACATCGTGCGCAACAACTACATTTCCGGGACCGCTGGCACGGGTCTGCGCGCCGCTTTGGTGCTGCGCCGCGCCGGCAGTGTATCATCGGACGACACCAACGGCGGCTACGAGCAGGTTCGGTTCGCTCAGATCACCCACAACACTTTCGTCGACAACGCCCAGACCTTCAATTTGGCCGAACCTGGATCCAAAGATAACTCGCTGGTGCCCACTGATTCCACCATCGCCAACAACATCCTCCATTCGACGCGGGGCCCCCTGATCACGCACGGCTCCACGCCGACGTCGTTCATCTACGCCACCAACTTGGCCTTCGGTGCCACCGTAGGCTTCACCCATGCGGGGTTCACGAACGCGGATCCGGCATTGGCTGCAGCCGCCGATGGATTGCACCGCCCCACCAGTGGATCACCAGCCATCGCGAGCGCCCATGCCACCTACGCCGTCGCCACTGACCTAGATGGTGAAACTCGCCCAAATCCGGCGGATATCGGGGCCGACCAAACCAACCCAAATTCGACCCCGCTCGCTCCACTTTCGGCCTCCGCGGTCGGCCCATCCTGGACGTCTGAATTTGCCATGGGCGGTGGCGACGGATCTGGTGGCGGGGGCGATGACGGGGACGCTGACACGCCGCCCCCCATCGCTGGATTTATCGCGAACCTCTCGATTCGGGCTCAGCTCCAGAACGCCAACACCCGTGTGGTCGCGCCGATTACTCCCGGATTTGTGATCACCGGCACGGGTCCCAAACGCATCATGATTCGCGCGCTCGGTCCCAGTTTGGGACCATTGGGTGTGGCCGATGCTTTAGCTGATCCCACTCTGACTTTGTTCGACAGCAACGGGGAGCAAATCGGATTTAATGATGATTGGAGCGTCGACAACGCCCGCGCGATTTCCGCTGCGGTCACCGCCTCGGGAGCATTTGCACTTGAAGCGGGCAGTAAAGACGCCGCCCTTCTCACCGATTTAGCGCCCGGACTGTATACCGCTTCGCTCCGTAGCAGTGATCAAAGTCCCGGCGTGACGTTGCTCGAACTCTACGATGTGAATCGCGCCCCCTCGGCCAATCGACTGGTAAACGTATCGGTGCGAGCTCAGGTCGGCACGGGCGACAACGTGCTCATTCCGGGGATCGTGGTCGCCGGAGACTCCGCCCAAACTTTCCTCATCCGAGCAGTTGGTCCGACTCTTGCGGACTTCGGTGTCACCGGGCCCCTCACGGATCCCGTTCTAGAGGTGCTGTCCGGACAGTCAGTTTTAGCCAACAATGACAACTGGTCCGAAGCCGCCGACGCCGACGCCGTGAGAGCAGCCGCCGTATCGACCGGAGCCTTCGCCCTGCCCGCAAGCAGCGCCGACGCGGCCTTACTCGTCCAACTCGAACCTGGAGTCTACACCGCCCGGGTCTCAGGGGTGGGCACCACTGCCGGAGAAGCTTTGGTCGAAGTCTACGCGGTGGCCCCAGTGAAAGACTGAGCTGCCTCACCCCGACTTGGGGCAACGCCCATCACATTGAAGTTGGCAGGATTGCAGGGCTCGGTTCACGCTCTGCGTTCCTGCCATGCCGAAAGCCGCCGCCAAACCTCAACCCATCACCAACGTCCTCGCCGAGCGCTACGCCTCGTCGTCCATCAAATTCATTTGGTCGCCCACCGGCCGCGTGGAAATCGAACGCGACTACTGGATCGCGGTCATGAAGGCCCAGCGCGACCTCGGTGTCGCGATCCCGACTGCCGCGATCAGCGCCTACGAGAAGGTGAAGGACCAGATCGACCTCGCTTCCATCGACGCCCGTGAGCGCATCACGTTGCACGACGTGAAGGCCCGGATCGAGGAATTCAACGGCCTCGCAGGCCGCGAATCGATTCACCTCGGCCTCACCTCCCGTGACCTCACCGAGAACGTCGAGCAGCTCCAAATCCTCCGCTCCCTTGGGGTTGTTCGCCAAAAATCCGCCGCTGCTCTGCTCGGATTCGCCAAGCGAGCCAAACAATACCGCAAGCTCCTCCTCACCGGCCGCACCCACAACGTGCCGGCCCAACCCACCACGCTCGGCAAACGGATCGCCATGTTCGGCGAGGAGATGCTCGCCGCCTTCACGCGCCTCGATGACCTCGCCGCCCGTTACCCGGGTCGCGGCCTCAAGGGCGCCGTCGGCACCCAACTGGATCAATTCACGCTACTGGGCGGTGACGCCAAAAAAGTCGCCCGCCTCGAACAACGCGTGCTCAAACACCTCGGTTTCAAGAAGGCCTTCGGGGCCGTTGGCCAAGTTTACCCGCGTTCCCTCGACTTCGAGGTCGTCTCTGCTCTGCACCAAGTCGGAGCCGCCGCCGCCAGCTTTGCGACCACCCTGCGCCTCATGGCCGGCCAAGGCCTGCTAACCGAAGGTTTCCAAAAGGGTCAGGTCGGCTCCTCCGCCATGCCGCACAAGATGAACGCCCGCAATTGCGAGCGCATCTGCGGTTTCTCCACCATCCTTTCCGGCTACGTCACCATGACCGCCGCCCTCGCTGGCGACCAATGGAACGAGGGAGACGTTTCCTGTTCCGTCGTCCGCCGCGTCGCGTTGCCTGATGCCTTTTACGCCATCGACGGCCTGCTCGAGACCCTCCTCAACGTGCTGAACCAACTCACCGTGTTCCCCAAGGTCATCGCCGCTGAATCTGCCCGAAACCTACCGTTCCTCGCCACCACGACCATCATGATGGCCGCCGTGAAAGCCGGCACAGGCCGCGAAACCGCCCACGCCGCCATTAAAGAACATGCCCTCGCCAGCGCTGCTGCCATCCGTGAGGGCCAAGAGCCCGGCATGGTTGCTCGCCTCGCTGCCGACCCCCGTCTCGACCTCTCCACCAGCGCGATTAACACCATCTTGCGTGAGATCGACAGCTTCGTCGGAGCCGCTCCCGCCCAAGTAGATGCGTTCGCTGAGACCGCCCGAGCCACCGCCCGTCGGATAAAGGGTGCCTCCGCCCTAAAACCGGGCAAACTGCTCTAACTCCCCCCTTTTCTTTCTCTTTCTCCCGCACCGCTTTGCTCAGGGCGGTCGCCGGGCCGCAGCCCCTGAGAATGAGGGATAAAGATAAAGAATAACGAGAAAGAGAAAGATGAGATTCCACCTCCCCGTGGGACTGCAGAAGGAGAGAAGTCAAGTCGACCAACCGTCACACCCGCACTTTCGGTTTGCAACCGGCTCACCCCGAGCACCACTTTCTCTCCTCACGTTCGTAAATTACTTTCTCGATCTTTAAGAACCACACACCATGTCAGAAGAACTTCTAGGTAACGTTTTGGTAGGCCAGTCCGGAGGCCCCACCGCCGTCATTAATGCCAGCATCGAGGGCGTCGTGTCCGAGGCGCTCAATCACGGCTGCATCGAGGAAATCTACGGCACCCTCAATGGCGTGCTCGGAATTCTGAACGAAGATCTCGTCGATCTGGCTTCAGAATCGCAGCAGACCATCCGTGGTCTTCGCCACACTCCCGGCGCTGCTCTCGGCACCTGCCGCTACAAACTCAAGAAGCAAGCTGATTTCGAGCGCGTGCTCGAAGTCTTCAAAGCGCAGAACATCCGCTACTTCTTCTACGCTGGTGGCAATGACTCTCAGGACACCGCCGACAAGATCTCCAAGCTCGCCCAAGAACAGGGCTACGAGCTGCGCGTCATCGGCATCCCCAAGACGATCGATAACGACCTTCCTGTCACCGACCACTGCCCAGGCTACGGTTCCGTGATCAAGAACGTCGCCACCACGGTTCGCCAGATGGCCTGCGACCACGAGGCCATGGGCCAAGGCGACCTCGTTTCCATTCTCGAAGTTATGGGCCGCAACGCGGGCTGGATCGCCGCTGGTGCTTCCCTCGCTAAGCGTCGTGACCACCCCCACGATCCTCCCCACATCATTCTCCTCCCCGAGGTCGCCTTCTCCCCCGAGAAGTTCATTGCCGACGTGCAACGCACCCTTAAGCGCGAGAAGTTCTGCCACATCGTGGTTGGTGAAGGTCTCGTCGATGCCGATGGCAACTACGTCGCCGCCGCTGAAGCGACCGACGCTTTCGGCCACGCTCAACTCGGTGGCGCCGCTGATTACCTGCAAAGCCTCGTGGAAGCCAACCTCCCTGGAGTGAAGGCCCGCACCGCCAAGCTCGGTATCGCGCAACGCTCGGCCGTGACCAACGGTTCCGCCACTGATACAGACGAGGGATTCCTCGCTGGCCAAGCCGCCGTCAAAGCTGCCATCGCGGGCGAAAGTGGTAAGATGGTGACCCTCCTCCGCGGTGAAGGCGATGCCTACACCTGCGAGACCGGACTGGCTCCTCTCGCCGATATCGCCAATGGCGTAAAGAAGCTCCCCGCCGACTGGATCAACGAAGATGGTATCTCCATGAACTTCCAGTTCGTGCGATACGCCACTCCTCTCGTCCAAGGCGAAACCGAAGTCCCTCACGACAACGGTCTGCCGGTCTTCTCGAAGCTCGATAAGGTGCGCGTCGACCGCCTGCTCGAGAGCTACGACTTCGCGTAAGCGAATCCGGAAACCTCTCTTCTATTTCAACCGGCCTCCTCAAACGGAGGTCGGTTTTTTTTGGGCTCCGACTGCTGAAGTCAACGATGGGTTCAGCCCCTATCTGGACCGCAGGATCAAAGGATCCGTAGGCTGATCCGTTACTTCCGGTTCAGTTACTTCTGGTTCGACCACCAATGTGAGTTCTTGCAGAATCTTACAAGCGCGGTGGTAAAACTTCTCCTCGGTGAGGACCACCTCCAGCAACTCGATAGCGAAACTCGGACGGCCCGCGTCAACGGCAAGTTCAGCCTGATCAGTCACCCAGCCAACCATCTCGCCGTCCCGGCGTATAACCGCGGGCGCGACCAATCGGAGTATTTCAAAATCACCTGTAGCGGCCGCGAGGTGCGCCTCCGACCAATCGAGCATGGGCTTGGCCTGACCCCAGAGGTGGGACAGATCTAAACTAGAGTTCTGCAGTTATGGTTTTGGGTTGGATCATACTGAGCGCAGGGAGGGCGAAGCCCGACCGAAGCTCGGTATAAGTGGAGAGGGCAAACTCTCTGGGAGTCTGATAGCCCAATGAGCTGTGAGGACGCAACTCGTTGTATTCGTCTCGCCATTGTTCGATTATCATCTGTGCCTCCAGTAGGCTGCCGAACAGCTCCCGCTTGAGGCATTCGTCGCGCAGCTTGTCATGGAAGGATTCGATGTAGGCGTTTTCCCAGGGCGAGCCCGGTTTGATGTAAAGGGTTTCGACGCCTTGCTCTCGCAACCAATCTTGGATCGCTTAAGCGATAAACTCGGGTCCGTTGTCGCTACGTAGGTGACTGGGACGACCATGTTCCTGCATCGCCGCACTGACGATCTCGATCACATCGAGCGCTCGGATCGAACGATCAGCAAAGGAGGCTAAGCACTCACGAGTATATTCGTCGATCAAAGTCAGGATCCGGAAGCGGCCGCCGTTGACGGTCTGGTCATGCACGAGGTCCCAGCTCCAGACGTGGTTGGGCCGTTGGGCCCGTTGTCGGCGGGCCGTGGATACGCCGGTGCGCCGGGCCCGACGCTGGCGTTTACGCGTCTGCAGGCCCCTGTTCGCAACGCACCCGTTGCACGCGCTTGGCGTTCACCGACTCGCCTTCACGGCGTAGTAGCGCCGTGATTCGTCGGTAGCCATATCGCGGGTGGTTTTCACTCAACTCCACGATCCTCGCCAACAGACGCTTGGCCGTGTCGCCCACGTGGGCGACACGGTAGTAGCCAGACCGAACCAAACCAAGCGCCCGGCACGCTTGGGCAATGCTGCC
>CAJXQX010000074.1 GCA_913058185.1 uncultured Verrucomicrobiota bacterium
ATTTAGCCGGGACTTTCATCTTTCGATTGATCTCAGCGGTGCCAGAGCATGATCCGTCCCATCGAATCAAAAGGTGGGTAAATATAGAAACCACCGGATACGAGAGCCGGTTTCCCGCTGTCGTCGAAGGTGCCGGTGCCGAGGGTGATCATGTCCTTGGGTTCGCGGGCCAAGACATGCGGGGTGAAGTTCATTTGGCCGTCGTTGCGATACCACATCAACGAAACGACCTCGCGGTTTTGGTTGTTCCAGTCGGCGTAGGCAGCGGAAGCAACGATGTCCATGGCACCGTCTTGATCGAGGTCGACTCCGATGGGACCATAGGCGCCCGGGAGGGCTCCAATGCGGTGGTATTTGAAACCACCGTTACCCGTATTTTCAAACCACTGCAGTCCGTGCCAAGGGCGTGGTCCCGGCGTGGCGGCGGGTCCAAAACCGTCGCCGTTGGAAAAAATCAAATCGGGTCGGCCGTCACGGTTGAGATCGGCGACACTCATGCCGCTGCTGCCGTAGTCTTCGTTGGTGGATCCCCAGATGCGTTGGGTGGTGAAGTTGCCGTGTCCGGTGCCCAGAAAGAGGTAAACCTCCTCCCATTGTTGAGACATGAGGGCTGCTATATCGGGGATGCGATCGCCGTTAAAATCGGCGACCTCGACATTGATCGCACCGGAGAGCTCGAGCAGGACGTGGCGTTCGAAATCCCAAGGAGTTGGGCCGACGTTTTCCAGCCATGCAATCTGGCCTTGGTCGTAGCCGAATTGCGCGACTGCCAGATCGAGTCGTCCATCGCGGTTCAGATCGGCGGGACGCATGTCGACGATTCGTGACGTGTTTTCGAGGATAGTGTGGGTGGTGAAGTTTTCCGTCCCGTCGTTTTCGAGCAAGAAGGCGAATCCGATCCGATCGTTGTGCGGAAAGACGATGGTCATGCTCGAAACTACGAGGTCGATGTCGCCATCAGCGTCCATGTCCGCACCCTCGACATGGACTGGGCCACGAAGATCGCCCGCTAGCAGCTCTTCGGGAGCGAAAGATCCCAACGCGGTCTGCCGGATCCAGCGCACCTCATTATCCTGCGCTTCACAAAAGACGATGTCATCTAGCCCATCCTGATCGAGGTCGATCACCTTCAAGTGTGCGACCCAAGGCGGCAGATCGGCGAAGGTGCCGAGCTCCCGCGACTGGAGTAGGTCGATCGCTTCCTTCGGAGTATTCTGTCTGGCGTCTTCTGGCGAAACTGAGCGTCGAGCGGGAGGCTCGCCGCAACCCACCAAAGCCAGCCCGGCCGCGATCAAAATCACGGGGGCCAGTAGAGAGTGGGCCAAAAGGGAGGAGTTTTTCATGCTGAGTCAGGCCTTGGGTGGGGGCTGAGGCACCCCGACGTGGGACCAATCTTTGCGCCAATTTCCGAGCTTGCAAGTGCGAGGGTGGATGAGATCCGGACGAGCGCGGTCGCGCCGGAGGATTGAGTGATGGGCGGTCAGTGGTCCGTCTGGGTGATTGAGTGCGTTTCTTCGTCGCAGTTGAGATCATGGTGTGATGGGTTGGCTCATGCGTTTCATTCCCCTGTTAATTTCGTTGTCCGTAGTCGTCTCGGCTTCCGCGGATAGCCCCCAGCGATTTTTTAAAGGAAATACCCACGCCCACTCCCTGTGGAGCGATGGCAATGATTTCCCGGAGATGATCATCGATTATTACCACCGCAACGGCTATGATTTCGCCGTTCTCAGTGATCATAACGTGTTCGCGAAAGGTTACCGCTGGCAGTCGCTGGGGGAGATCAAGGGCCGCCAAAAAGAACACGGGCCGGGCGCGATTGAAAAGTGTGTGGCGCGATTCGGGCCCGACTGGATCACTTGGGAAACCATGGAGGGACAACGCGGCGTGGTGCTGAAACCGTTGAATGAATACCGGCACTTATTCGAAGCGCCGGGAGAGTTTCTCATCATCGAAGCGGAAGAGATCTCGGATACTTCGGCCTCCGGGCCGGTCCATATCAATGCGTTGAATTTGGAGCACTTGATTGCGCCGCTTAATGACAAGACCCTTTCCACCGTAAAAGTCATGCGTCAGTTACTACGGACGGTTCAGTTGCAGGAGAAGGAGATCGGGCGGCCGATCCTGACCCATCTCAATCACCCAAATTTTTATTGGGGGGCCTCGGCGGAGGATTTGGCGGCCGTAGTGGAGGAACGTTTTTTTGAAGTCTATAACGGGCACCCCCGCATCAACCATGAGGGTGACGAGCATCGACCCAGCGACGAAATGATTTGGGATATCGCTAGCACGATCCGCATCGCGGAGATGGGCGAGGCGCCGTTGATGGGCGTGGCTACCGACGATTCTCACACGTATCACGGTGGTGATGTTTCCCCGGGACGCGGCTGGGTGATGGTAGAAGCGGATGATCTCACCGCTGATAATCTGATTCACGCGATGCGAGCGGGAGACTTCTATGCCTCTACCGGTGTGGTGCTTTCGCAGGTCCGCTATGATCCGAAGACTCGGATCATCGAATTGGAGATTGAGGCCGATGGAGCAGCTGAGTTTACGAGCGAATTGATCGGCACCCGCAAAAACTACGAAGAGTCTGTCGTGCAAGGAATTGGCGAAACTCTCGCCACGAGCATTGGTCAGAGCGTTCGCTTCGAGGTGCCCGTGGATGCATTATATGCTCGGGTTGTGATCACTTCCTCGGCGGAACACAGCAATCCGTCGCTCGAAGACCAACATAAGCAGGCTTGGACTCAGCCCGTGGGCTGGCGCTAATCGCCCCGAATGGTCATTAGATTGAGATGAATCGGTGGGGTGGGGTGCTTCTTCCGGTCACTTTCCCCAAAAGCGTCTTGCGCGAGGGGAAACGGTTGAGGATGCTGCTGCCAATTTTCGCGTCAGCTAAGCCCCTTTTCTATCATGGTATCGCCCAACACAAACATCGCTTTTGACAATAAGATTGAGGGAGACGTCGTCGTTTCTCGCCTCGACGCCGTTGTTAATTGGGTGCGGACCAATTCCATGTGGCCCATGCCCATGGGACTCGCCTGTTGCGCGATCGAGTTGATGGGCAGCGCCGCTGCTCGATTCGATATCGCCCGATTTGGGGCCGAAGTGATGCGGTTCTCTCCACGTCAGGCCGATTGCATGATCGTGGCGGGCACCGTGACCTACAAAATGGCCCCGCATTTGCGTCGGATTTATGACCAAATGGCTGAACCTAAATGGGTTATCGCGATGGGCGCCTGTGCTTCTTCCGGCGGAATGTATCGCAGCTATGCCACGTTACAGGGTGTAGATCGTATCGTCCCGGTTGATGTTTTCGTGAGTGGTTGCCCGCCTCGCCCGGAGGCCTTGCTCGATGCGCTCATTAAGCTGCAGGACAAAGTGAAACGCACGCCTTCGGCCGCCAATCTCATCGCCTGAGTCTTTCCCGCCTCAACTTGAACCATGTCTGAGACCCTCGCTGACGACCCAATCGTCGCCCTCCAAACCAAGTTTCCCGCCGCGACTTCGCGCGATTCCCGGGATCACCCTGCGGTCAATGTCCCGATCGCCGAGGCTCACGCTGCCCTGCAATGGCTTCGCGATGAGCAGGGGTATGATTTTCTGGTCGATGTGACCGCCGTTGATTGGTCTGAAACCACTTCGCCGCGATTCACCACGGTCTGGCATCTTTATTCGACCTCGAATCACGTCTACATCCGTGTCGCCGCTGATTGTGCCGATGATGCCGAGCCGTCCGCTCCGTCCATCACCAGCCTCTGGCCATCTGCCAATTGGCACGAGCGCGAGACGTGGGACCTAATGGGGGTCAAATTTGAGAACCACCCCGATCTGCGCCGTATTTTGATGTGGGACGAGTATCCGCATCATCCTCTCCGTAAAGAGTTTCCGTTGGCTGGTATCGAGACAGAGCTGCCCGACATCGAGGTGGCCGAAGAAACCAACGCCAAGGTGATTTCCGCTCCTATGATGGGTGGCCCGTTCGTTGCTTCCAACAAGGGTGAGATGAACATGACCGATGCCGAGCCTCGGGCCAAAGATGAGAGTTGGAACGAGAAGAAGCCCAAACCGGAATGATTTTCCCGAATTTTACTGACCGATGCCCACCGAATTAAACGTCCCTGATGCCGCGGCTAAGACCGCTGAAGCGGCCAGCCAGGAGTTCGAGACTGAGAAAATGTCTCTGGCGATGGGCCCGTCCCATCCTTCCACCCATGGCGTGCTGCGCCTGCAGCTCGAGCTTGACGGTGAAACCGTGACCAAGTGCGACCCGGTGTTGGGTTATCTCCACCGTGGAGATGAGAAGATTGCCGAGAACATGACTTACAACCAGTTCGTGCCTTACACGGACCGGTTGGACTACCTCGCGCCACTCGCCAACAACGCCGCCTACGCTGCGGCCGTCGAACAGCTGGCGAATCTCGAAGTGCCTGCCCGTTGCCAATCCATTCGGGTCATCACTTCGGAATTGGCCCGCGTTTCTTCCCATCTCATGGGCTTGGGCGCCTACGGAATCGATGTCGGTGCATGGTCCGTGTTCCTCTACTCGTTCACCGAGCGCGAGAAACTCTACACCCTCTTTGAAGAGCTAACCGGCGCTCGTTTCACCACCAGCTACAGCCGGATCGGTGGCGTCGCCCGCGACATGCCTGAGGGCTGGACGGACCGGGTATTGGAGTTCTGCGAGCAGTTCCTGCCCATTCTGGACGAAATTCTTAAATTATTGACCCGTAATAAGATCTTCATGGATCGCACGGTTGACGTGGGTGTTATCACCGCCGAAGACGCGATTGGCTACGGTATGTCGGGCCCCAATCTCCGTGGTTCCGGGGTGAAGAGTGACTTGCGCAAGGATCGGCCTTACTGGGGTTACGATCAATATGAGTTTGATGTGCCCGTCGGCTCCAAGGGTGATTGCTACGATCGCTACCTTTGCCGCGGCGAGGAGATGAAGCAGTCTGTCAGCATCATCCGTCAGGCGATCGCCAAACTCCCGGGTGGTTCTTACTACGCCGAGGATGCCCGCAAGATCTTCGCACCTCGCAAGGATAAGGTCATGTCCTCCATGGAGGAGCTGATTAATAATTTCATGATCGTCACCGAAGGCCCGCAAATGCCAGCCGGTGAGGTCTACTTCGAAGCCGAAAATCCGAAAGGCACCCTCGGCTTCTTCATCGTCAGCAAGGGTGGGGGCGTGCCATGGCGGATGAAGATTCGAGGCCCTTCATTCTGTAACCTCTCTATTCTGCCCCATATCTGCAAAAACGAGCTCGTCTCGGATGTTGTATCCATCCTCGGCTCGCTTGATTTCGTGATGGGCGAATGTGACCGCTAATTTTTTAAAGTAGTGAGCATCGAGCATCGAGTAGTGAGCATGATTTCCCAAATTCCAGTTTCCCTGAAAACCGCGTCGCAGTCGCAGCTACTCGCTACTCGCTACTCGCTACCCGCTACTTTTCTGTTCGCATGAATTTTAAGCCCGAAACACTGACCCGTATCGACGAGGTCATCACGCATTATCCGGATTTGCGCAGTGGCACGTTGCCACTCCTGCATTTGATTCAGGAAGACGTGGGACACATTTCCGACGAGTCCATTGAGTGGATCGCCGAAAAACTCGAGCTCGAGCCCATCAACGTTCTCGAGGTCGTCACGTTTTACCCGATGTTCCGTCGTAAGCCGATTGGCCGCCGACACATCAAAGTCTGCCGCACGCTCCCTTGCGCTTTGGCCGGTGGTTACCGGACCTGTGGCAAGTTTGAATCGGAATTCAATACCCGCCTCGGAGAGGTTTCCCTCGATGGTGAAGTCACCGTCGAGTTCGTGGAGTGTCTTGCTAGCTGTGGGACCGCCCCGGTCGTATTGATCGACGAAGTCCTGCACGAAAATGTCGACGAAGCGAAAGCCAAGACGATCAGTGATCAAATCAAGGCCGAAGCCACCAAAGGAGCCTAAGCACCATGACCGCACCCGCTGAACGCCGCATCATTTTTAAACACATCGACGAGGAAGGTTACTCGAATGATATCGCCTGCTATCAAAAGCATGGTGGTTACGAGGTCCTGAAAAAATCTGTCGCTCAGAAACCCGAAGAACTGCGTGACGAGGTTAAGAAGTCCGGCATCCGTGGTCGCGGTGGAGCTGGTTTCCCCTGCGGTCTCAAATGGTCGTTTGTTGACCGCAAGAGCGGCAAGCCGATCTACCTCGTGGTCAACGCCGACGAGTCCGAGCCCGGCACATTTAAAGACCGCTACATCATTCATCAGGATCCCCATCAGTTGATCGAAGGCACGATAATCTCGTGCTTCGCGAATGATGTTAAGCAGGCTTACATTTACATTCGCGGCGAATTTCCGGAAGGCGCTCGGATCTTGGAGGAGGCGATTCAGGAAGCTCGCGACGCCGGCTTCGTGGGTAAAAACATCTGCGGCACGGATTACTCCTGTGACATTTTCGTGCATCGCGGCGCCGGCGCTTACATCTGTGGCGAAGAAACCGGATTGATCGAGTCGTTGGAAGGCAAGCGCGCCAATCCACGGATCAAGCCACCCTACTTTCCGGCCGTGCTCGGCCTCTACCAGTGCCCGACGATCGTGAACAACGTGGAGACACTTTGCCACGTGAAACACATCCTCGACATGGGGGCCGACGCGTTTCTCAAGATCGGCTCACCCAATAATACCGGCACCCGAATTTTCTGCGTTTCCGGTCAGGTGCAAAAACCCGGCTATTACGAATACGCCTGCGGTGAGATCACCATGGGTCAGCTGCTCAACGATGTCTGCGGTGGCCCCTTGCCGGGTCGCACCTTTAAGGCCGTCATCCCCGGTGGATCGTCCGCTAAGATCCTCCGCTTCGGCGAAAAATTCACCATCAAGAATAAAGATGGCACGACCAAGGAGTGGGCGGTCGAAGACATCCCGCTCGACTTCGATTCACTCGCAGCCGCTGGCACCATGGGGGGCTCCGGAGGTGTCATCGTGATGGATGATTCCGTCAATATGGTCGAAGCCCTCGCCAACATTAATGCGTTCTACGCTCACGAAAGCTGCGGCCAATGCACGCCGTGTCGTGAAGGTTCGCTCTGGATGAAGAAGATCTCCACCCGCATGGTTCACGGCGAAGCCCGTGAAGAAGACGGTGAGTTGATTAAGAACGTCGCCGATCAGATCGCCGGCCGCACCATCTGTGCCTTTGGTGAAGCCTGCTCGTGGCCGACCCAGAGTTTCGTGGCCAAGTTCGGCGACGAATTCAAAACCTACAAGGACGACAAAAACTCGAAACCCTCCGACAGTCTCGAACTGGTCTGATTTCGCTTTAACCAATTTTCCTCTGTAATGATTCAGCCTGCTAAACCCGACCTCGTCACCGTTTTCATCGACGGCAAGGAGATCGCTGTGCCCAAGGGCACGAATGTCATCGAAGCCGCCCGCATGGTCGGCACCGACGTGCCGCACTACTGCTACCATCCGAAGCTCACGGTCGCCGGCAATTGCCGCATGTGTTTGATCGAGCTCGGTATGCCCATGGCCGATCGCGCCACCCGCGAGCCGATCATGGATCCGGAAACCGGTAAGCAGAAGATCAACTGGATCCCTCGTCCCCAGATAGGTTGTGGCACGACCGTAGTTCCCGGCATGCACGTCAAAACGCAGTCGCCGATGGTCAAGGAATGCCGTGAGGGCGTGATGGAGTTTCTCCTCATCAATCACCCGCTCGATTGCCCCATTTGTGATCAGGCCGGTGAGTGTAAGCTGCAAGAGCAGGCGACCGGTTATGGCCGTGGTTATTCACGTTTCATTGAACAGAAGAACGTGAAGCCGAAGCGCACCCAACTCGGTCCGCGGGTCACGCTCGATGATGAGCGCTGCGTGCTTTGTTCACGTTGTATCCGTTTCTGTCAGGAAGTCGCCAAGGATGACGTGCTCGGTTTCGTCGATCGCGGCAGCTACTCCACGCTCACTTGCTATCCCGGTAAAGAGCTGACGAATAATTACTCCCTCAACACCGTCGACATCTGTCCGGTGGGCGCGCTGACCTCGACCGACTTCCGTTTCAAGATGCGCGTGTGGTTCCTCAAGCAATCCAACAGTATTTGCACGGAGTCCTCCGTCGGCGCCAACACCGTGGTGTGGTCGCGCGAAGGTGTGATCTACCGCATCACTCCCCGTCAAAACGACGAAGTGAATGACACGTGGATGGCTGACAGTGGCCGTATCCTCTACAAAGAGGTGCAGTCCGGAAACCGCCTCAAACCAACCAGCGATTTAAAGACGTCCGTCGCTGCTGCAGGAAGTTTGCTCCAGGATGGTGCGGTCGCCGTGGTTGGATCGGGCCGCAGTTCGGTTGAAGAACAATTTCTGACCGCGAAACTCGCGAAGCAATTGGGCGCTACTTCCTACATCGTGGCCCGCCACGGCGAAGAGGATGGCTTGTTGATTTCGAAGGACCGCAACCCGAACACTCGGGGTGCTTTGGTTACCGGTTTGATTTCCGATCTTCCTGCGACCGAATTGAGCGATCTCTCCGCCGACATCGATGCGGGTAAGGTGACGACGATCCTGTCCGTCGGAGAAGACCTCACCGCTGCTGGTCTGAGTGCCGAGCAGTTGGCAAAAGTCACCCTAGTTTATCTCGGTTCCCATGCTAACGCGACCAGTGCTGCGGCCAAGGTGATCATTCCGACCCTCACGGTCTTTGAAAAGAGCGGCAGCTTTATCAACCAGCAGTTCCGCCTGCAGAAATTTGCATCGACGATTCCGGGTCTCGCCGGAGCAGCCGATGATCGCGTCGTGCTCGACCAACTTCTGGCCGATGTCGGTGGTGCATCCGCCGGCAGCGATCTGCCTTCGGTTTGGGCTGAGCTCTCCGCTCAGATCCCGGCCTTTGCCAACACGGCTTACGCCAACATTCCGGCCACCGGGTTGTTGCTTGATTCCTCCAATTGGAGCGGCCTCGACTTCCCGGAAGGCGAATCCCTCCACTTCAAACCCGCAGCGGCGGAAGCCACCGCCTGATCGCGTGAGCCATGATTGATCTTTATCTCAATCTTCCTGTTTGGGTCCAAGCGACCATCAAAGGTCTGATCGCGATCGGCGTGCTGATCCCGGTCGCCGGTGCCTGCTCCATGGCGGAACGTAAAGTCTCCGCTTGGATTCAAGGCCGTCCCGGTCCCAATCGTGCCATTGTGCCCTGGGTCGCGTGGATTCCTTTCGTCGGCAAAGCTTTGCAACGTTTGGGCGTCTTCCATCTCATGGCGGATGGTGCGAAATTCGTTTTCAAAGAGGATGTCGTTCCCGGCCACGTAAACAAGTTCTACTATTACGTGGCCCCGCTCGTTGCGTTGATTCCGGCCCTCTGCACCATCGTGGTGGTGCCGTTTGGCGCCTACATCGATGCGACCACCGAAACCCTCAAGCCGCTGATTCTCGCCGACGTGGATGTCGGCATTTTGGCCGTGTTCGCGATTGGTTCTTTGAGTGTGTATGCGCTGATTCTCGCAGGTTGGGCTTCGAATTCGAAGTATCCCTTCCTCGGTGGGGTGCGTGCTTCGGCCCAGCTCATATCTTACGAACTCTCGATGACCCTTTCGGTCATTCCCGTATTTTTGTGGGTCAATGCCCCTGGGGGCAATGGCACGTTGAGCCTCTTCGACGTGGTGGAAAGCCAAAGCCAAGCTGGGTTCCTCGGCGGCATGTGGTTCATTTTCCTCATGCCGATGTGTGCGTTCATCTTTTTGGTGGCACTTTTCGCCGAGACGAATCGTCAACCCTTCGACATGCCGGAATCTGAATCTGATCTGGTCGGTGGTTTTCACACCGAGTATGGTGAGTTCAAATGGTCGCTCTTCTTCGTCGCCGAGTATGTGCACATGACGATCGGCTCCGGGGTATTCGTGCTGCTCTTCCTCGGTGGCTGGAATCCGCTTCCGTGGATTCCACTCGAGATGGTTATCAGCAGTATGCCGATGTGGTTGGGTGCCCTGGTTGGGGTCGGCTGCTTCCTGGGTAAGACCTTTTTCTTTATCTTCTTCTTTATGTGGGTCCGTTGGACGCTGCCGCGTTTCCGCTACGACCAAGTGATGAAGCTCGGCTGGCAGAAGCTCCTCCCGCTCGCCATCGCCAACGTCATCTTCTACGCCCTCGCGATCGCGATGATCGAACTCAGTTAAATTATATTTCCTCAATCCACGAATGGACACCAATCAACTCGAATTCCTAGAGACCCCGGTCTCGCAGCTACATTCGTAATTCGTCCATCGTAATTCGTAAATTTCCCGCGCCATGTCTTTCAAAACCGTCGAACGCAAACCACTCACCTTCGCTGAGCGCACTTATGTGCCTCAGATCGTGAACGGCTTGATGACCACCTTCAAAAAGATGGTGAAGCCCAACGAAACTTTGGAATACCCGGAGGCCCGTCCGCCGATTCCCGAAGGTTACCGTGGAGTGCCGACCTTGGTGAAGGATCCTAACGGTCGCGAAAAGTGCGTTTCCTGTCAGCTTTGTGAGTTCGTTTGCCCGCCGAAGGCGATCCGGATCAAACCGGGCGAAATCGATCCGACCAGCGACAGCGCTCACGTCGAGAAAGCGCCGGAAGCTTTTGATATCGATATGCTCCGTTGTATCTATTGCGGACTCTGCCAAGAGGTTTGCCCGGAAGAAGCGATCTGGTTGCAGAATGTGTTCTCCCTGTCCGGCTACACCCGCGAAGAGATGGTGAACGACAAGGACAAGCTTTACGAACTCGGGGGCACGTTGCCGGACAAGCATTTCAAGTGGGATCAGAAAAAAGCCGCCGAGGACCGCGGTAACGCCGCCCACTAATTAAGTAGCGAGCATCGAGTAGCGAGTAGTGAGCATAATTTTACCGAACGTCATGAGTCATTCATTCCAATCATTGCCCAGGAACGGAGCGAGTAAGGACGGAGTAGCATCTACTCGCTACCCGCTACTCACTACTTACTACTGATTTCGTCATGCCTGACATCCTCTTTCATCTCTTTGCGTTTTTGACCCTCGCCAGCTCCGTGGCGGTGGTCATCAACCACAATGCCGTCAACTCGGCGTTGGCCTTCCTCGTGGGATTGGTCGGCGTATCCGGTTTGTTCGTGCTCCTCGACTCGTTCCTTTTGGCGGTGCTGATGATCCTCGTTTACGCGGGCGCAGTTGTCGCCCTGTTCCTGTTCATCATCATGTTGCTCGACATGCAGGGTGGGGAGCGCAAGTCGTTCTCGAAACCGACCGCCGTGGCCGCCGTGATTGGCAGCGCACTCTTGGTCGTCTGCTCGATGACCCTGATTCGTAGCTTCGGTGGCTTGGATGCTCCGGATGCCGCGTCGATTCTACCGGTAGGCGCGAACCTGAAACACTACGGGGATCAACTGTTCACGACCTACCTACTTCCCGTGCAGGTCGTGGGATTCCTCCTGTTGACCGCCATGCTTGGCGTAATCGTGCTCAGTAAGAAATTTGATGGAATGGGGGACGTGAAATGATGAATGTCGGACTCAATGAATACCTCACCGTCGCCGTCGCGATGTTCGTGATTGGTTTCATCGGTGTGTTGGTTCGCAAGAACACGCTGGTGATCTACATGTGCCTCGAACTCATGCTGGTGGCCTCGACCATCGCATTCGTCGCCTTCTCCCGGTTCAACGGCACCATGGACGGCAACGTCTTCGTGTTTTTCATTCTCACCGTGGCCGCCGCTGAAGTAGCGGTTGGCTTGGCCATCATCGTGGCTCTCTTCCGCCGACGTCAGACCGTGCAGGTCGACGAACTTAACGCGCTCAAGAACTGAACATGAAATCAAGTAGTGAGCATCGAGTAGCGAGTAGTGAGCATGAGGCGAAAGCTGGGCTCCTTTGGGTGGGGACGGCTCCCTTGACCCTGCGCGACTTTAATCCGATGCCCGCGGGCGTGGCTACTCGCTCCCCGCTACTCGCTACCCGCTACTTTTCCTGCTGATGGATTCCACTCAACTCGCTCTTATTACTCTTCTGACGCCGCTCGCGACCGCGGCCGTCATCGCCGTGTTTTTACGCAAGGCCGGAGCACTCGCTTCCTATTTGTCGACGGCTGCAGCCGCAGTCGTAGCGGTCACGTCGCTGATGTTGGCTTATCAAGGCCATCGTTTCGACGCCTCCGCTGAATGGTTCACCTTCGGAGAATTCACACTCACGCTCGGCATCAAGTTTGATGATCTGGCCGCCCTGATGCTGACGATCGTCGGCGTTGTCGGCTTCTGTGTGCACCTCTTCTCACTCGGCTACATGAAGGACGATGGCTACCGCGCCCGCTTCTTTGGCGGCTTGTCCATCTTCATGTTCTCCATGATCGGTATCGTCCTCGCGGACAATCTGTTCATGATGTTCGTTTTCTGGGAGCTGGTAGGCTTCAGCTCCTACCTCCTGATCAATCACTACTGTCTGAAACAGTCCGCGGCGGATGCCTCGAAAAAGGCGTTCATCGTCAATCGGGTGGGGGACTTTGGATTCTTGATCGGTATTCTTCTCTGCTACTGGAACTACGGCACGGTCGATCTCAATGAATTGCCGGTGGTCATTGCCGGTGGGGCCATGATGTCGATCTGGGTTCCGCTCTTCCTCTTCTGTGGTGCCATGGGCAAGTCGGCTCAAATGCCGCTGCACATTTGGTTACCCGACGCGATGGAAGGTCCGACTCCGGTTTCGGCTTTGATCCACGCGGCCACCATGGTCGCGGCTGGTATCTACATGTTGTGTCGGATCGAAATCTTGATGGTCGCGGATGCACTCAACGTCATTATGTGGATCGGCACCGCCACCGCGCTCTACGCCGCGCTTTGCGCGATCGTCCAAAGCGACATCAAGAAGGTGTTGGCTTACTCCACGTTGTCCCAGCTCGGCTATATGGTCGCTGCGTTCGGACTCGGTTCCTTGGTCGTCGAACATGATGGCCACGAAACGCTCATCGCCGCCGGCGTCGGAGCTGCCATGTTCCACCTGACAACACACGCGTTCTTCAAAGCGCTACTCTTCCTCGGTTCGGGTTCGGTTATTCACGGCTGTCACCACGAGCAAAATATTTTTAAGATGGGCGGCCTCTCCAAGAAGATGCCCATCACCTTCCTGACGATGACGATTGGCGTGTTGGCCATCGCGGGACTTCCGTTCCTTTCCGGATTCTATTCCAAGGATTCCATTCTGCATCTGGCGCAGGAGAAGAACTCGATTGTCTTTGGCATCTTGGTTTTTACCGCCGTGTTGACTTCCTTCTACATGGTTCGGATGTGGCGTATCACCTTCTTCGGTGAAGCCCGTAGCGACGAAGCCAAGCAGGCTCACGAAGGTGGTTTCACGATGACGCTGCCCTTAATTGTCCTCGCGGTTCTTTCCATCGTTGGCGGTTACACGGATCATCATGGCCACGGCCTCATCTACGACGGAGCGTTCGCCGAAGTATGGTCCAATATCCCTCATGCCACTGGCGCGAGTGTGTTCATCATGAGTTTGGCAATTCTCGGCATTGGCGCCGGTCTCGCTTTTGCTCTCTACAAACCGGGAACTTCCGATGGCCTCGCCACGAAAGTGCCGGCGGCCTTCATTGGCCTGACCGCCCTGAAGGAATCGTTCGATAAGGCTTACAATTATTATGTGACCAAGGTGCAGGATCGTTTCGCGATGCTGCTCAATTTCCTCGAACAGATTTTGTTGGCCGGTCTGATCATTCGCGGTCTGGCGGGTGTCGTGGGACTCTTTGGTTTGGGCGCTCGTGCCCTGCACGTGGGTAGTCTGCACGCTTACGTTTATTGGTTCTTGCTCGGAGCAGTCTTGCTCTGGGGCTTTGCAGGAGGGTTGTTCTGATGGATCTTCTACTGGTCGCAATTTTTTCTCCGCTGGTTCTGGCCTTGGCCATGGTCCTCGGCCTGCCCAAAGCTTTGGCCCGTAGTCTTGCCTACGTTGGCTTCGCTCTTCCGGCGGTTATCAGCATCGTGCTGTGGTGCCAATATGGAGCTGCGGCGAAAGAAAGCACGTATGCCTTTCTCACGAGTTACGACACCGGCTTGGCTAAGTTGGGGATCAACCTGACGCTGGGACTTAATGGTATTTCCATGCCGCTGTTTGTCATGGCTGGCATCGTTGGCTTGGCCGCCGGGCTCTTTGCTCTGCAGTCCAAGGCCGAACGTCTTAACACCTACGTGGTGCTGCTGCTGATCATGCAAGGCGGCCTGATGGGTGTCTTTGCCAGCGTGGATGTATTTTTCTTCTACTTCTTCCACGAACTAGCGCTCATCCCGACCTTCATCATGGTGGGCATCTGGGGTGGTCGAGACCGCAACTATGCGGCGATGAAGATGACCATTTACCTGACGATCGGCGCGATGCTTTCGCTGATCGGACTGATCGCCATTTACTACAAGTCGGGCGCGCAGACGTTCGACATGATCGCGCTGCGCGAAGCGGTGCTCACGGAAGGACTGTCCACCGTCGCTCAGCAATACATCTTCGGTCTCCTGATGTTCGGCTTCGGAATTCTGGTATCACTTTGGCCGCTGCACACGTGGGCTCCGCTCGGTTACGGCGCGGCTCCCAGTTCGGTCGCTATGCTCCATGCGGGTGTGCTTAAGAAATTTGGCCTCTACGGTTTGATCCAAATCGCGTTGCCGCTGCTGCCACAGGGTGCCAGCCACTGGGTCCTGATTCTGGCCTCGCTCGGCGTGGTGGGGAACGTCCTCATCATCGGCATCGTGGCCATCGCCCAACGCGACCTCAAACAACTGATCGGTTACAGTTCAGTGATGCACATGGGTTATGCCTTTCTCGGTGTCGCTTGTATCTCAGTGATGGGATCTGGTGGTGTCGTATTCATGATGGTCGCGCACGGTTTCTCCGCCGCGCTACTCTTCCTGCTCGCCACTAGTATTCACCACCGCACCGAAACCTTCGATCTCGATGAGATGGGTGGCTTGGTGAAACATGCTCCGGTCCTCGCGGCATTTTTCGTCGCCGCGACTTTGGCCAGTATCGGTCTACCGGGCTTTGCAAATTTCTGGGGTGAGCTCACCATCTTCGTGGCGGCTTGGACTCAGTTCAAGTGGCTCACCGTGATCGCCATTGGCGGCGTGGTGATCTCCGCTATCTATGGTCTTCGCGCCACGGCCAAGGTTTTCTTTGGCCCGCAAACCGAAGCCTTCGACAAGGTGTTGGCCGAGAAACCCGCGACCGATCTCACTTGGTCCGAGCGCCTGCCGGCCTTGATCTTATTGGTGTCGCTTCTGGCCCTGGGTTTCTGGCCGAAGATGATGTCGGAACCGATCAACGACTCCATCACTGAAATCTATACCGCTGCCGAAGCGATCGTCCCCCAAGACGTGGCCCGCAACTAATTCCCGCGATGTCTACCGAACTGCTTCAACAAGCCGCCGCCAATAATCATTGGGGCGCCATCGCCCCCGAGCTTCTCGTGGGTTGTCTCGCATTGCTCCTGCTCGTGCTGGAGATTGTCCTGCCCAAGGCGCGCCACGAAATCATCCCGTCCGTCGCTATCGTCGGACTGCTGGGAATCATCGGTGGGTTCGTGATGAACTACCATTCCGGTTTCATCGACCAAACCACCTTTAATGGCCTGCTGCGTCACACCGGCACGGGCCAATTCATGCGCCTGTTCTTCCTGCTCGCGGCCACGGGAGTCAGCGTGCTGGGTGTCGTGGCTTTGAAACGCCAGGTGATGCCGAAGGTGGAGTTCTTCACCATCACCTTGGTGGTAACCGGCGCCATGATGCTGCTCTCGCAGTCGAATCATTTCGTAATGCTCTTCGTGGCTCTCGAGACGATTACCGTCGGGTTTTATGTGTTGGTCAGCTACACGCGGACCAACCCGTTGTCCCTCGAGGCCGGTTTGAAATATTTGATCATGGGCGCGCTGAGCTCGGGCATTCTTTTGTTCGGCATCGCGTTGCTCTATGGCGTGGCCGGTAGCCAAGCGCTGACCGCATCGACCACCGACCCGATGAACTTCGATGCGTTACGGATCTTCCTTTACGCCAATCCGGACAATGTGATCGCCGCCATCGGTATCGTGTTGGTGCTCTCCGGAGTCGCTTTCAAGATTGGTGCGGTTCCATTCCAGATCTGGATTCCAGACGTTTACCAAGGCGCGCCGACCCCCGTTACGGCCTTCCTCGCCATCGCTTCGAAAGCGGCTGGTTTCGCCATTCTCCTCACCCTGGTCACCGTCTTCGACGGTTACCAAAGCTTGGTGGTCACCGTCCTCAGTGTGATGGCGATGGCTACGATCATATTCGGTAACCTCGCCGCACTCACCCAACACAACGTGAAGCGCCTCATCGGTCTTTCCGGGGTGTCGCATGCCGGTTACCTCATGATTGGCGTAATCGCCGCGATCCATGTGCCCTTCGCCGTGGGAGCGATCTGCTTCTATCTCTTCGCTTACATGCTCGCCTCGTTGGCGGTGTTTGGCGTGATGACTCACCTAGCAGGCGACGACGATGCGGATCAGGATCTCGACCATTATACGGATCTCGCTAAAACGCATCCGTTCCTCGGCACGGTTCTCGGCGTGGGCCTCGGCTCACTCGCCGGCATCCCGCCATTGGCCGGATTCATGGGTAAACTACTGGTATTTCTCGCCGCGTTTGAGGCCGGACTCTACCCCTTGTTGGGCGTCGCAGTTCTCGGTGTGATTATCTCGATCTACTATTATTTTGGTTGGATCAAAGCCGCCTTCTTCCCGCAATGGCGTCCTCCTGTAATGGAAGGCGACGACCCCATTCCTGAACCGACCCATCAGCCCGTATCCACCGCAGCAGGGATTGTCTTAGCGACGGCCGCTCTGGCTTCGATTATACTCGGATTCTACCAAGGCCCGATTGGGCAGTGGCTCGGTCTTGGCTAGGCCAGATTGATCACATTGTTCATGCCAAAAGGTGCGAAGTCTTGGTTGAGTTTTCGTGCCGGAATATTTTTGGGTGTCTTCTTCCTCGCGGTCGGGTGGGTCTCTTACACGGATCACGTGTGGGAAGATTACTTCATCACTTATCGGGCTTCGAAGAATCTAGCGGAAGGTAATGGCCTCACTTACACGGTTGGTGAGCGGGTGCATTCGTTTACTTCGCCTCTGGGGGTATTATTGCCCGCCGCAGCGTATTGGATCGGCGGTGGGGAATCGGATCGATCCGCGCTCTGGGTGTTTCGAATTATGGGTGCGCTGGCCTTGGCGTTGGCGGTCATGATCGCGGCGATGGCCGCACGGCGAACATTGGGGGAGCGAGCAGGCAGTGTTGCCGCATTTTTTGGGGTGGTGCTGGCGGTGGACGCTAAGATGTTAGATTTCGCCACCAATGGGATGGAGACGCCTTATCTGTTGATCGGATTCGCCTGGTTGCTGTGGACATTGGCAGCTCGTCCTCCCCGTTACGTATTTCACCTCGGCGGAGCTTGGGCGTTGTTGATGTGGAGTCGTCCTGACTCATTTATCTACATCGCCGCGATGGGGCTTGGCGCGCTTTTGGTCGGAGGCCCAGATGGCGGTTGGCAGGGGCGAATTCGCTACCTGCAGGTCATGGTGCGAGCGGCGGGTGTTACGACGATACTCTATTCACCGTGGCTCCTGTGGGCGGGATGGTATTATGGCACGCCGGTGCCAAACACCGTGACGGCGAAAAGTCTTTTCCCTCACGAACATAGTTTGTGGGAACGGGCACTGATGGTGCCGGAGAAACTGTTTGAGAATTCAGCCGTGCTCCAGGCCACATTTACCCCGGCTTATGCTCCCTTACTGAGTTGGCCCGCATGGGCGCTATCGGCCTCAACGGTTCTGGCCGTGATCACGATGGCATTGTGGCTCGTGCCTTGGCTCAAGTGGCAGGCGAGAGTGGCGTCGTTTATTAGTTTCGCTGGGTAGTGTTTCCTGACCTCGATTATCGGAGTGGGGGTGCCGTGGTATATTCCGACGATCGCGTTTACCGGTCTATTCGCCCTGGTGGTGGCGGGCGTGCAGTGTTGGGAGGTGTTCCAACGAGGTTCTCGCCATAATTGGACGCGTTGGGTTGCCAGTGGCGTCGGAGTTTCGGTCTTCGTGGTTCTGGTAACTGGAATGGCCCACACCACTTTGGTCGCTGCCCGGCATGTCAAAGTGCATCAGGAGGTGGTTGAATGGGGTAATCGTAAGGTAATCGGAGAGTGGCTTCGGGCGAACGCCTCCGGCCCGGACGACACCGTATTTCTCGAGTGCTTGGGCTACATCGGTTTCTTTTCACAACTTAAGATGTATGACTATCCGGGGCTCGGTGCGCCTGAAGTCATCGCGGCGCGACGACTCACCAGCAGCCGCATTTATCCAGAATGTTGGGATGAATTGATCGAAGGATTAGAGCCTGATTGGCTCGTGATTCGCCCACTGGAAATCGATGTGATTCGACGTAATTCACCCGACTTACTCGAAAGTGAATACTCCCTAGCGAAGATCTTTGATGTGATTGTGAAACCAGGAGAACGGGAAAACTTCATGGACGTTTGGACCCACGGAGATGGCTATTTCGAAGTGTATCGTCGCAATCGGAAACCTGACGAAAACATCGATCGGAAAAAATTTAATCAATTGCTCACCGCCACGGACTGGACCGAAAAGGAGTCTCCCGTCGAAGAGCCGTATGACAGTGATCGTAATACTCTGGCGCACGCACCGTCGCGGATGAGTCGACCGTTACCGGAAGGTGCGGAGATATTGACGGCGCAGTTTGGGATTTTTGAAGGCGCTTATCAGCAATCGCAGAGCGGCACGGATGGAGCAGGCTTTGAGGTTTGGGTGACGACTGCCGATGGCGCCGCCAAACAGTTATTTGATCGCTACCTTGATCCGTTGCGGGTGGAAAGTGACTAGGGCCGTCAGAGGTTAGAGTTGGCTATACCTAAGGGCGCGACGGCATTGGAGCTGCGGATTACCGCGGGGGAAGACGGAGACAATGCTTTCGATTGGACCTTCTGGCGAAATATTCGGCTAAAGGTGCCCTTATGGCCGGATTATCCACCACGCCATTTGCAGCACTTGGAGCAGACGGACAGTAATTAGCCTGAGTGATTTCGAAACGGCCTCACCCGCAGTAGTGAAGCCTCGCTGATACAGTTTCATGGGACTTGGTGTCTTGCGATCGTGTGGTAGTTAGGTTGATCGGTATCAGCCTACCCAAGACGGCCCGATACGGCTCAACAGTGCCTGTTGGCTTGGGCCATTGGCCGGCACAGACTGTCAGTGTTATTGAGGCATGACCAACGGACGGACACGCCTGTTTAACGTTTGATCAACCCGTCGGATACACGGCGGGTTTTTTGTGGTCTGGTCTATAGGGAGACTGCTCCGGTGATTTGATCCGCCCGTGATTTTTTGCCTGATGATTCCTTCTTTCTGCCATGATCCGTTTTAGCCCTTTTTCTCCCGTTAGACTCTGTCGTTTGTTGGTGACCGGTGCCTTTGGAGTGTTGATCTCCCCATCTTTTGCGCAGGAGATCCCCGCAGGTGGCACCGAGATGATTGCTCAGACCACCGCCGGTTTGGCGGGATACTATTCCGGTGATGGTCCTGTGACTTCGCGGGAGATCGTCGCGGTTGCGGGACAGTCATTCGCCGAGGCTACACGCGTCGCGACACTCAGTCCGACCGGACAATTTTACTCGAGCGCGGTCACCTTCACTTCGGATCGAGCGGTCGCCAATGGGGATGTGGTGTTGCTGCACTTCTTCGCTCGTATGGAGGAGACTACGGACGAGTCCGGCACTGCCGTGATGACCGTCTATATTGAGGGGCCAGCTCCGGGGTTTACCAAATCGGTTTCTGTGCGAGTGAATGTGGCGAGTGCCTGGCAGGAGTTTTTTATCCCGTTCGAAGTCGATGGTGCTTACGCCTCGGGGCAACTCGGATTCAAGTTTGGCTTTGGAGCCACGGGACGACCGCAGGTGTTGGATTTTGGTGGGGTCGAGGCGTTTTGGTATGGCACATCCAAGATCTTGGCAGAAATGCCGCGCACGAGTTTTGACTACTCAGGGCGAGCGGTCGATGCGTCTTGGCGGGCGGCGGCCGCCGTGCGGATCGATCAGTATCGAAAAGGCAACTACGCGGTAAAGGCTGTCTCTTATACACA
>CAJXQX010000075.1 GCA_913058185.1 uncultured Verrucomicrobiota bacterium
GAGATCAGCCTCGGTCTCGTGGGCTCGGAGATGTGTATAAGAGACAGGAATCACCCTGCGATGCGAGTGAGTAGATTGGGTAGGTCAGCGATTCCTTCGAGCTCATGAAAGCGGGGACCTTCGGGTTCGCGGTCGGCGACGTCGAGCACCCAAGTATGAGGGTAGGGCACGTAGGCGGCGTGAGCCCCAATCTCCAGCACCGGCAGGATGTCGCTCTTGATCGAGTTACCCACCATCAGGAATTCGTCAGGATCGATCCGGTGGCGTTTGAGGATGCGTTCGTAGGTCGCAGGATCCTTTTCGGTGACGACCTCAAGTTCGGTGAAGTGGGGGTCGAGCTGGGAAAGCGAATACTTACGGGATTGGTCCCGCAGGTCGCCTTTCGTGATCACGATCATGTGATAGTCACCGGCGAGGGCGGAAACGGTTTCGGGCACGCCGTCGAGGATTTCGACCGGATGATCGAGCATGTCATGCGAAAGGGCGATGATCTGGCGGATTTCGTCAGCCGAGACCTGGGAGTTGCTCAACTCGATCGCGGTTTCGATAGCCGAAAGCGTGAAGCTTTTGATGCCGTAACCATAGCGCTCAAGGTTGCGGCGCTCGGTGTTGTTGAGCAGGTCATCGACTTTCTCGGAGTCGTGATAGCGCGAGAGGAGTTCGCACAGCCGTTTGTGCGTCGCGACGAAAACCGTCTCGTTGTGCCAAAGCGTATCATCTGCGTCGAACGCGATGGTCTTAATCATACGTGTCACCGTGGGAGCCCCGTGGCACCGGAGAAAGCCTAAAGCACGGGCGACCCCACCAGAGAAGACTTTAACCATATTGGTTAAAGTTGGGTGGATACGGGAATCGATAGGTCTCGGCTCTCAATTATATATATCATTATAAAATAATTACTTAGGTATAAGTTTAACCAATATGGTTAAACTTTAGAGAGGCCCGGTCGTGGGAAGGGGTCTGGTCGTAGACAAGTTATACGCAGTCCCGCGCATGCGGGACGGAGTAAACTTATCACGACCTGAACCCCTTTGCTCCTAGTTCACTTTTTCCGACCTGACCCTTTAGCGGCTTATGGGGCTCTCAGATACTGTTTCGCTCTGAAACGACCTGACCTCCTTCCGATCCTCCCACGAAAAAACCCGCTCGGGAGGGAGCGGGTTGGGGAATTGGGGGAGCCGGAAGACTCCGTCGACTTTCGTCTATTCGTCGTCGGAATCGATGGCGCTAGGCCGGTCTCGTTTCGACAAGCGATTGGTGGAGCGCTTGCGTAGACCGCGGTCGAGCTCGGAGACGAGTTTGTCGATGGCGTCGTAGGCGTCGTCGGCCGATTCGCCGGCGACGATGTCCGGGCCCTGGATTTCAATCTGCCCCTTGGCGGTGAATTGACCGTGGGTCGACTTGGTCTGGTGGTATTCGATCGTGATGCGCACGCGGACGATGTGCGACTCGTGGCGGAGCAATTTGCTTACTTTTTCGCGCACGTGTAGTTTCATGCCATCGGTGAGATCGAGATGGATCCCACTGATAATTAGTTTTTCGTCGAGGACTTCGGGAGCGATTTCTGGAGTCATGTAATGAGGGTTACATTCGAAAGGAACCCCAGTTAAACCGATTTGCTCACAAGTGACAAATGAGAACGGTGTTAATCGGCTCGAATTAAGCCCTGATGTTTCTCATCATCAGTTATGTTTCCTCAACATGTTATAGCCCGCAAACGAGATGGTCTGGCGTTGTCCGATGAAGAGATCCGGGCCTTTGTGCAGGGCGCGACGGACGGGAGCTGGGCCGACTACCAGTTGTCGGCGATGCTGATGGCGATTTTTCTCAATGGCATGACGACCGAGGAGGTCGCGACCTACACCGAGGCGATGATGCATTCGGGCACGGTGGCCGACTTATCAAATGTGCCGGGGCGCAAGGTCGACAAACACTCAACCGGTGGTGTGGGGGACAAAGTTTCTCTGCCGTTGGCGGCCATGGTGGCCGCTGCCGGAGTGCCGGTCCCGATGATCAGCGGGCGGGGCCTCGGCCATAGTGGGGGCACGCTCGACAAGCTGGAGGCGATTCCCGGCTTCAATGTGAACCTCACGCTGGAGGAGTATCGCAACCAGGTGGAACGGGTAGGGTGTGCGTTGATTGGCCAGACCTCGGATTTGGCTCCGTCGGACAAAAAACTTTATGCGCTGCGCGATGTGACTGCGACGGTCGAATGCCGACCGCTCATCTGTGGATCGATCATGTGTAAGAAACTAGCCGAGGGCATCGATGGGCTGGTGCTGGATGTGAAATTTGGGCGGGGCGCTTTCATGAAGGATATCGATCAGGCTCGGGAGCTGGCCACCGCGATGGTGGAGATCGGTCGAGCCATGGGTAAGGGCGTGCACGCGCTGTTGACCGCGATGGATCAACCTCTCGGTCGGGCCGTAGGCAATGGCGTCGAAGTGGCAGAATCAATTGCCTGTCTGCGCGGTGAGGGTCCGGCGGACCTGATGGAAGTGACCTATGCGCTCGGTGCGGAGATGTTGTTGTTGGCGGAAGTCGAAACTGATCTCACGTCAGCCCGGGAACGTCTCGAGAAGACGGTGAGCGACGGGTCGGCGTTGGCAAAGTTCGGCGAGATTGTGGCCGTGCAAGGCGGCAATGCCCGGGTGATCGACGATCCGTTGGGCATCCTGCCGCAAGCCGCCCAACAGGTGCCGTTGGTCGCGAGTCGGGCGGGTATCGTGCAGGATGTTGACGCCATGGAAGTGGCGCTCGCGGCGTTGCGACTCGGAGCGGGACGGGCAACCGCGGAAGACGCGGTGGATCCGGCCGTGGGTATCACCGAATTGGTCAAAGTGGGTGAGGCGGTTGAGAAGGGCCAGACGTTGGCGGTGGTCCATGCCAACGACGACGAGTCGTTGTTGGTCGCCACTACTCAGCTCCGTGACGGCATCGTAGTCGGTGACACGCAGGTGGCCACGCCACCGCTCATCGCAGAACGGATCGCGTGAACCGATTATTGGGCCCACTAAATCACACGAAAAACCACGAAAGGCGGACCCAAAATAAGCCTTCTTCTGAACCCTCTGGTTACGGAGTAGTTTTAGTGAGTTTTCGGGTGATTTGGTGGGCTAAAGTTCCACCTGCCCCTCAGCTCTACGCTTCGGCTTCGCTGAGTTTGGTGGCGGCGGTTTCCCAGGCTTGGTTGGCGGCGGAAAGTTGATCGCTGATCGCGGTGAGCTCGCGATTCAGGTGCTGGGCTTTACCGGCCTCTTCGTAAGTTCCGGGGTCTTCGAGTTCGGCGCTCAGTTCCGCTTGTTTTTCTTCCAGATCGACCACGCTTTTTTCGGCGGCGCTTACGGCCGTGCGTAGCGTGCGCACCTCGGCCTGCTTGGCCTTAGTGGCGGCGCGATCGATTTTAACCGGGGCGCTCTTAGCGGCGATTTTGGTCTGATCAGGGCGTGCGCTGGTGAATCCAGCGGTGAGGGCTTCGCGGGCGTTGGTCGCCTTGGACTTGTCTAGGTAGTAGTCGTAGTTGCCAGCGTAGGGCGTAAGGCGGCCCGAGTGCACGTGCAGGACTTTTTCCGCCAATTGACGGATAAAATACACATCATGACTGATGAAGATGAACGTGCCGGGATAAGTCTTCAGCGCACTGACCAACGCATCGATGGAAGGGATGTCCAAGTGGGTCGTAGGCTCATCCATTAACAGCAAATTGGGCGGATCGACCATCAGACGGGCGAGAGCGAGGCGGGATTTTTCACCACCGGAAAGCACGCAGACCTTTTTAAATACGTCATCCTTGCGGAAGAGGAAGGCGCCGAGAATGGCGCGGACTTTTTGCTCCGTGAGGTCGTTGGCTTGAGTGCGCAAATCCATCACGTTGTCGAACACCGTGGCGGTGACGTTGAGGTTGTCGGCGCGATTTTGGGCGAAGTAACCGACGGTCACGTTGGCGCCGAGTTCGCGGGTGCCTGCCGAAGTGGGCACGACATCGGCGAGGATCTTTAGGAGCGTTGATTTACCGGCGCCATTGGGTCCGACCAGAACGATCTTCTGACTGCGTTGCGCTTGGAAATTTAGGTCCTGATAGACGATGTGATCCCCGTAGGCTTGATGGATGCCTTTCAGGTCGACGACTTTCAGGCCGGATCGAGCGGGTTTGGGGAATCGGAAATTGATCCGAGCCAACGCTTCGACGGGCGACTCGACGGCCTCGGCCTTGAGACGTTCGATGTGTTTCTCCTTGGACTTGGCTCGTGTCGCCATGGAGGACTTGGCTCCGAAACGATCGACGAACTTCTGCTGGTGGGCGATCTCGCGTTGTTGGCTCTTAAAGAGTGAGAGCAACTGGTCGTGACGGGCATCCTTCTGCAAAAGGTAGTCGTCGTAGTTGCCAGTGTATTTGTGCAACGAGGCGCCGCGCAGTTCGAGGATGCCATTGCACAAGGCGTTGAGGAATGCCCGGTCATGGGAGATCACCAGTAGCCCGCCGGGGTAGCGGGTCAGGTAGTCCTGCAACCACAACAACGCTTCGAGATCCAAGTGATTGGTTGGCTCATCGAGGAGGAGCAGGGTGGGTTCGGAAACGAGGAGCCGGCCCAGATGCGCCCGCATGATCCAACCCCCGGAAAATGATTTGCCCGGCAAATCCATGTCAGAGTCCTTGAAGCCGAGACCAGAGAGGATCTTTCGAGCGCGCGGTTCGAGCGTCCAATCGATGTCATAATCCTCATCGTCGTCGCCATCCAGGTCTAGTTTGGCGCCATTGGTGGCGATTTGGATAACGGTTTCGTCGCCTACCGGGGCGTTTTCCTGAGAGAGAAACCCGAAGTCCGCCCCGCGTTCCCACTCGATGGTGCCTTTGCTGGGAGATTCGTCCCCGAGGATGAGATTAAACAGCGTGGATTTGCCCGCACCATTAGGGCCCACCAGACCCAAACGGTCGGTGCGCGCGACAAATAACGAAATGTCAGAAAACAGTTCGCGGGTGCCGTAGGACTTGGCGACATCGGCTAGAGTGAGCATAGAACCGGGCATCCCACACGGCAGAATCGCCGGCGTCAACGCACGAGGGTGAGAGCGACCACTCCAGCGACTGCCACGAACCCGCCGACGAGCGAACGGCGACTGGGAATGTCACCATCAAACCAGTAAGCGAGGGGGATAATCACGAGGGGAGTCGTCGCCACGATGGGCAGCACAATACCCGAGGGCGTGGTGGCGAGGGCCTATTGGTAACAACTTACGCCGAGTATTGGTCCGAATATCGCATTACCGAAAAGAAATCCGAACCCCCGCCATGAGTAACGGGTGGGGTTGGGCACCGTGGTCTGGGCGAGACGTGCCTGGCGGCGATCACGCAGCCAAATAAAGATAAAATACCCCGCCGTGATCGCTAGCCCCCAGCTGATCCGCTGGTAGGCCGCAGTGATACCGTCGATCGACATGCCTGCTTCCGTCGTAATTTCATAGGCGCGTCGACTGATGACGGCGCCGATGCCTTGACCGAACGCCGCCCCGAGGCCCAGCGCGATGCCGATACGGGTCACCGGCACCTTGGGTGGCGCGTGTTGGGAGGGCATGAGAGCGATGGTCACCCCGACCAGAATCACCGCGGCCCAGCCGATCTGAATCAGCGAAAGGTGAGTGTCCAACCAGCCCCACTCCGCGACCATGGCGATTGGCACCGCGACGCATTGGCAAATCAGGATGGTCAGCCGGGTGCCCAGCCGATGCAGCGCCGCGAATAGCGCCAGATCACCGAGGCCCATGCCAATTATCCCACTGAGGAGAAACGCATCCCGTCCCGCCCCGCCCATGCCCAATCCGAAGAAATGCGCGTAGGCCCCGAGCAGGATGACAGCGACGATCAATCGCCCCAGATTGGATTGCCCGACGCCCAGCACCCGGATCGAGCGCTGACTGAAGAGGGCAGCGATGGACCAGCAAAGGGTGGTGAGGACGGCGGCGAACATATCTCAAATTAACTAATGGACGGCAAAAGGCACATCGCCCGGGCCAAGGTAATGTCGGTTGCGTGCGGACTTGCGTCTTACCGGGGTGAGTTCATTCAATCGGTCTTTGATTCGAAGCCGATAACCGGCGATCTGATTCTTCCACCCTCGAACCTTTTCCGACCCAATGACTGAAAAAGAAATGATGGCCACCATCGTGGCCAAAGTTGGCCCTGCCGAATCCCGGCAGCTGGTCGTGAGCGCCTACAATGCCGAGATCCTCGCCAACCGTCTCGGCCGCCTCGAGAACAGCACTGCCATGGCGACCGCCAAAGATCGCACCCCGCTCCTCATGCTCGCCGTCCAACGCGTGCATGATGTCGTGATGTTGATGCCCTAATTTTTCCGATGCCGAGCAAACCCAAAGCCAAGCGCCAGAAGCTGCGCCCTGAAGACGTCAACGCCAAGCGAGCCGCCCGCAAGGGACCGATCTCCAAATATATCGCGAAGCACTATCGGCATTTCAATTCTGCTGCCCTGCTCGATGCCGCCAAGGGTTACGAGGATCACCTCAAGTCCGGCGGCAAAATGATGGTCACCCTCGCCGGGGCCATGTCCACCGCCGAGCTCGGAATCTCCCTCGCGAACATGATTCGCAAGGGCAAGGTGCACGCCATCGTCTGCACAGGCGCGAATCTCGAAGAAGACGTCTTCAACCTTGTAGCTCACGATTACTACGAGCGGGTTCCGGGTTACCGCGATCTCACTGCCGCAGACGAGCAAGGCCTGCTCGACCGGCACATGAACCGCGTCACCGATACCTGCATTCCTGAGATGGAGGCCATGCGCCGCATCGAGAAAGCAGTCCTCTCCGAGTGGATGACGGCCGACCAAGCCGGTAAGTCCTATTTCCCCCACGAGTTCATGTATCGCCTGCTCAAGTCCGGCGTGCTCAAGAAGTCCTACCAAATTGACCCCGCCAACTCCTGGCTCCTCGCCGCGGCGGAGAAGAACCTACCGATCATCGTGCCCGGCTGGGAAGATTCGACCTTGGGCAACATGTTCGCGGCGGCGGTTATTCGGGGAGACGTGAAAAACGTCCACACCGTGCGCACCGGCATCGAATACATGACCACCTTGGCCAAGTATTACGCCAAGACGGCCAAAACCCTCAAAACGGGCGAAGGCTCAATTGGCTTCTTCCAAATCGGCGGCGGTATCGCCGGCGACTTCCCGATATGCGTCGTTCCCATGCTGCATCAGGATCTCGAAGAGACGAGCGTGCCACTCTGGGGTTATTTCTGTCAGATCAGTGATTCGACCACCAGCTACGGCAGTTATTCCGGAGCGGTGCCGAACGAGAAGATCACCTGGGGCAAACTCGCCTCCTCGACGCCCAAGTTCATTGTAGAGAGCGACGCCACCATCGTCGCTCCCCTCATCTTCTCCTGGGTCCTAGGAGAGTAGGGGGCCGCGGAACGCGGGCGCAGATTGCGGACCGTGCGCAGTAAGGGGTCAGTGTCGTCAAAAAGTGTAACGAAGCCACCGGCGTAGTTCACTTTTTCCGACCTGGCCCCGTCCGAACCCGTCCATCGGTGGGGCAGAAGATGAAAGTCACAGAGATCACAGAGAGATGTTGAGGCCTTCCCCCGATCAGCAGCGACACGTCCGCCATCATGTCCGCCATAGCTTTAGCGTCGGCGGAAGCCTTGGCGAAGTCGGAAGTAGCTCAGCCCTCGTTTTACTTTCTGTTTAAGACGAGGTCGCCCGACTCTCCATTCCCATCGCCTCAGGGCCCCACGCGGGCTCTTCGCTGAAACCATTAAGTCCTACCTCACGGTCCCCGAAATGGCCTAAAATCAGGGGGTTCCGTGACCTGTATTCGGAGCGGTGTTACGCCCATATTTTGGCCCCCCATTTCCGACATTTCGAGAGGGTGCTGGGCCAGCTAGACCGTCACCTGAATAATCAAGCAAAAATTCCGGAAAAAACCTCCGTTCTTTTCTACAAACCTATTGACGGTTTTTTTGTGAACACCCATCTGTTGTGGCCTAACCGGCGGGTGACCACTACCCCTTGTGGTCAGCAACACGTTAACAACTCCGAACAACTTTTGTTCGCTTGTTGGCGTGTGGCCCAAAAACGTCTGGCCTTTCCGTCCCAATATCACACTTTTTCGATTCGCCTTTCAGTCCTTCAATTTCCACGTCTTTCCATCATGCAAAAATCCTTTCAAGTCGGCACCAAAACCTTCGTCCTCGATCAAGACAAAGCGGAGGCCGCGTTTGCCGCTAAAAAAGTGATTAATGGTCGCGACTCGATGACCTTCAATCTGCTCCCCCTGAAGTATCAGTGGGCCTATGAGCTCTACCGCACGATGAAGGCCAATCACTGGGAGCCAGAAGACGTACCCATGGGTAAGGACATCGAGCAGTGGCGCGACGACCGCGTTGTGTCCGACCAGGAACGTTGGATCATCCGTATGGGCATCGGATACTTTTCCGCCGCCGAAGGCATTGTGGGTGACAACATCCAACACGTGATCCGTGAGCTCGTCACCGCGCCTGAGCTTAAGCTCGTGCTCGGTCGCCACGCTCATGAAGAGAACATCCACGCCGATTCGCTTCTCTACATGATCTCCTCCCTCGGTATCAACCCGCACGAGTGCGAGGCGATGTTCGAAGACGTTGAGACCATCGTGAAGAAGAATGAGTTCGTCACCCGCATCTCCAAAGGGCTGCGCCGCGACCTCGATCTCACCGATCCGGACAATAAGAAGCTCTTCGCCAAAAACATGTTCACCTTCGGGCAGTGCATGGAAGGCACCCAGTTCTACGGCCTGTTCGGCATGATCCTCTCGCTCTACCGCCAGAACAAGTTCCCGGGCATCGGCCAGATGTTCCGCTACACGCTGCGCGACGAATCGAACCACATTGAGCTCCTCCGAAACCTGTTCATGGACCTCGTCGAAGAGAACCGCGAGATCTGGACCGAAGAATTCAAAGAAGACCTGCGTGCCACCATGGCCGAAGGCGTCCAGCTCGAGAAGGACTTCATCAAAGACTGTCTGCCGGTGAACGCCGTGGGCCTCGTGCTCGAAGACTTCCTGATCTACATCGATTACATCGCCGACCGCCGCCTCGAAGGCTGTGGTCTCGCGCCCCTCAACCCCGGCATCACTAATCCGCTGCCGTGGCTCGCCGAGATGATGGACATCAAGAAGGAGCAAAACTTCTTCGAAGGTCGCGTCACCGAATACCAAAAATCATCTGCGCTCGAATCCGTCGACGACGACGATCTTTAACCCAATTACCCCATAACTTCGCCGAAGTCCCGCAGCCGCGGGACGAAGGCGGGCAGAACCAACAACCTCCAACCTTCAACAACCTCGCTTCGGCGCCAGCCGGGGACGAATCTCGCCGAAGTCCCGCAGTCGCGGGACGAAGGCGGACCGCTCTCTTAGTTCCTTTCGCTGACTGATTACGCCAGATCCACCTCTCATTTGAGAAGTCGATCCGGATGCTGATCAGTCATCCCTGTTTTTTTCGCCTAAGCTCCGCTGGGGACGCACCCTTCGAAGTCCCGCAGTCGCGGGACGAAGTAGGGCGCCCTTTCCAATATCCCAGCCTTCGACCTTCCGACCTTCAGCTTTTCCGATTTTCAGTCTTTCAGCTTTTCAAATAAATGAATCCTTCCCTCGCTCACGACCTCGCTCTCAAAGCAGCCACTCACACCCCCTTCAGCGATCGCCCCAACTACGCGTGGCGCGAATGTGTGCCTTCTGACACACCGCTCCTCCCGTCGATCACCCTGTTGGCCCCGACCGGTGAAACCTCATTCGACATCGGGGAGATCGCGGAAACCATCGGCAACGCCGTCACCAACGTGCACCTGGCCCGCGGCGAGAAGGGCAACATCTTCACTCCGGAGTCCAAGCAGTTCGTCGGCAAGATCATCAAGGAAGTCGCAGCCAACCTCTCCGCCCAGGCCCTCAAGCAGGCGTCCCTCAAGGTATCGCTCAACGACCTTTACGAGCTCATCGAGAAGACCCTTGTCGACAACAGCGCCTACGACGTCGCCAAGAGTCTCCTCCTGAACCGCTCCCGCAAGCTCAACACCGGTGGTCGCGCCGCCACCTCCGGTATCCGCGTCATCCGCCGCTCCAACCACGTCGTGCCTTACATCGACCAGAAGGTTGAGATAGCAGTGCGCAAATCCTTCCTCTCCCTCCAGCAGGACTCCACCGAAGCCATCGCCGTGACCAAAGCCGTCAGCACCCGCGTGCTCGGTTCCAAGCAGTCCTTCGTGCACATCGAAGAGATCCAGGACATCGTCCAGGAAGAGCTCATGAAAGCCGGCCACTTCAAAGTCGCTGAGGCCTACATCCTTTACCGCGCCGAGCGCAACGACCACCGCGACGTGTCCAACGACAACGACGAAGGTGATGATGCCGCCCTCCGCGACGTCGCCGCCGCCAGCCAACCCGCCATGATCATGGTTAAGCAGCCTGACGGCTCCAACAAACTCTGGGACCGCGAGGATCTCAAAAAGCGCATCGAGTTCGGTTCCATCGGCCTCGAACTCTGTCTCTCCGTCGAAGAGATCGAAGTGGAGCTCCTCCGCTCCGTCTTCGACGAGATCTCCCAAAAGGACCTCGATTCGACCATCATCCTTAACTCGAAGACCCTCATCGAGAAGGACGCCGACTTCTCCAAGTTCGCCGGCCGCATCCAGCTCACTTACATTTACCAGGAAGTCCTCGGCTGGGATATCCTCCGCGACGGCCCCGGCAAGCTGAAGGAGTTTCACCAAGAAGCCTTCAAGAAGCACCTCTTCTACGGCGCCGACATCAAGCGCATCAACCCGAAGCTGCTCGAATACGACATCGAACGCCTCTCCGAAGCCCTCGATCCCTCCGCCGATCTCGATCTCGACTTCCTCGGCGTGCAGACCCTCTACGACCGCTACCTCATCATCGATAAGACGGGAAAGACCTCCCGCCGCCTCGAGACGCCGCAGCTCTTCTGGATGCGTGTTTCGATGGGCCTCTTCATGGGTGAAGAAGGCGACCGCGAAGCCCGCGTGCTCTCGCTCTACGGTCTCTACAAGAGCCGCCGCTTCTGCAGCTCCACGCCGACCCTCTTCAACGCCGGCACCCTCCACTCCCAACTCTCCTCCTGCTACCTCTACTACGTCGACGACTCCCTCGAAGGCATCATGTATCGCGGTATTGCGGAGAACGCCCAGCTCTCCAAGTGGGCCGGCGGCCTCGGTGGCTCCTGGACCGCAGTCCGCGGCACCGGCGCCCACATCGGTGGCACCAACGGCGAGTCCCAAGGTGTCATCCCGTTCCTCAAGCTCCACAACGATCAACTCGTGGCGGTGAACCAAGGCGGCAAACGCAAAGGCTCCGGCTGCGCTTACCTCGAGTCGTGGCACAACGACATCTACGAATTCCTCGAGCTGCGCAAAAACACCGGTGACGACCGTCGCCGCACGCACGACATGAACACGGCGAATTGGATTCCCGATCTGTTCATGAAGCGCATGGAAGCCCGCGCCGAGTGGACGCTCTTCCGCGCCAACGAGACTCCCGACCTGCACGACCTCTACGGCAAGGCCTTTGAAGAAGCCTACGTCAAGTATGAGAAGATGGCCGAAGAGGGTAAAATCCATGGCGTGAAGACCCAGGCCCTTGAGCTCTGGAAGAAGATGCTCTCGATGCTCTTTGAGACCGGCCACCCCTGGATCACCTTCAAGGATGCCTGCAACATTCGTTCCCCGCAGGACCACGTCGGTGTGGTGCACTCTTCCAACCTTTGCACGGAGATCACGCTCAACACCTCCAATGAAGAGACGGCGGTCTGTAACCTCGGCTCAGTCGTCATTGAGAATCACCTCACGCCTGAAGGCAACATCGATCACGAGAAGCTGAAGGAGACGATCACCACCGCCATCCGCGCGTTGGACAACGTCATCGACATCAACTTCTACCCAACCAAAGCCGCCGAGACCTCCAACCGCCGCCACCGTCCGATCGGCATGGGTGTCATGGGACTCGCCAACGCGCTCTACATCAAGGGAGTCGCCTTTGCCTCCGGCGAAGCCGTCGAGTTCAACGACGAGATGATGGAAGCCATCGCTTACTACGCCTACGAAGCCTCCTCCGACCTCGCCGCCGAGCGTGGCACCTACTCCAGCTACAAAGGCTCCAAGTGGGACCGCGGACTCCTTCCTCCTGATACGGTAGACCTCCTCGAAAAAGAGCGCGGCATCAAGGTCGATGTTCCCCGTGGTGGTAAGATGGACTGGACTCCATTGCGCGAGAAGATCGCGAAGAGCGGCATGCGTAACAGTAACGTGCTGGCCATCGCGCCAACAGCGACGATCTCGAACATCACCGGCACGAGCCCGTGTATTGAGCCGGCTTACAAGAACCTCTTTGTGAAGAGTAACCTGTCGGGTGACTTCACCGTGTTGAATCATCACCTCGTCCGCGACCTGAAGGCCGTGGGGCTGTGGGATCAGGACATGATCGACAACCTGAAGTATTTCGACGGCGAGCTGAAGGACATCGCTAGAATCCCAGAAGAAATTAAGGCGAAGTATATGACCTCGTTTGGTATCGACCACAAGTGGGTCATCGCCGCCGCTGCAAGACGTCAGAAGTGGATCGATCAATCCCAGTCCGTGAACTTGTGGCTAGCCACGCCGGACCTCAAAACCCTGAGTCACATGTATCGCCACGCCTGGCACACCGGCCTCAAGACAACCTACTACCTCCGCACATTAGGAGCCTCCAATATCGAAAAAGCCACCGTATCGATTAAGAAAGAGATGCGAGGCGAAACCGGTAAAAAGTATTTCACCGAAGCGGAGAAAAAAGCCTGTAGCATCGAGGCGATGCGCAACGGCGAAGAGTGCGAAGCCTGTCAATAATTCAGACTCGATCAGAACCAACTGATCTAACAGCTAAAAGGCCCGACGAAAGTCGGGCCTTTTGTTTTATAGTTCACTCAATCCTTCGAGGGCCTCTGGGCTCCTCCGGGGCTGCGGTGAGTAGGCTTCGTTCTCTCCGAAGCCTGCTGTAATAAAACGGCGTGCTGACGGTGACGAGACTCACTCCTGCCACTGACAATTAAAGTCCTGATACCGGAACGATTTTCGCTACTTCGGGGTTCGTGCTGATCCGTGGGGTCAATCCGCTGGTGGTTTTTAGATCGCGGATTTCTACCCGTTCGGTGGCGCGGTGTATGTCGGAGCCTCACGTTTTCTTGGAAACATCGTTCATCGACTAAATGGGGCGGTGAGCGATCTCGCATTCTATGACCATGTTTGGACGGACGGGGAGGTCTCTTCCGACTATGACTCTTATCTTGGTAGGGACGACTGTTGCGATGAGCTGATGGGACGACCATGATTATGGGCAGAACGATGTCGGGAAGAACTACCCGCACAAGAAAGCGTCCAAGGAAATCTTCCTGGATTTCTTCGAGGAACCCAAAGACTCCGAGCGCTACCAGCACGAAGGCATTTACCATTCCGTATTTCGGAGAGTGGGGGACAAGACCGTTCAAATCATACTGCTGGACGGACGCACCTTCCGGGATGACCTGATCAAGGTGGCGAGCCAGGCGAACAAGGCGAAACGCCATTTCTATCATTTAGATTATGCTCCCCATACCGACCCCTCGGTCGCGTTCTTGGGTGAGCAGCAATGGGACTGGCTCGGAAACGAGCTACGTAGACCAGCCGATTTTCGTATTATTGCTACCGGCACTCAGTTCGGAATCGAGTATAATGGCTACGAAGCCTGGGCCAATTATCCGCACGAACAGGAACGCATGGTTCAGCTCATCAAGAAAACCCAAGCTAACCATCTCGTCTTCATCAGCGGGGATGTTCATTACGCAGAAATTTCAAAGTTTGAACATCCGGATAGCTACCCGCTCTACGACGTCACGGCCAGTGGACTATCCCAAACCTGTAGGTTTGCCGCACCGAATAAAAAGCGGATAAAGGGTCCCATCATGGACAATAATTTTGGGCTCCTAACCGTTAATTTTTCGGACCAGAGACCTCAGGTGATGGCCGAGGTGTGGGACATTCGAGGGAATCAACGCGTTGAGCACACCATCCCCTTTGCGGAAATCAGTTTCTCGAAAGAATGAGCCAGTGGGGCCGGCTAACCTGGTGGGAAACGCTGGCCCCGTCTTTGGATCGAGTTTCACGGATTACGAGGAATCGGGGTGGCAGTTCGAGCCCCTCCGACATGCCCGCCGTTACGTTTTGAGTAGAACGTAGATGAGATAGTAGCGTAGGAATCGCAGGGTGAAGCCGATGAGGGCAAATCGAAGAAAAGGCATTTTTGTCGTTCCGAGGTATATCGTGAGGGGGTCGCCGATGGCCGGTAGCCAGGAGAGGTAAATCACGTAGGGTCCGAATCGATCGGAGAGTGATTTGGCGGACTTCAGTTTGGGGCTGTGATGGAGTCTTTGGAATCGCGGCCATTTGAGCAGTCCACGCCCAATCAGGAAATTGAAGGTAACACCGAAGGTGTTTCCGAGGGTAGCCACCGGCGAGACAGGCCAAGCTGTTGGGGTGGGTGAGAATGGCCACCCCGAAGGCCACCTCGGAAGACAGCGGCAAGAGCGTGGCACCGGCAAACGCGGAGAAAAACAGTAGCACTAAGGGAGACAGCGGGAGAGAGGAGCCGATGATACGCACCTAGTCGAGTCGAGGGGCAATTCCGGGTCGTCGCAGGTCAACTCCGTCGAATCAGTAATGGTCGATATCCAAACCTAGCGTCCCTGAGTCGTCTGGTTTGCATTGTTGGATTGAGTGGCTAGAATGTAGCGATGTCAGGAATCCGCATGAAGTCTTCCCTCAATGGGGGGCCAATAAAGAATCGAGTGTTTCGCGTGTTGTGCGCGCTGGTGGGAATCGTAGTAGCGCTCGGGCTGATAGCTGGTTTGGTGCTGGTGGCACTTCCATTGGTCATCGGTGCAGTCGTGGTCGGAGGCTTGGCCGCGGTGCTGTTTCCGCGACTCCGTCGCCGCCGTAGTCCTCAGTCGGGGCAGTTGCCGCGCCAACCCGGGAAAATGCAACGGGTCGAACCGATGGCCCCCCCCCGCACCTTGGAGCGGACCGAAGAGAGTGGCCCCTAGAAAAAGGACGAAATCCTCAGGACCGATGCCTAACTATTAGCCTACGGTATCGGGCATCCGGAATCGTCGCAATTCGGTGCCTTTTGATTGGGCAATTCGTCGGAGGGAGGCCGTTCAACAACTTCAGCAGACTCGGCGACCAATGCGCCGATTTCCATGCCCAGCCGTAAATCGTCCACCGCCCCAAATCGTTGCGCGCGTAGTTGGCCTTGGCGATTGATGAGCAGTTGGGTGGGGGTTCCCTGCATGCGGTAGGTCGTCATCGTCACCGGGAGTGGGCCCGTGTCCGAGGGTTGATCTATGCCGACCGGGAAAGGAACGACCGATACTCACGCAGAAATGCGCCGAGAGCATCGGTCGTTCATTGAGCTGAGTGGTGCTCGAAAACGGTGTGTAGTCCTAACACGGCAACGTCATCTTCGTTGAAGGTTTCAAAAACTTTTTTGGCCTGTGGTAGGCCGTGGCTCACACAACCTGGGCATAGCATTTGAAAGGCTTCGATGAGGATCACCTTACCGCGAAGGCCGACCAGGGTAGGAGCGTTGTCCGTGTTGAGCCATGCGGATACGGTAAGTTCAGGCGCGTTTTGCATCATAGTGAATTCTTGGTCGAGTTTACTTCGGCAAAGTGGAGTTCGTTGAAAACGATCTTAGTAGTGAGGGTGTCGAAAAATGCCACAAGAGAGTGGGAGAGGTTATCCAGAATCGTGGTGCGCAATTCCTCGTGCATCGGCTCTGTCCGTAGGCGTTGCACACACGCTTGGTATTCATCGTGCATCGGAGTGTTAGGCCGGAGCGCGCTCACTTGGGCGATGCCGGTGATCCAGGGTTTCACCAAGAAATCCCGACCCACGTGGAGATGAGGCCGGAGTTCGATGAAATCTATGGCGGCTTCGCCCAACCGGCTGACAGCGGTTTCGTAGCGCGGGGCATAATCAACCAAGAAACGGTGGCCGGATTTACCGTGGAACCGTTTGACCAGAAAGGACGGGTCGGCTCGCGCCATGTATTCATCCCAGCCGTCACTAGATCCGGGACAGGACTCCAACGCTAATGCTTTGGCGAGCGGTTTGAATTCACGGAAACCGGTGTAGGGGGCAGGAGACGACATCACAATGAGCTGGGACTTGAGCCAAAAAATGGGACAGCCGAAAAATACGAAAAATTGGCAACAAAGGGCAGTTCAATTGGGATGCTGCGGTTCATTTATTGAACCGAAAAGAATCATCGATTTGAGCGCAGCGGTGTTAGCCCGGCGGAAAGAGCAAGAGGTCGAAGCCCCATGGACTCTGAGGTGATCGCTTAGTTAGAGGGTCTACGGCCACGTGGGCCTCGATTCATACCGAAGGTTCTGGATCCTCGGTTCTCGTCTTCGAGAAGCACGGTATATTCGTGGGCCAGGGCCATGCACATGTCAGGCGTGCAGCCGTAGTAGTGCAGGGTTAGGCCGAGTTCGTCGTAGGGAATTGCGCCCTCGATATCGACCCAGAATTGGCGGGGTTGGGTGTCGGAGTCACCCGGGCCTTGCGCCGCCGTAGCCTCAGTCGGCGTGGCGGTGATTCCTTCGGGCACGGTCAGCACAAACTTCATCGGATCGACGAGGTTGTTCCAATGCGCGTCGTGAATCGGGTCGGGATAAAACCCTAGAAAGAGTCGGCCGGTTCCAGTCTCCAGCAGATCTCGGTCTGCTTCGGCCCGGAGTTTCACGTAGTAGGTATCTTCAGGTTTGGCCGGGGTGGTGGCGACGATGGTGAGTCCCTGGGGCCGGTGAACCAGAATATCGGTATCCTGATTGTTCTGGTTCACCTGGCGCGCGACCCGAGGCAATCCGAGTTCGCTGGGCCGGGTAGGGTGCTCCACTTTGCCGACCAGACGATCCAAGATTTTGCGGAAGTTGTTTCCCTCAATCCGATCGGAAGCGGCGATGATTTCTCCATCCGGGGAGATGAGGTAGAGGGTATTGGGCCCTGCTCCGAGTCCCACCCGCATCGAATCGTCTAGCGTATCAGCGATCCACGTGACGTTGGTGCCGAGTTTCGCGCGGGCTTCCTCGAGCTGCAGGAAGCGCTCGGTCATATTCTGGGCTTGGACGTATCCGTTTAATTCCGGGTGACGTAAACTCTTGTAGAAGTAGAAGAATTGAACGCCCTTGGGCGCGTAGTCCACCTGCATGGCCTCGACTTCGGGGTAGCCTTGATGAAATTGCGGGCACGTGAGACATCCCGCGGATAGCACGGTGTATTTACCGGCGACGAGCTCCCGCACCTTCAAGGGCTCTCCCTCCGCGGTGAATGCGTTCAGGTCAGGCAAGGCCCCCGAGCTGCGGACGTTGTAGCCACTCCCGCCCTGGGGTCCTCTTAAGGGTTGAGCAATGGTGGACGCTGAGACGGCAATCGTGATCAGCAGGGTAATAAATAGTCTCATAGTCTTAGTTCCATAGACGTCACCCGGGTCGTTCGGGTTACGCGGGCCGGCCCGTTGCCACGGGCGGAGGCGATTGAATTTAATCTTGAATAAGCTTTTGGCGGCTAGGCTTCGGGGTAGGGTGCGCTCCGGGAGTGCTAATCAGACCATCCCGAAATCATGGCCGTTCATCACCTTCAACGCTTCACCGCTTTAATCTCCCACCACGTCCGTCTGTATTCTGCCCGGTTGGGTAACTGGATATTTACATCCCCGCGGCTGAAGCTGTGGTTTTACCCTCCGGTGAAGCTCGAGACGGCTGCCGAAAGATACCGGCGGTTCAATGGCTCCTATTTTGCCGATTTGCATGAGCAGGAACGCATGCTCAGCGACCAGCCTCGGATGGCCTTTTATCACGGTGCCATCACCCGGCACGTTAAACCCGGACAACGCGTGATCGATCTCGGCACGGGAACGGGCATTCTGGCCTCTTATGCATCTCGGGCCGGAGCGGCCAAGGTGTATGCCATCGACCACTCCACCATCATTGAGCACGCTAGGGAGCTGGCGGCAACGAATGGCATCGTGAAGGTGGAATTCGTCGAACAGCACAGCATGGACTTCGAATTGGATCAGAAGGTGGATGTGATTCTACACGAACAGATCGGCGACTTTCTCTTCGATGAAGCTATGGTTCCTAACGTGTGCGATCTGCGTGACCGTTTACTCAAGCCCGGAGGGACGATCCTCCCGAGCCAGTTTGAGCTGTTTTGCGAACCGGTCACTCTGAACGACGATTTTCGTATTCCCTACATTTGGGAGCTCAACAACGTGCATGGTTTTGATTATTCCAGTATGGAACGGAGCCGACCGCAGAATCCGGAATACTACCGCTTGGCCAGTTGTGACCTCCAGATGGTGAAACACTTTGTGGGTGACCCGACGCCATTGGTGGAGGTGGATCTAAACACGATCCAAGTCGATACCGTCCCGCTCGAAATCAAGATAACTCGCGAGGTGAAGCGTGCGGGTAAGGTGGACGGGCTGGCCGTCTTCATGAAGGCCAAGGTGGATGATGATCTGGTCCTGAGTTCCAGTCCGCTGGATCCGGGCCGAGCCCCTCACTGGGGATTTCGTATCCTGCGACTGGACCTAACCGAAGTCGCAGTAGGGGATCTGCTCGAAGTCACCCTCACGGTCCAAGACTGGACCGATCCCGACACCTGGCGCTGGATCTGCGATAATAAGTCGCGTTGAGGAGCGGGTTGTTGGTTCTCCGGCCCAGAGCGACTCGCCGAGGGCTCACAAATTGACGGCAAGATAGGCCCACTTTGCTCTTTGAAGACGAGCACGGTGTCGTTGTAGGCCAGTCCTTCGAACGTCACCCCCAGGCTGAAGTCTATGATGGAGCCGGCAGAGAAGGTGCGGCCACTAATTTTGACGGTGGGCCGAAAGCCGGATGTTACGGTTCCGATTCGGATCGATTGGATCAAGCTGCGGAATCCCGCCGACGCTGCCGGACCCGACTTGTAGTCCATGTTGCGAAACCGGGAACGGCTGCCGCCCACGTCCTGCACCACCGTGACGGTTTGTTCGTAGTCCTCGTAAGGTGAGATGACGATGCCTGGGTCGGAAGCCGAAGTGGAAGCGGAAGCGGCTACCGCAGGCTCGTCGGACGATGTCACCGATTTGATGGTCTCTTCGACCGTGTTAAAAGCTGAGGCGAGGGAATCGAAGGCATCGGACAGGATCGACTCGCGGGCTGCTTTGACCGTGGGTCTTTTCGGCAGCGCTTTGGTGATGCTGAGTTCTTTGGCCGCTTCTTTCGTGATGCGGAGTTCTCCTATTTCGATGGCATGAGAAGTTGCGATATCGCCGGTGGCTATGGCATTGCCGAGATGAACTTTGGTGTCATTGGCCGAAATGGAGTCACGAGCGCCTTGGAGCATTTGATCCACTCGAGACTGCTGCGGTTGCTGTCGCACCACGGCAATTCCGAGCTCGGCCTTGAGCGACTCGATTATGGGAATAGAGCCAAAGAAATACGTGTAGCAATAGATCCCTCCAACCAGCGCACCGGTGATAGGGACGAGTTTTGCAGCCAATCGAAAGCGCCGCCCGAAGATTTTGCCCGAAATCCAACTGAAGATCGATGATCCGGGACCTCCTCTCAAAGGCGCGGAAAGTTGGGAGCCTTCGTCGCTCCCAGAGGATTCTTCAATATCGTCGAAATCCTCCACATCCTCTTCCTCCTGTCTCTTATACACATCTCCGAGCCCACGAGACCGAGGCTGATCT
>CAJXQX010000076.1 GCA_913058185.1 uncultured Verrucomicrobiota bacterium
GCGGATCCGTTGGCCTCGGCCCAAGACTGAGCGGCAATCAGAAGGTCAGATCCGCAGAGCTCTTTTGCTCGCTTCCACTCTTCAAGGGCCGAAAGCAGGGGATAGTCGTCCAAGAGGCCCCTTGCGGCTACATATTCGTCTCGTTCTCCTTTTCGTAGCTCGGTGCCTTCGATGTGACCTGCCTTTAGCCTATCGGCGATGACCCTAGCTTCCTCAAGTGCCGCAGTCTCGTCCGCGAACTTCTTCTGCTTCCTTCCCTGTGGCCCAGAGTAGGTAACGGTGTAGGCAAAACCGTTTCGGTTTGATGGGTGATTAACGCGGTAGATTTTAACGGTAACGCTACCTCTTTTTACCGATTTCGGCCACTCTGCAGTTGTTCTCTTTTTCCTTGTTAGCATAAAGGGATCAAAAGGGAACAAACAAGGGCTTACAAGCCTATGCATGAGTTGACGTACCTCCTAAGTAGGCTCGTAATATGGTGCCTTTTCCGAGCACCAACCTTCTCCCGCTAAGCGGGAATTCGGCTGGCATGCCAATCTTGGGGATAGAGGAGAGGACAGGGGTGCGAACCTTGGTTCGACGGCGTCTCACGGTGCGGGATGGATCCACCGGCGACACCAGTTCTTTTCGGAGCGCTAGTGTGACCTAGTTCTAAAGGAGGTCGGGACAGGTCTGGCCCGAGGCGCCAACCAAAGCGCCGAGGAACGATTCGGTCAAGTTGGAGTCTATATTTATTCCGGTGGCCCCGCCGGACCTGACCTCCACGGTGAGACGAGACCTCGTGTCAGAGCTGGATTTCGGCTTCTATGAAGTTAACTTTAACTTAGCGCTAGATGGCCTCTGCCCTACCCGAAATCTAAGCCCACAACAGTCGAGACCGTCTCACCGTGCCCCGTCCGCATTCTAGTGTTAGAATTAGAATATGTGCGCGATCGGAAGACTTTCTTCGTTTATTCAAGTCCCTTCCCCCCCCCCTCCAAAAAAAACCCTAGAATTCAGAAAGAGCTCCAATCTTTCCCTCTCCGAACGTAAAAACCACCGCAGTCCGATCAACGATTTAGTACCTTCAAATCTACTCAGTTAATTGAGTGAGATTTGGGAATCTACAGATTTAGAGACCGAAGGCACCGCGTTTTCCCCGATTAAATATTTACCCAATCTCGAGTGGCTTTCGCTACTCCCGGAACTGACCAACCAAAACTATGCATACCATAAACAAAAAAACCCTCCGTAGGTCCGCCCTGTTGGCGTTTTCGGCCCTACTCACGGCCGGCTCTACGTGGGCTCAGTCAACCGCTGAGTCCTCCGTGATCGATGAAGAAGAAACCATCGTCCTCTCCCCGTTTGAGGTTTCCGCCGATGAGGAGCAGGGCTATGCCGCTGCGACTACTCTCGCCGGTAACCGTCTCAATACCGAACTCCGTGACATTGGTAACGCCGTTACCGTCGTCACCAAACAGTTCCTCGATGACATTGGCGCGGTGGACAACGAGTCCCTGCTCCAATACACCGTCGGCACTGAAGTCGGTAACGTTCAGGGTAACTTCACTGGCACGGGTGACGGCGCTTTGCTCGACGAGTCGGGCCGCTTCACTAACCCGAATCAGAATACCCGTATTCGTGGTCTAGCCGCCGCTGATAACACCCGTGACTACTTCCTATCCAACATTCCGTGGGATGGTTACAATGTTGATCGGGTGGATTTGCAACGCGGACCCAACTCGATTCTGTTCGGTCAAGGCAGCCCCGCTGGCATCATTAATGTCGGCACCAAGCAGGCCATGTTCAACGACAGCAACGAGGTCACCTTCCGCGTCGCAAGCTTCGGCTCCGTCCGCGGCACGGTTGATTTCAATCGGGTGCTCATCGAGGACCAATTGGCCGTTCGGGTTGCCGCTGTCACTGACAGCCAGAAATTCAAGCAGAACCCATCTTTTTCGGACAGCGAGCGCCTCTTCGGTGCCGTTCGTTACGAGCCGGCTTTCCTGAAGAGGGGTTCAGCCCGCACGATCATCAAGGTTTCCGGCGAGGTAGGTTCGGTTGATTCCAATCGTCCCCGCACCCTTCCTCCGATCGATTTGATCACCCCTTGGTTCCGCGACGGCACCTACACCGGCTCTCGCAATGGCCAAGCCGTGACCTACAACAACCTCAATCGTGAGACGTTCAATCCTCACCAATTGCAGGATGATAACACCGGTCGCGTAAACCACGGCCAAGTGCGTCCCTCGATCAACGGCGGTCCGCTCGCCGGCGAGGCCAACCCTGCCTTCCAACCTTGGATGGGTAACTTCGGTCAGCAATTCGGCGGTCCGAATCTGTTCTTCGATGGCAACAGCCCGACCCACAACGATGCAATCATTTGGGAAATTTCCGAAGAACGCGGCATCAACGCCGCTGGTGAGGTCGATCAAGACATCGGCGAGTGGGCCTTCCATCGCGCTGGTGGTATTGATAATTATTCCTCCTTCGCCCGTAAGGCAGGGCTCCCGTTCTCTGAGTTTGGTGTTTACCGTAACTTCAACCTCACGGATTCGAGCGTCTTTGATTTCTACAACAATCTCTACGATGGCCCCAACAAAAACGAGTGGCAGGATTGGAACCAATTCAACGTGTCCATCTCCCAAACCTTCATGGATGATCGTTTCGGTTTCGAATACACGGTCAACGAAGAGAGCTACGACAACGGCCAATACGCGTCCATGTCGGGTGATCGACAAGCGATTTACATTGATCTCAATAATGCCTACCCAGACGCCACTGCCGCTGGCGGTCTCGTCCCCGGAGGCGTTCCTCACCTCGATGGCACCCCTAACCCGAATGTTGGTCGTCCGTTCATCACGGATTCCGGACAGATGGGTAATAACGCCAATGAGACCCTTCGTCACGCCAGTCGTTTGACCGGTTTCTTCCGCCACGACTTCGAGCAAGGCGGTCAAGACAACGCTTGGTGGCGCACGCTCCTCGGTCGTCACACGGTCACCGGCCTCTATGCGACCGATGAGGCAAAGAGCGACTCCCGTAGCTTCCAACGTTTCGCTGTGGTTGATAATGACTACTTCAACTTCCTGGGATCCTCCAGCTCGACGAAGTGGAACAATAATGCATTCGCGGTTAACCGTGTGATGTATCTCGGCGACTCCCTGCTCAACAGCAGCTCGGCTTCGGGAGCCAATATCCCGCGCCCGACTTCCTTCGCGCAGGTTCCGACCTCCGTCAATGTCTACACGTTTGATTCCACCTGGAACGCTCCCGGAGTCGACCAAGCCGCTTATTGGGGCAATGGTTACCAACTCCCCGGTTTCAATGCCGACGGTGAAGATCGTCAGGCATCCACCCAGTCTGAAAACTCAGCCAACTATGTCGGCTGGGGCTACCGTCCTCTCAATGTGGTGCGGGCCGAGGATTCCCTCGCTGCTCGTAATCAACTCACGACTAACGCTCGTTTGACGAAGTCCAAAGTAGAATCCGAAGCGTTTGTCTGGCAAGGACACCTCCTCGGTGGCGCCCTCGTGGGCACCTACGGCAAGCGTGAAGACACGGCTCGCTCTTGGGGACTCGCCAAGGATGTCAATGGTGCTGCTGATCCTCGTGGATTCCTCGATTTCAGTGACTACGAAATCGATCGGACCGACTTCAACGAGCTGACGGTTGAGTCGGAGAGTTACTCCATCGTGACTCATATCGATGAGTTACCGTTCCTCGACGGTCTGATGGAAAACCTGCCGTTCAAGACAACCTTCTTCTACAACGACTCGTCCAACTTCCGTCCAGAATCTAGCCGGGTCGACGTCTACGGAGAGGCAATCTCGGCTCCTCAAGGTCAGACGGTTGATCGTGGTTTGCTCCTCGCCACCCGCGACGGTCGTTACTCCCTCAAGATCAACAAATACAAGACCACCTCGAAGAACTCCACCAGCTCCGCCCTCGGTGGTGCCTGGTTTATCGGTGCTTCCCAAGCTTGGTCTGCTGGCTGGGTGAACAAGTTTGAGTTCAACCTGAAGGGTGGTTACACCGCCGATCGGGCGTTGCCTGCGAGCGATCCAAGAGCTGAGACCGACACCGAGATCAACTATGGCACCGCGCCAGGTGAAGACGCCGCAGCGGCCAAAACCCGTGAGCTCGCGGCGATCTCCGCATGGCGTTCTTGGCAAGCCAAGGTTGATCCTCGCTTCTACGCAGCATGGGGACTCGACACGGGCACAGCCAGTCAGCCATCGGCTAGCACGCCAGTCGGTTTCGCTATCACGGAAGACGCTACTTCCGAGGGTTACGAAGTTGAGTTCACCGCGAACCCAACCAATAACTGGCGCCTGACGCTGAACGCCTCCAAGACGGAAGCGGTTCGTAACAACATCGGTGGTGCTAACCTCTCCGAGTTCATCGGCGCTTACGAAAACGCGCTGAAGAACGAAGGTGCTGGTGATCTCCGCATCTGGTGGGGTGGTGCTGGTAACGAGACCGCTCTGTTTCAATGGAATAACAACATTGGTTCAGAATGGGCCGCCCGTAAGCTCCAAGAGGGAACCACCGTTCCTGAGCTCCGCGAGTGGCGCTTCAATGCGATCTCCAATTACAACTTCTCAGAAGGTCGTTTGAAGGGATTTAATGTCGGTGGAGCTATTCGCTGGCAGGATACCGTGACCCTCGGATTCCCGCCGGTAACCGTGCCAAACGATCCGAGCAGCATCAGTTTCGACCTCTCCAGCCCATATAGTGGACCGACTGAGACGAACATCGATGTGTGGGTCGGTTACCGCCGCAAGTTGAATGATCGCATTGACTGGAACATCCAGTTGAACGTGAGAAATCTCGGCCAAGGCAACAGTCTGATCCCGATCACGGTTCAACCTGATGGCACTCCCGCAGGTTACCGCATCGCGCCATACCAGACTTGGCAGGTCACCAATACGTTCAGGTTCTAAATCTTTAGACCAACGAATCTTTCAACGCCTCCCCTCGGGGAGGCGTTTTTTGTGCCAGAATATCCAGATCCGATCTGAGGATCCGGGTGCGTTAGGGGGGGCGTGCGTTAGGGGTCATGTCGTTGATAAGTTATACGAAATCTGCGGAGCGGATGAAGTAAACTTATGACGACGTGACCCCTTCCCCCATGGTGTTCATACCGGGTTTCCAACGGACCAAGGATGCAAATAGGGTGGCCCTGCCGCCCGAGAACGTGTCGCGCCCGGCCAGACGTGATTCAGGCACCCTCAGATCACCGCGTAATTGCCTCAAGCATCTCCCGGATATTCCCCGCGGTGCCGGCATTGCCAGCCTGTTCAGCGAGAGTCAGCCCCTTTTCCAGCAGCGCCCTGGCCGCGCGGGGCCGCCCGTCCATCAAATAGGCCTGGGCCAAGAAAAGATGCGCGCTCGCATCGGTAGGTCGATTGGCAATCAAGACCTCCAATGGAGGTGTCGCCGCTTTGAATTCACCTTGCGCCAATTGGAGCGTGCCCAATTCGAACGCGATATCCACATCGTCGGAATCCAGGTCATAGGCGATTTGAAAATGAGTAATAGCCTCGGACACGGCGTTCCTTTCCAGTCCTCTGCGGCCCAACCGCAGATAGCAGATCGCCACCAATTGCCGCACCTCAGAGTCACCGTAGTAGGCCCCCAATAGGGTGTCGGCGTAGTCCTGAGCAGAATCCAATTGTCCGGTTCCTAAGGTGTATTGCAGCAGGTAGCGCAGCGCTGGAGCGAAGGTGGGCTGGAGGACAAGTGACTTCTCGAAATGAGGAATGGCCTGATCCGTCTGATCTTTCCGCAACCACCATTCTCCCAGATGAAATTGGGCCGCAGTGTCGTGGGGACTCAGTTCGATCGCGTCCCGAAAGGCGACTCCGGCTGCCTCATTTTCTCCGAGCGCGGTCAATGTTAGTCCGAGTTCGACCAAGATTTCAGGTGATCGAGGATGGGCAATTCGCCCGCGTTCCGCCACCTCTCGAGACGTTTGGAATTCACCCAACTCTCGTTCCACGGCAGCGAGATGAATGAAAGCTAACAGAGACGGTGCGACTCCGGCCGCGTCTGATAGGGAGATCGATTGAGACAGGCTGCGACGGGCAAGTTGGGGCTCTTTCAGTTTTCGGTAAAGATCGCCCAGCAGCTCGTGGTTACCGGGATCCTTTGGGGCACATTGCACCGCCTTCTCGTAGGCGGATTGACCGCGATCTCCCCGGTTGGCCTGAAAGTCCATCATGCCGATGATAAAAAGTTTAGCGGGGGTGAAACACTGGATCTCCAGTTCACGCATCCATGGGTCTTCCATCGTGATGAATCGGCCCGCCCGATAGCCCTCCCAACGATGTAGGTTGGCCCGTGATTGATCGCCTGACTCCCGATACATCTGAGCCAACAAATTGTGCGCGGAGGGAAAGCTGGGGTGATCTTCGACCAGCTCCAACAGTGCCTTTTGGGCTGAATCTCGTTTGCCTTCCTGCTGTTCAATCCGAGCGAGTCCTATTCGGGCGTAAGGGGCACCCGGCAACAGGCGAAGACACTCCCCGTAGTAGTTTCGCGCCCGTTCAAACCGCGCAGACTTCAACGCCATATCTCCGAGTTGCAACCAGGCGGGCCGGTAGTTCGGATTGATTTCAACGGTCTGTTGAAGCCAGAGGGTTGTTTCGCCCATGTCGCCGCTATCTCTCCGCAAATGGGCGAGATAATAAGACCAACGTGGCTCCGTCGGATCCACGGAGAGGAGCACCTGCCAAGCCTGTGAAGCCTCCGCCGCGAAACCGTTGGCGTGCAGCAGTCGCCCATAAGCGGCGAGGTCTGCCACGGATCCGGATGTGGCCGTTTTCGTGTAAGCCTGCTGCAGTTTCCCCTGCAAGATGGTCGGTTCGGATTTGAAATCGGGCAGGGCGGGGAACGCCCCGCGCACCTGCTCGGGCAGGGTAGGTCTCAACAGCAGATACGTGCCGCCGCCTCCCACCACCGCCAAGATTGTCGCCGCCGCAATCATGCGGCCCGTCGATATGTTGTTCGAACTCACTGGCGACGCCATAACGTGATGGCACTCATATGTTCAAACGGAGGAAATGAGTGATACCCTCCGGTTACGATTTCGGGGATTCCGTCCCCATCCAGATCGCCGGCATCCGCCGTCACCATCTGTATCGGTTGAGTGGCGATCACCTCGGGTTCGAAGTTTTCCTCCCCGTCGTTTATCCAAGCCATCAGAGTGACGGTATCCGGATTGGACCAGTCGCCGAAACCACTCACGGCGATAAGATCTAAATCACCATCCGAATCCAAATCAGCGGCGGAAGGAGCATAGGCTCCAGGCATTTCTCCGATCCGGTGATAGTCGAATTTTCCCTCGCCGATGTTCTCCAACCACTGGATCCCGTGCCAGGCTCGGGGACCGCGAATGGAATAGTCGAAACCGTCACCATTGCTGAAAATTAGATCCAATTTTCCATCCTGATTGAGATCGACCTGTTTCATCCCGCTACTGCCAAAGTCTTCGTTGGTCGACCCCCACAGGATCTCATCGGAGAATTTTCCAGCCCCAAGGTTTCGAAAGAGATGAACCTCTTCCCATTCCTGCGAAATCAGGGCAGCGATATCGAGACGCCCATCTCCGTCAAAATCGCCGATGGGTGTATGAATGCAGCCGGATTGACCGTTGAGAGCCTGACTGCTGAATTTCCAATCGCCTTGGTTCACCAACAGCCTGGTCTCGCCTTCATCGTAGCCAAATTGCCCTACGATTAAATCTAGGCGGCCGTCGGAATGATCCGTTAGATTGGCTGCGCGCACATCCGTCACTCGGGCGACTCGATCCAACAACAGGTGGCGTTTGAAACTCCCGTCCGCCATCGCTTCGAAAACAAACACTCGACCGATCGAATCGCTGTTCGGCAATACTTGCCCCATGCTGGCAATGAGGAGATCGAGGCGACCGTTTCCGTAAACGTCAGCCGCGGCGACGTGGACCGGCCCGGCCACATCTGTGGCGACGATGGATTCTTCGAACACATTGCGCGAAGTCTGACGCACCCAGCGCACCGTGTTGGTGGAGCTCTCGCAATACAGCACGTCGGGTAAACCATCCTGGTCGAGGTCCACGATCTGCACGTGGGTGACTTCTGGCCGACCGAACTCCTCCACCGAGGTTCCGATCGCCTCAGGACTGAACTTGATCAGCGGCTCTCGGGCAGGGGAGGTTTCGGCCTGATCCGAGTGGGGCACCACCTTCACGGCATTCATCCGAATGATGCCGATGCCCGCCACGACGCCCACCACGGCACCGGCGGCCAATACCAGGTAAGGTTTAAGTGATCGTTGCGGCATGCGGCGTTTGATTAGATTCCATTTTCGAGGTCGGACTGTAAAAGTGCGCGGGCGAATTCATCGAGCTCCGGTTCCGGGAACGGTTCCTGAAAGGAATCAGTTAAGAGAATGAACCGATACAGATTGGCGGTGGAAACGGTTTTCAATAAATAGGCGTCCATCTCGTCCATGCAGTGGATCACTTGGTCGCGCGCGAATTCGGGTTCCCGTCCCAGCATGAGAATATTCGCGAGGCTTACCCGTCGATCGAATTCCAAATCTCCATCGCGTTCATCCTCCACCTGTTGGCGGATGGATTCGAAGGATTCGTTGAAGACCGCAAAATTTCCTTGGGCGATGGCGATGTGGGCTTGCGCCACCAGGCCACTGAGATCCGAGGGGAAGGATTTTTGGAGCGTGACCGCGATGGCCGCGGCGAAATCATGCCGCTTGGTCTCGGCGAAGTATTCACCGAGCCGACTCAAGGCCGAGGCATTGTCCTGCGTCTCGGTCACTGCGAAGATTTTAGTGTCGAACCCATCGAATACCTCATCTGCGGGCAAGGTGTGGTCCATGGCTCGTATCCAGCGAGGAGCCAGCCACTGGTGGAGCATTGCCATCATGCTATGCTCGGGTTGGGCCGCCCCCAGTTGGGCGTATTCGTCGAGAAATCCGTCCCAAGATGGGATCACGATGTGGGACAATTCCCGTTGGGTCGCCAAGGCGAGCGATTCGTCCGGGGACGAGGCACTCGCGATTCTAACGGCTGCAATAAATCCATCGCCGTTCTCGGGGAAGGGGGAACCCAGGCCTTTTACGCCCCCGTAGAAGTAAAGTGCCGGAGTCGTATCGGGAGGGGAGAGCACCACCGAATGAAACTCATCCCCGCGCAAGGAAAGCCAGTGCCCCAAGTCCCGTTCGGCCAGACTTCTCACGTCGCTCTCGATTAACTCCGGATCTGATGCTTCCCCCATCCGGGCGCCCAACTCCAACCAAGCGATCCCGGTGGTAAAGATTATGAAACCCAACAGGCCGACTCGCCCCTTGGTCCCGGTCGCTTGGCCGGCAAGAATCACGACCACGAGGGCCAATCCGACGCCGACGGATCCCCACCAGGACAGATTCGAAAACCCAACCGCCACGGCGATCACTAGGGGCAACAGGCACGTGCCGAGTAGAATGCGGGTGGGCCGCGGTATCGAAGTCTGGAAAGCGATCCAGGCAGCCCATGCGATGAGTCCCAATGGCAGCATGGTGCCCGCCGCTACGGTGCCCGCGCTGTGGTCGTTGACCCATTCGACGAAGGATTTGGATGAAACCGATTGGGGGAGATGCGTGAGTAAGTCAGCTCCGAGCCCGGACGAAAGAAATCCGTCGTCCTTGGTTCCGATCATGTAGGCGACGAGTGAAAACGTGGCGACGATCCCCAGACCCAACTTGATCCAATCTGAACGTTGTTTCCGCCAATTTCCTAAGGTTGCTGAGATAGCAGCAATACCCAGCCAGGAAATTGTATAAAGTGGGTGAATCTGGTGAAGTCTACCGTTCGCCCACGCCGCCTCGCGCCCGGCGAAATCAATCCCATAGAGGATCAGGGCGGTCATGGCTCCTGCCACGCCCCAGCTCCACCAGGGGAAGCGTTGTTCAGGCTGCTCTTGGCGCTGCCGCCACTCTGCCAACATCCCCGAGACCGTGAGTGCTATTCCGAGCAGAAATCCCCGGTTGGGGGCGATCCAGATAGCGAAGCCTGCGGCAATGCCTGAGATGATCCACCAGCTGCGGCCTCGGCCGAGGTGGAGCTCCGTTTTCAAGCCAGCCGCGAAACTGATCCACATGATGCCACACAATACCGTCGCCATGCCTGCGCTAGTCGGCGCGCCCGGGTGAAATGAACCAATCAACGGGTAATAGAGACCCAGAATAAGACTGCCGGCGGCGGCGGGAAAGAAACCCCAATGCCACATCCAGATGCCGACCAATAGGCAGAAGAGCACCAGATGTAGGATGGGGTCAGAGCGTAACGACGCTGCCGCCACGTGATCCCGCACCTCGGCCGCATCTTTTCCGTCTCCGCTCAGCCAAGCTAGCCACCAGCGTATCGCGGAGGGCGATTCCACCCCTCGGCCGTTGGGGGCGTTGTCATAGTCGACTTTTTCCAGCCGCCAGACTCCGTCTTGTCGAATTTGCTCCGCTTGTAAAATCCACTCCATGCTCTCGAGGTTGTGGCCGGGCACGACTTGGCTGCGGCGAACTCCGATTTCGACCTCGGCTCCGGTTACGGTGGTGGGGTCGACTAATCGCTCCACGAATCGAGTCGAAACGGTTTCGATTCGAGTGGTGGCGGTCGCGTTGAACCGGATGATCAGCACCACCACCGCGAGAGGCACCAAGGCCCAGAGCAAATTGGTTTTAGCAGTTGGAGAACTCATTAAGTCGGGCAGATCGCGAGGGCAGGTGCCGATCATGATTCGTAGTCAGACCTGACTGGCAAGCGCCGTCCAAGTTTCCGGTTAACGGCCGGAGTTCGAACAATTGACTTCGCTTGACCCATCAAGCGCTCGATTCACCTTGAGAGCGCGTCTTCATGCTCGGTTTTAATCAAGATTCCCCCTCGATCCCGTTCCGCTTTTGGTCGGAAACCCGTGCCATTTGGGTCGCGTTGTTCGGGATCGGCCTACTCGGCCCGGGAGCGCAGGCCGCGGAGCTTGAGTCCGAGACGCTGAATTCTCGGTCGGCTTCAACGGGCGAAACTCTTTTTCGCACACTTACCGCGGCCGAAACGGGGATTGATACCCGCAATAATTACGCCGATCCCCGCATGTGGGGTGATCGCTATCAGGAGTTCGCGTTAGGTGGCATGGGCACAGGCTTGGCGATCGCCGATTATGATAATGACGGTTGGCCGGATATATATGTCGTCAGCAAGACCGAAAGCAGCCGGTTGTTCCGCAACCTGGGGCGCTGGAAATTTGAGGATGTGACCGATGCAGCGGGATTGATTCTGGGCACCACGCCGACGTCCGGCGGCGGATTTTTTGGAGGGGAGGAGAAACCCGAGCCCGAGGCGTGGAAGCAGGGTGCGACGTTTGCCGACGTCGATAACGATGGTTGGCTCGATCTCTACGTCTGTCGGTGGGGCGAACCCAACTGGTTGTTCATGAACCAAGGCGACGGCACGTTTCGGGAAGAAGCCGGCCCGCGCGGGTTGGCTCTGGTTGATGCCTCCGGGGTCGGTGCCTTTGCCGACTACGATCGAGACGGTTGGCTCGATGTTTACGTGCAGACCAACATGCTCAACGCGACCGCGAATCCCAATGGACAACCGGATCACCTGTATCGCAACAACGGTGATGGCACGTTCAGCGACGTTTCGGCTGCAGCAGGCATCGGTGGTGACAACCTCGCGCATTCTACCACGTGGTGGGATTACAACCACGATGGCTGGCCCGACATCTACATCGCTAACGATTTTGCGCCGGCCGACTTTCTCTACCGCAACAATCAGGACGGCACTTTCACCAATGTCATTCACGAGGTGGTGCCGACCATGCCGTATTCGTCGATGGGCGCCGACCAAGGCGACATTAACAATGATGGCCTGATCGATTTTCTCGTCACGGACATGGCGACCACGTCTCACGAAAAAGACCAACGCGGTATGGCCAGCGCCCGCGAGCTCAGCCGCGAAGACAGCGACAGCCCGACTTTGGCGCCGCAGACCCTGCGCAACACCATGTTCGTCAACACTCCGGGACATCGTATGCTCGAAGTGGCCAACATGGCGGGTATCAGCGCGACCGACTGGACCTGGTCGGTGCGTTTCGAGGATCTCGACAACGATGGCCGCGTGGATCTACACGTCACCAACGGTATGAATCGCGAGTATCAGAATGCTGATCTGCGTGATCGGATTATTTTAGCGGAAAGTTCCGCCGTTCGCTTACGCACTATGAAGGAAAGTTCTCGGCTGAACGAAGCGAATCTCGCCTACCGCAACGAAGGTGACCTGAGATTTACCGAGATCGGCGCGAAGTGGGGGCTCGACAAAGTGGGCATCAGTTTTGGGGTGGCGATGGGCGACCTCGATCGCGACGGCGATCTCGATATCGTGCACTCCAACTACGGTGAAGGTGCCACGGTGCTGGAGAATCAAAGTCAGACGGGCAACGTGTTGCAGGTCGAATTACGCGGAACGGAATCCAATCGATTTGGTGTCGGCGCCCGCGTGACCATCGAAACCGAGAGTGGCCAGCAAGTCCGTGACTTGATTCTCACGCGTGGCTACCTATCGACCAGTGAACCGATTCTGCATTTCGGGCTAGGTGAGGATGATGAGGTTAAACGCCTCACCGTCCACTGGCCCAGTGGGATCCGAAGTGATTTCAGCGGTTTGGAAGTCAATCGACGCTTCGTGGTGACCGAAACCAAGAAGGCGTGGCAGAGATCTAACGAAGAAAGTGAGGGGACTCCGAGGTTCACCGTCGTTACCAATGAAACCGGTTTGGGACTCATCTCCAAGGAAGGCCCGTTCCGGGAAAATACGCGCCAACCGCTCGTGCCGACGCGCTTTGATCGCCTTGGGCCAGCCCTCGCGGTGGGCGATCTAAATGGCGATGGCCTTGAAGATATGATAATGGGTGGCACCACGGAAACTCCCGCCCGCATCATTGCTGCCTCTGGCGACGATAAATTTGTTTCCGCCTCCCTCGGGAAGCTCACACAACACCCGGTGCTCAACGATGGTCCCATCCTGATATTTGAAGCCGATGGCGACGGAGATGCCGACGTGCTCATTACGCGAACTACGGATGCTTTGCCCCAAGGCGATGCGGAGTATCAACCGTTGCTGTTGCTTAACAATGGTAAGGGTGGCCTGACCCGAGCACCGCAAGGTGCCTTGCCTGAAATGCCGGCCAGTGTCGGCGCGTTGGCAGCGGCCGACTTTGACCGCGATGGCGATCTCGATGTTTTTGTCGGTGCTCGCGTGAAACCGGGAGCCTACCCGGAGGCGCCCCGAAGCTGTCTTTTGCAGAATCAGGGCGGTAGTTTCACGGATGCGACAGAAGCAATCTCGGCGGAGCTCGCTACCGTGGGATTGGTGACATCCGCGCTGTGGTCAGATATCGACCAAGACGGATGGATCGATCTGTTAGTCGCGACGGAGTGGGGCCACATTCGCGCGTTCCGCAACGAGTCCGGCACTAGGTTGTCCGATCAAACCGAAGCGTGGGGATTTGCCGCCGCGGGCACGGGTTGGTGGACGTCTCTCGCCGCCGGCGATTTCAATCGCGATGGCCGGTTGGATTATGTCGCCGGTAATGTTGGTCTGAACACGCCTTACTCCGCTTCACTCGAAGAACCTGCGGTGTTGTTTTACGGAGATTTCCGCGGGCGAGGCCGTGGAACAAAGCGCATCATTGAAGCTCATTACGAGAATGGTCGTCTCCTGCCCCGTCGCACCAGCAAGGCGATCGGCGCCGTCGTTCCGACTGTGCGTCGCCAGTTCCGCCGTAACGATGATTTCGCCAAAGCGACCCTCGCCGAAATCGTCGGCGAGGACAAGTTGGCCGCAGCTCAACGCTTCGAAGCCACGGAGTTTCGCAGTGGCGTATTTTTAAGCCAGCCCGATGGCGCGTTTGCATTCTCACCTCTTCCTCGAGAGGCGCAGATTGCTCCGCTGCAGGGTATGGTCGTGCAGGATTTCAATGAAGATGGATTTGAGGATATCTATGCGGTGCAGAACAGTTTTGCTGCCGTGCCCGTGGTCGGACGATTTGATGGTGGTTTGGGTTTTCTCGCTTATGGCCGAGGTGACGGCACATGGAACACGCCCACTCATCTAGAGGTAGAAGGGGACGCGAAATCACTCGTGCAGGTCGATTTCACCGGTGATGGAATACTAGGGGTGATGGGCTCACGAAACGATGGATCAACCTTCGCGGTGCAGGACAATTATGAAGATAGGGTGTTTGGCGGGAACCCCCGCTACCTGTTGGTCCGATTTTCAGATTCATTCGCCAATCCTCGGGCAATCGGTGCCCGCCTCACCCTACACCTTTCGGACGGAGCGACTCAGGTGAAGGAGGTTGCCGCCGGTGGAAGCTACTTTGGTCAAAGCTCTCCTCGCGTCGGATTCGCGTGGGGACGGAAGCTAGGCTCCTACGTGGAAGAGTTGGTAAAAGTTGAACAACCTCGTCCCACCAAAGTGACTGTGCGGTGGCCGGATGGGGAAAATACGGAGCACGAAGTTTCGACGAATCAAACCGTCCTCAAAATACAGCGGTGAGGATCCTGAAATTCACCGGAATCTTTTGGCTCGCGCTCTCTTTGAGCGCGGCTCCCTTGGCGGAGCGATCTCGGCCGGCGGGCGATACGCTCTTTACCAAACTTACTGCCGAGGAAACCGGCATCGTGGTGCCCAATCCTTACGACGATCCGCGGATGTGGGGAGAGCGTTACCGCGAATTGACCTTTGGCGCCATGGGCACGGGGGTGGCGGCAGGAGATTTCGACAACGACGGCCATCCGGATTTGTTTGTGGTGAGCAAAACCAAAACGTCCCGACTCTTTCGAAACACGGGAAACTGGAAATTTGTCGATGTGACCGAGGCTGCTGGATTGGTCGAAGCCGAGGCATCAAGTCTCCTCGGAGGGCTTTTTGGCGGCGCAGATTCTGACGATCTTAAACCGTGGGAACAGGGAGCGACCTGGGCTGATATCAACGATGATGGTTGGTTGGACTTGTATGTCTGTCGGCACGCCGCCCCCAATCGCCTGTATGTGAATCAAGGTGACGGCACGTTCGTCGAAGAGGCCGAAAAACGGGGACTCGCCGTGGTCGATGGATCCGGGGTGGGGGCATTCAGCGATTATGATCGGGATGGTGATCTCGATGTCTACGTGCAGACGAACATGATGGACTATGCCCTATATCCCGAGGGCCGACCGGACTACCTGTTTCGCAACCGAGGGGATGGCTATTTTGAAGACGTGACCGCTGCTGCCGGTATTTCAGGCCCGACATCTGGACACGCGGCCATGTGGTCCGATTACAACGACGATGGTTGGCCCGATATCTATGTGGTGAACGATTTTGCGCCGCCGGATCAGATGTATCAGAATAACGGTGACGGGACGTTCACGAACATTATCAACGAAGCGGTGCCTTTGATGCCTTTCTACGGTATGGGTGCGGATGCCGCTGATGTGGATGGTGACGGCACGTTTGATTTGTTCGTGGCTGATATGGCGGCCACCACCCACGAGAAGGATCAGCGCAGCATGGCCGGATCACGAGTGCGGGGACAGAAGCACGATGAGGACTCACCCGTGCCGCCGAGTTACATGCGCAATCATTTGTTGCTCAATACGGGCACCGGTCTTTTCCGGGAGGCTGCGCACCTCGCGGGACTGCAGGCAACGGATTGGACGTGGTCGGTGCGATGGGCTGATTTTGACCTCGATGGTTGGGTGGATCTGCACGTAACCAACGGCATGAACCGGGAATACCACGGAGCTGATTTATTGGAGCGCATCATGATTTCCGAAAACCCGACGGAACCGATCCGGATCATGCAGGATAGTCCGGTGCTGGCGGAGTCTAATCTGGCGTTTCGCAATCGTGGAGAACTCGACTTCGAAGAAGTGACCGAGCGATGGGGCCTGACCGAAAAAGGGGTGAGTTTTGGAGCGGCAACGGCGGACTTCGACGGTGATGGGGACTTGGATCTGGTCTACGCCAACTACGAAGGAAACCCGTCCGTCTTTCGCAACGATGTGCAAACGGGCAATCGTCTGGTGATCGAACTGCGGGGGCGGGAGTCGAATCGATTCGGTGTTGGAACGAAAGTGACACTTGAGTCAGCGGGCCACATGCAGGTTCGCGAACTGCAGCCTGCCCGGGGATATCTGTCCAGTAGCGAGCCGGTGGTGCACTTCGGACTCGGCGAGTATGACATCGTTGAGCGTTTGGAGGTTCGGTGGCCATCGGGGCGAATCCAGACGCTTACTCAGATTCCGGTGAACCAACGCCTGACTTTGGATGAAGAGGATGCAGGAACCGTTGATTTTTTGACCCTGGCTTGGGGAGGGGGGAGGTGGTCTGAGCAAGCGGCGCAGCGGGGCTTAGCGTGGCCAGCGGAAGAGTCGACCGCGCCGGAACCCAATGACCAACCCTTGCTTCCGTTTCGGTTTGATCGTGCGAGCCCACGAGTCGTGGCGGGCGACTACACGGGTGATGGCCGCACGGACCTGGTGGTGAGCGGCACCACGGCCACTCCGCCACATCTGTTGGTAGCGAATGCCAACGGGAAATTCAGCCATGCGTCCGCCCCTGCTCTTTCGATAGGGGAGGGCGTGCCGATGGGCCCGATGGCGTTGTTCGACGGCGACGGCGATGGTCGGCTCGATCTTTTAGTTACCGGAACCGGTGCAGATACCGAGCGTTCCGATGACACGTATCAGCCGCGTTATTTCGAAAATCGTGGTGGGTTCACCGATGCGACGAAACGAGTAATGCCGGAGCTGTCGCTTCGTGCCGGTGCCGTGGCGGCCGCGGACTTCGATCGCGATGGAGATAACGACGTCTTCGTGGGCGCGCGACTTGTGCCCGGACGCTACCCGGAGTCGCCGATGAGCGCGCTGCTGCGAAATGATAGGGGCGTGTTTTCCGATCAGGCCGAAGTCTTAGCCTTGGCCGATCTTGGCATGGTCACCGCGGCGGTTTGGACCGATGGCGACGGCGATGGCTGGCTTGACCTCGTGGTCGCCAATGATTGGGGCCACGTGCGCTATCTACATAATCAGTCGGGAAAAAACTTCGTCGATCAAACCGATCAATTAGGTTTCTCCACCGGTGGTCGAGGATGGTGGCGCTCTCTCGCGGTGGCGGATTTTAATGGCGATGGTCGACCCGATATCGTAGCGGGTAACGTGGGTTTGAACACGCCTTATCAGGCTTCGGTTGAAGCCCCGATCGGCATCCATCTGGCGAACTTTGGCCGCAGTCGGCGCAGCCGTCCCACGCTTATTGAATCGTATGTTGAAGAAGGTCGTCTCGTGCCGCGCCGTGAGCGCAAAGAAATCGCTGCTCAAGTGCGCACCGTCGCGCGATCATATCGCCGCACTATCGATTATGCTGCAGCGACGTTGCCGGAAATTTTTGGGGAAGAGGTTTTGGCTAACGCGACCAAAGTGGAGGCTGATCAGTTGGCCAGTGGGGTGTTTTTGAGCCAAGCCGACGGGACGTGGCGATTCGAGTCGTTTCCAGCGATTGCTCAGATTGCACCGGCCACGAAGTTAGTTGCTGGACACTTTAATCAGGACGAGCACCTCGATCTTCTCCTGCTACAAAACGAGCACTCACCGTTGGAAATTGTTGGCCGATTTGGCGGTGGGCTCAGCCAGTTACTTCGCGGTGATGGGGAGGGAGGGTTTACGCCAATCCCACCGGGTTCGAGTGGAATTGTGATCAAGGGTGCAGTCGCGGACGCAGTTGCAATCGATGTCGATGATGACGAAGACGTGGAAGTATTTGTCACTCGAGTGCAGGACACATCGATGCTACTCGATGCGCAGAGGTAGGTTCATCAGGGCGAACTGGGGTCAACGACCCCGGCTACAGCCGGTGGGGTAGATCGTATGGGTTGTAGCCGGGCTCGCTGAGCCCGGAAATGCGTCGGTAGAGCACCTCGGGAAAGGGGTTGAAGGTAGGGCGTGATCGCCGAGCGCGCCGCCCGGTGGAGTTGGTTTGGGGGCAGTGGCGGACGGCCCGGCGGTCCGCCACTGCCTCGCGTATCAGCTACTCCTCCCAGCGTTCGCCGAAGGCCTCGCGGTATACTTCGTGGAGCCGAGTGACCTGGGCGCGTTCGAACCGGGGCTGTCGATCGATGGTGCTGAGCCAGTGGGAAGCCTGCGCTTGATCTCCTTGCTCAATGGAGTTGAAGGCCATGATACCCAGTGCTGTCGGATTCAGTGGGTCCCAAACCAGGGCCTCGCGGACTTGGGCAACGCCTTCCTCACTTCGATTTATGCCGATCAATGTTATGCCTAATTCCAAATAGGGGTCAGGTTCATTGGGGCGGAGTTCTATGGCGGTGCGGAAGGCTACAATAGCTGCGCCCGCTTGGCCGCTGTCCCGCAGCCGGCGCGCTTTCATTCGGTAGAGTCCGGGCGACTCGGGACAGTTTTTAAGACCTGCTTCGAGCAGACGCTGGCTTTCCGTGTCGTTGCCTATTCGAGCGTGTAGGGCGGAAAGTTGGGCCCACCCATCGGCGAATTGTGGGTCAAGTTCGGTGCAGCGACGGTAGTGCGTCATGGCTCCCTCGAAGTCTTTTTGTTCTAGCAAAAATCCGGCGAGTTGAAAATGGGCCGATACGTCGTCTGGGGAGACGGTGATGGCTCGATTTAGCCACTCCCTGGCAGTATCCAAATCGCCATGACGCGCCTTGGCCCCAGCCTCGAGGGCCAGACGAAAAGAATCGTAGCAATCGGCCATGAGTTCGTCCTGCCAAGAGTCGACGGGATCACGATATGCTCCCGATGCAGATTCTCTCCCACGGATCGCTTCCGCCTCGCGTTCAAGTCCGAGTCGTTCGTAAAGCGATACGATCAGGTCGTAACCTAATCGGTAGTTGGACGATTGCACGAGCCGTTCAAGTCGGCGGCGTGCATCCTGCCAATTTTCAGCCTCCAATTCGATGCGAGCCAAACCGAGTTGGGCCCATGAGTTATCCCGCTCAAGCTCGAGCACTTCCCGGTAAGCAGCCTCGGCGGCATCGGCTTGATTGTCTTTGAGCAACAGATCGGCGCGGCGCAGGCGAGCAGGGAGGTAGTCGGGCGCGAGTGCGCTGACTTGTTGCCATAGGGAAAGAGCAGGAGCGGCTTGGCCGAAGCCAGCGAGGATGGAGGCGTGCAGGTGGGGCCAGCGCGGTTCTTGGGGCTCTAGTTCGGCGAGCCCCGCATAACATTGTATGGCAATATCGAGGTATCCGTTAGCATGATACAATCGGCTTAACTCCACCAAGCCCTCGCGCGACGATTCGACGCTGAGTGCTTTGTTGTCGGCCGCTTCGATCCTCGCTCGCAGGGCAGTCGATGCGTTCTCGAGTGCTGGCACGACGGGAAGTCGTTCGACGACGGCGTTTCTCAGTTGAGCGCGGTCGTGCCACCACCACCCGCCGCCGAGCAAGGCGAGGGCGAGAAGCGCAAGGAGGATCAATTTAGCCGGGACTTTCATCTTTCGATTGATCTCAGCGGTGCCAGAGCATGATCC
>CAJXQX010000077.1 GCA_913058185.1 uncultured Verrucomicrobiota bacterium
ATCCGCCATTACATGGAGTTTCTCGAACATGATCTGGCGACCAAGACCCTGGAAGACCGGATCAAGTTGATCGATAATTCCTTTGGTGATAAAGCGGGCGACCTCGCTCTTGAAACTGAATTGATCCGTTTGGTCGAAGACACCAACGGAGATGGTAAAGCTGACTCCAGTAAGGTGTTCGCGACGGGTTTCGATTCGAAGCTCGATGGCATCGCATCCGGCGTGCTCCCGATGAATGGAAAAGTCTGGTTCACCAACATCCCCTCCCTCTGGCAGTTCGACACCAACGAGGCCGGTGACACGGAAACTGCGCGTCACGAACTCCTGCGTGGTTTCGGCGTGCGTTTCGGTTACACCGGGCACGACTTCCATGGTCTCGCTTTCGGGCCCGACGGGAAACTCTACTACTCCATCGGCGATCGCGGCACCAACGTGACCGGCCCGGATGGCAATAAGGTCGAACTCACCGACGAAGGTGCGGTCTTCCGTTCCAACCCAGACGGCACCGAATTCGAATTGGTGCACAAAGGCCTGCGTAATCCGCAGGAGCTCGCGTTCGACGAATACGGCAATCTCTTTACCGGCGACAACGACTGCGACAACGGCGATATGGAACGCCTCGTTCAAATCATGGAAGGTGGCGAAACCGGCTGGCGCGTGGGTTACCAACACGCACCGCTGGGTAAAGCTGGTCCCTGGATGAGTGATGATCTGTGGAAACCCGATTTCAAAGGCCGCGCTGCTTACTTGCTGCCACCTCTGGCAAATATTGAAGATGGACCTTCGGGCATCACTTATTACCCCGGCACCGGATTTGACGAGAGCTTCAACCAGACGCTCTTCATGACCCATTTTAAGGGTAATATTTCTACCTCAGGAATCCAAACCTACAAACTAGAGCAGGATGGCGCCTCCCATAAGGTAACTACTTCAGAACAATTTCTGTGGGGCACTCTTCCCACTGACATCACCTTCGCGCCCAACGGGGACTTCTACTTCGTCGACTGGGTAGTCGGTTGGCCGAAGTCCAACAAAGGTCGGATCTATTCCGTCACGCCGAAACAACCGACCGCCAAAGCGGCAGCTCTGGTGGCAGAGGTGAAAGCACTAATCGGCGGAGGCATTCAGGCGTCGAACGATAAGAAGCTGATCAAGCTGCTCGGACACCAAGATCAACGGGTGCGACTGCGCGCTCAATACGAAGTCGTCGCTCGCGGCACCGATCACATCAATGCCCTACGTCGTCTCGCCAATGACACCGAGCAAGCCCAACTCGCCCGTATTCACGCAATTTGGGCCTTAGCCCAACTCTACCCGCAAGACCCCAAAGCATTTTCTTCATTCGGCAAACTCCTGACCGATAAGGATTCTGAAATCAGAGCCCAAGTGACTAAGGTAATCGGCGACCACCAACATCAAGCCTTGGCCGGACGTCTGCCCAAATTCCTCAGAGACGACTCCGCCCGAGTGCAGTTTTTTGCTGCGCAAAGTCTCGGTAAACTCGGCGACCCATCTGTCGCCCCTGCGCTGCTAAATCTCCTGCGGCGAAATAATAACGAGGACAAATATCTCCGCCACGTCGCGATCCATGCGCTTTCCCGATTGGCCCCCCTCGATGCGCTTCGCACTGCTGAGACCGACAAGTCCGCAGCGGTCCGCCTTGGCGTGCTGCTAACTTACCGGAAACTCCAAAATACCCGTGCCGCCCACTTCCTCCAAGACAGTGACGGCTTCATTGTTCGTGAGGCCGCCTTGGCGATCAACGACGCCCCAATCAACGACGCGATGCCTGCCCTTGCTGCTATGCTCGGTTCCGGTGACCTCGAAGATGAGGCGCTGCAAAATCGTATCATCAATGCCCGGCATCGACTCGGCCGTCCCGAAGATGCTGTCGCTCTCGCCGCTTATGCCGCGCGTAATGATGTGCCCCGCGAATTCCGTCGCGAAGCGCTGGCCCAATTGGCCGATTGGTCAGAGCCATTCCAACGCGATCGCCTAGTCGGCGTCTACCGCCCTCTCGATGTGCGTGACTCAGGACCAGCCGTTGCTGCACTTGAATCACAGCTGGACACCCTACTCTCCGGTTCTCGCTTTTTCGTGAAGCGCGCCGTGTTAGGAGCAATTCGCAAACTCAAGTTGACGGCGGCTACCCCACGCGTCCACGCACTCTTGGCTTCCGCTGAAGAAGACGGCGAAGTTCGAGCCGAAGCGCTCGCAGTGCTCAACGACCTAGATGATGAAAATCTTCTCGAAGCGGTTAAAGTTGCCGGTGCATCTGACTCGCCTGAATTGCGTTTGGCCACTTTACCCATTTTGGCCCGGCTCTCACCCGAGCAGGCCTTGCCTGTCCTCGAGCAAATGGCCAACAACGGCACCGCCATCGAACAACAGGCTGCTTACCTCGCCATTGCTGAACTGGATCACCCCGAGGCTGGCGATCTACTAGCCAAAGGACTGCAACGTTTGGCCAACGGAAAACTCCCATATCTCGCCCAGATCGAACTACTCGATTCCGCCGAGGCATCGGATGCTCCCCAGGTGCAGGAAAGCCTCACCAAACTCAAGAGCCACTGGACTGAAATCGGCGATCCTCTGGCCAGTTTCCGCGGTGCTTTGGCTGGCGGCAATATTCGTCGTGGATGGGAATTATTCAACGAACATCCAGTGCTCGCTTGCACCCGTTGTCACCGGGCAAACGGCGAAGGTGGTCTGGCCGGTCCCGATTTGACTGGTTTGGCTGACCGGGTGACGACGGAATACATGCTCGAATCGATCGTCACGCCCAACGCCGCCATTGCCGAGGGATTCGATGTCGTGGCTTTCACCCTTTCCAACGGGGGATTCGAAGTCGGAATCATTGCCGAGGAAACCGCCGAACAGATCACCATTTACGATGCTGCCGGTGATAAAAAATCATTCGCGGCCAATCTTGTCACGGAGCGCGCAGGTGCCCCATCAAGCATGCCGGCCATTTTCGGAATAGTCCTCAAACGGACCGAAATGCGTGATATTATGGCATTCATGCGCAGCTTGACCGCCGAAACCGCCGAGATCGCCAAAAAGAAGACCCGCGCTACGCACGACGAGTAGACCTCCGATCAAAGGAAGGCAGGTGCATCGATTCCTGAAAGATCGGTGCCCTGCTGCTCGTTTCAGGCCACAACATGGCCTTCGACTCATCCGCATCCTCACCAATCAACCGGCTCACCGACATGGCGGTCGGCGAGCGGCCGCAAGAACGACTGCAAAAACACGGTGCAAGCGCACTGAGCGATACTGAGCTTCTGGCCATGCTGCTGCGCAGCGGCACCCGTGGGTTGGATGTGGTGACGTTGGCCGGACAATTAATCTCTCAGGCCGGCTCCCTCCCCGCGCTGATTAAATGGACCCAGAAGGATTTCGAACGGCACAAAGGAATCGGCCATATCAAAGCGCTCCAGCTCGTCACCGTGATGGAGATCTCCCGCCGCGTGATCCAGCAAGCCCACCCGGTTGATCCCAAGTTGGATGAACCCGCCGCTATCGCCGAATTTTGCCGGCCCATTTGCCTGGGGCTCAGTGTAGAGAAGTTTTGGGTTTTGTGCCTCAACCGCCGGAATCGGTTGATCCGTCTCGTCGAGATCACTTCCGGCACCGCGGGCAATACTCTGGTGCACCCCCGGGAGGTGTTTCGTGAGGCGATCAAAGAGGCCTCGTCCGCCATTGTATGCGTCCACAACCATCCCAGTGGTGATCCGGCCCCCAGTGCGGCCGATATTCGCGTTACGCGGACCTTAAGAGAAGCAGCCGGAACGGTAGATATCCCGCTGCTTGACCACGTGATCGTGGGAGAAGCGCGTCACGATCCAACCGGCTCCGGGTTTTACAGCTTCCGCGACGCAGGGGTCCTGTAACGTAAGACCTTCATATGTATCCACGAGAAAGCGTAAACGGTCCTTCCGAGAAGGTAGGGACGGACCGCTGGGCCGTCCGCCACTGCCCCTCCTCAGACAGAGGACCAAATCAGACGCCGTTTGGGTCGGGCGGTCGGCGACCTTATCAAACTGTTTTCGCCGTCAGCCCTCGGACGGCCCAGCGGTCCGTCCCTACCTAGATCGGCCCACGCGCGGCCTTTTTGGAGTCAAACAAAAAAATGGTGGTGGGAGTTGGATTGGCTCCGCTTTCGCTTCGTCCCGCTCCGCGGGATCGCACCTTTCAGGTGCGCCCCATCTGCGTCGAACCAGGTGGTTCTCATCCATCTTTTGGGGTTAAACCAAAAACGCCCCCGTGACCGGGGGCGTTTTAAAATGGTGGTGGGAGTTGGATTCGAACCAACGTAGAGCGATGCTCAGCAGATTTACAGTCTGCCCTCGTTGGCCACTTGAGTATCCCACCGAACGAACGGCGAGTTCACGGTTCCAGACCCGAAGTTCAAGGGCTTTTTTTAATAATCGTATTTTAGTTTTCGAGATCCTCCTTTTTTGTCCCAATTTAAACCTAATTTTCACCCTCAAATCCATGCCCTCCCTACTCCGATTATTCATCATTTCCATCTGCTTGGGGCTCGGTTGGTCCCATCTTCAAGCTGCGGGACTCAAATCAGCGCATGATGTGCTGGATCAACTCCATCTTGCCGCCGCCGAGGCCGACGGTGACGTCTACTTCAACCTATTCGCCGACGATGCGGTGTTTCTCGGCACGGATGCCACCGAACGATGGCCGATAGCTGCGTTTAGAGCGTTTGCGACCCCCTACTTCGAATCTGGCCAAGGGTGGACTTACGTCAGCACCGAACGGAACATCAACGTCTCAAAGGACGGTCTTCATGCCTCGTTTGATGAACTCCTCGACAGTAAGTCCTATGGGCTCTGCCGGGGCACCGGAGTGCTGCGGTTGGTGGCGGGCGCCTGGAAAATAGAACAATACCACCTAAGGATTCCGGTCCCCAATGACATCGCGCGAGACGTGGTCGATCAGATCAGAAAACTTTCGAAATAGTCCCAAATCAAGGGGCTGATCTATTCCGGTTCGGTTGACGCAGCCGAAGGGGATTCAGATTCAGCATTGTCCAGTAGTTCCTTCGCTGTATCCAAGATCAGATCCCACTGCAGTGCCGGTCCTGGGTCGATTTTGTTACTTTGCACATGATAATGGCCCAACACTCCGGAGAATGACGTCCACTCGGCGGGTGACAGCGTGTCTTGCCTTACTTCCCCGGCTTCATCCCGCGGAGAATCTAAAGCTATTCGCGGAAAAACGGAGTGCAATGTGGCCACTAAATGGGCCAAAGCACGGTATTGCTCTGGGGTCAAATCATACTGCCACAATTGCTGACCATTGATTTCGCCCGTGATCAATTCGCTGCGCGCCGGTTGCCCGGAGAACGATTGGTTTCTGACTGAATCCGGATGAGCCTCTGCCGGAATGGCTAATTGGACTCCACCTGCTTCATTGGAACTATACCATTGCTCGAAAATATCCGCATTCGGTGAAGCGTAAGCACCGACTTGGGCGATCTCTATGCCGATTGATCGACTATTAGCGGTGGTCGCGTGCCAGGCTTTTTCCTTGAGATCCAGCGTTTGGTAGATCGTTCCATCTACATCTACCATGAAATGGATACTCAGACCACGATCGTCGTGAAGCCGTTCAAAACATTGTCGGCTGGTTCCGCTGGCATCGTAGTGTAAAACAACCTGATCCACGACCTGCTGGAGTTCAGCCAAACTCCACCTTCCGGATCGGTGCTGCTCCCTTTCCGCCGGGGTAAGCGTGGCCGAACGGAGACTATAACGGTTGGGCGAAGTGAGGGATGGGGTCGCGGCCCGAGAGGTTTCCCAATCGGATTCGGCCCAGGGAGAAAACCGGCGTTCCACGCGGTAACCATCGTAGCCCGTCTCATCCAACCAGAGTGCTACGGGAGTTCCGGTGCGAAAAAACCGACCTGCTGCGACGATTTCATCGCCGTGACGAATAACGGGAGTTCCCGGCATCACTGCCGGTTCGGCCTCCACAGAAACGGTATCGTCAATCGCTACCGTTTCGATCTCGGCGGCCGGAGACACGTGTTGGGCGGGTTTCTGTGTCTCCGCCGCAGTGGGATCGCTAGATACACACCCCACCCACAAAACGGAGATCACCAAAATCTCCGAAATGAATAAGCTGTTTCTCGATTTCCGCTCCATGGTGTCTCCATCGAAAATCAAACCGCCCGAATGGCAAGATCCCCACTCAATCGGAGCGGGCGAGTTAGCTCAAAAAAAGACCGGCGCCCCAGGGAGGCACCGGTCTTTAAAAAACGGACTAATTACTAATTAGTAGCGGTAGTGGTCTGGCTTGTAGGGACCATCAACAGGCACACCGATGTAGTCGGCTTGCTCTTGGGTGAGCTTAGAAAGCGTGACGCCGATGCGATCAAGGTGCAGACGAGCTACTTCTTCATCGAGGTGCTTCGGCAAACGCATCACGCAGGGCGTGTAGGTCTCCCGGTTCGCCCAGATGTCGAGTTGAGCCAATACTTGATTAGTGAACGAAGCGGACATCACGAACGAAGGGTGACCGGTCGCGCAGCCCAAGTTGACCAAGCGGCCTTCGGCGAGGAGGTAGATGCTCTTACCGTCGGCATAGGTATACCGGTCGTATTGGGGCTTGATTTCAGTGTGGGTGATGCCGGGCTCCTTTTGCATTTCAACAACCTGGATCTCGTTATCAAAGTGGCCGATATTACAGACGATCGCCTGGTCCTTCATTCCCCGGAGATGCTCCGCGCGAATGATGTCCTTGTTACCGGTGGTGGTCACATAGATGTCGGCCACACCGAGAGTGCTCTCGAGGGTGTTGACTTCGTAACCTTCCATGGCGGCTTGGAGCGCGTTGATCGGATCGATCTCGGTAACTATAACCCGAGCGCCAAAGCTCTTGAGCGAGTGCGCACAACCTTTTCCTACGTCGCCGTAGCCACAGACACAGGCAACTTTGCCAGCAATCATGACGTCGGTCGCCCGCTTGAGGCCGTCAGCTAGGGATTCGCGGCATCCGTAGAGATTGTCGAATTTTGATTTGGTGACGGAATCGTTTACGTTGATCGAAGGAACAAGAAGTTGTCCCTTTTCGGCCAATTCGTAGAGACGGTGCACACCGGTGGTGGTCTCTTCCGAAACGCCCTTCCAGTCAGCAGCGATACGAGCAAAGATAGTCGAATCTTCAGCGTGAACCCGTTTGAGTAGGTTTTTGATGACCTGCTCTTCTTCGGAGCCGGACTCGCTATTCACCCAGTCGCTGCCGGCTTCCAGATCAACACCCTTATGAATGAGAAGTGTCACGTCGCCGCCGTCATCGACGACCATTTGAGGGCCGAGACCGTCAGGACCGACTAAGGCTTTCCAGGTGCAGTCCCAATACTCGACGAGAGTCTCGCCCTTCCAGGCGAATACGGGCACCCCGTTATCGGCGATCGCGGCGGCGGCATGGTCTTGCGTAGAGAAAATATTACACGAAGCCCAACGCACGGTAGCGCCGAGGTCCACGAGCGTCTCGATGAGCACGGCCGTCTGGATGGTCATGTGCAAAGAGCCCATGATCCGCACCCCTTGAAGAGGCTTGTTGGGGAACTTCTTCCGAATCACCATCAACCCGGGCATTTCGTGCTCGGAGATCGTGATCTCTTTGTGGCCCCATTCGGCGAGGCTCATATCTTTGACGTGAAAGTCAGTGAATTCAGCTGCGGTTGTCATAATTATATTGGTTTTAAAATGGATTATTTAGTCAGGCGTTTCACGGCGGTGGTGAGCACGCGAACCTTGTTGGTTTGTTCCCAAGGTAGGTCGGCTTTGCCGAAGTGACCGTAGTTGGTCGTCTGGCGGTAGATCGGATTGAGCAACTTGAGCTGCTTGACGATCGCCGCTGGCTTGAAGCTGAATACTTCCTTGACGGCCTCCGAGATGACGGAATCAGGAACGGTGCCGGTTTCGAACGTATCGACGAAAACGCTCACCGGTTCAGGGTGACCGATAGCGTAAGCGAGCTGGAGTTCAGCAATCGAAGATAGGCCCGCGGCCACAATGTTCTTTGCAACCCAACGCGCCATGTAGGCGGCTGAGCGATCAACCTTCGAGGGATCTTTACCGGAGAATGCTCCGCCACCATGGCGACCCCATCCACCGTAAGTATCTACAATGATCTTACGGCCGGTGAGACCTGTGTCACCTTGAGGTCCACCGATCACGAATCGACCCGTTGGGTTGATCAGGAATTCGGTATTCTTGGACAGAAGTTTCTTCGGGATCACCTTCTTCACGACCTTAGCAATCAGGTGCTTTTCAATTTCCTCGCGAGTGACGTTTTCGGTATGCTGGGTTGAAATGACCACATTGACCACTTCGGTCGGCTTGCCGTCGACGTAACGGACCGACACTTGAGACTTCGCGTCGGGGCGAAGCCAGTTAGCCTTACCGGACTTACGAAGCGCAGCTAATTCATGACCCAGATGATGCGCCAGCATCACGGGCGTCGGCATGAGCTCAGGCGTCTCGTCACAGGCATAACCAAACATGATGCCTTGGTCGCCTGCGCCCTGCTCTGCGTGGCCTTTACCCTCGGCCTTGCGAGCATCAACCCCCTGCCCGATGTCGGCAGATTGGCTGGTTAGAAAATTTTGGATGAATACCTTGTCGGCATGAAACACGTCGTCGTCGTTGACGTATCCGATCTCGGTAATCGCTTCACGAACGATGCTATCGAGATTGATCACGGATTCGATCGGCTTGCCCTTCAACTTCGGAACAGAGATCTCTCCCGCGAGAACAACCATATTCGATTTAACCAGCGTTTCGCAGGCCACTCGGCTGTTGCGATCGACCGTGAGGCAAGCGTCTAGGACGCTGTCCGAGATAAAATCGGAGACTTTGTCGGGGTGGCCCTCGCCAACCGATTCAGAGGAGAAAACAAATGTATTAGCCATATAGAACTCCGTTTATTGAGCCTCTTAACTCCCAAATCACAAGTTCAATATCAACATATCTCAATTTAATGATACGTATTGAGTTCCTGCAGTTACATTGTATTTACCCAAAACGCTCGCCCGGACATTAATTCCATCTGACATTCGGACCACGCGACTCTGTCCATTCCCTAAAAATGACTGGTCCAAGTATTCTAGCTGCTGAAGCTATCCAAAATCTCCGAGCCCTGGAAGATGAAATGGAAGACGACTCTTTTCTAAAAGAAGTTGAGGAGATCTATCTGACCGACACCCTCAAGCGTCTAACTGAGATTCATGACTGTCTAGCCTCGGGCGACCAGACCACATTCAATCGTGCGGCGCATAGCATCAAAGGAAGCTCCTCCAACTTGGGCGCGATTAGGGTCATCGGTGCGGCCAAACGTCTCGAAGAAAAATCAAAAGAATCTCTCGAAAATCTTGAGACCGATATAACTGAGCTTGTCGGAGCCTTTGCTGAAGCGAAAGCCGCTCTCAAGGCCCTTTAGGCGCCGGCTATCTTCCCGCCGATCTGGCCGCCTGAAATGCGCGCCAACTGTTTGAGCCCAAGAACGCTACGAGCATGCCGAGCCAGAGACTGCGCCAGTATAGGGCCAGCGCGATCAATCCAGCTGCTCCGACGAGCCCCACCGCACTGGCGAATAAAAGGCTACGGATCAGGCCGAATTTGAACCACAACAGGCTCCGTAGAATCTGTCCTCCATCGAGCGGGTAGATGGGTAGGATATTAAAAATCAGTAGGGCTATGTTGATATATTGAATACTGGCAAGACACACCCAGAAATCGACGGAGTCAGGTCCAAGCCCGGTGACCCGAAGTCCCAAATCGATCGCCATCAATACCGGGATCAATACGACGTTGACCAACGGACCAGCCGCGATGCTCCAAAGCTGCGCACCGGGACGTTGCGGAGCATTTACGTAGGCCACTCCGCCCAGCGGCCAAAGCACGATTTCATCCGATTGACCGCCCACTTGTCGACATGACAGCGAGTGACCAAATTCGTGAAGTAGCACGATCGTAAACAGCCCGATATACTCGACTAGATTCCATAGCGGGGTCGAATACATCCCCTGCCGTCCCGTCAGCGCCCAAAGCGCGATCAATCCCCAACTCCAATGTAACCACACACTAATTCCAGCGAAGCGAAAGAGTCGGACTGAGCCTTTTTGGGTTGGTAACATCGATTGATCAACGGGGCAGAAGTCTTCGCGCGTCAAAGCTCGAAGTGCGCAAACTCATATCAACGAGGCAACGCATGTTCCAGAAACCACTGATACAGGTCTTCACCTGCATACACGCGCACCCGCGCAGCATGCCCCTGATCGGCTTCGATCGTAAATCGAATCCCCGGGTGCCCGAGTCGTTCGAGTTCATTCAGAGCGCCATAAAAACACCGCACCGGAACGACCGGATCCTTGCCGCCCGCGAACTGCCAAATGGGCAAGCCGGCTTCCGCTAATGGTGGTGCATGGTCCACGTGACCATGCCCGACGACCGGAGCAATCGCGGCAAATCGATCAGGGAACTGCGCGCCGAGATGCCAAGTGCCATACCCACCATAACTTAGCCCCGTCAGATAAACGCGATCGGCATCACCGTGGAAATTTGCGACCACGTGATCTACCATACCCATCAATTCATCCTCAATTAAGGCCCACCCTTCCTTCATCCATGCTGGCGGATACGGCGACGGTTCGGCGAGTTGTCCCTGCATCGCGCCGCCTCCGCTTTTTCCTTTTGAGCGAGGTGGGACGCTATCGGGTAAACGCAGCGGTATATCGTCAGCAGATCGATTCTTTAGGTAAGACACTCCACCTTGGTCAAAAAGAGGCAATTGCGGAGCAATGATCACAAAAGGTAGATCTCGTTTCTGAATCCAAGCCTCATAAATAGGGCCGTGTTTTAACACGAAACCCAAGTCTCCTTTACCATCACCTCGCTCACCGTTGCCGTGCAGAAACAACAAGACGGGCCAATCCTTTCGCTCCGAATATCCCGCAGGGATATAAACAAAGTAGTCCCTTTCCAGGCCCGTGGCCGCACACGCATAGGACACGGTTTCCAGCCGAGGTTCATCGGCCTGGGTAAATTTCACTCCCAACAAATCGATCAAAATTACCGCGAGAGAAGCTAGTCGTGATCGACCCATATCGCACCTAGTTACAGACTCCCAATGCTGCCAAGCGTCATCCGTCCGCGCGGCGGCTACTCACCCTCATTCGAGAGATCCTTCGGTGTGCGTCGGTCCCTGAAACTCGGAACCAGTAACACGCCAGCGGCCAAACCGCACGCCCCCGTGAGCAACGACCACGTAGCGCCCATCCAGCCGTAAACCCACACTTCAAAACTTCCCACCAGGGCTGAAAAACCCCACATCATGCTGAAGAAACCAAAAAACCGGCCCCGATATTTCTCCGGCGCAAGTTGAGCACCATAGGCAATACTGACCGGCAGACCGATCATCTCACCCAGGGTAAATAATCCCATCGCGAGAAAAAACCCGAGTCGAGAGTCGGCAAATGCAAACACGGCACAGCTCAGGCCAATCGTAGCAAATCCAATCGCGGTGATCCTCTTGGCCGGGAACCGTTTAATCCACTGAACGAGAGGCAACTCAATCAGCATGATCAAGAAGCCGTTGAGCCCCATCACCAATCCACAATCAACCGCGGTCAGACCATTGGCTTTGGCATCCAAGGCCAAAACATTAAATACCTGCACGAACGCGACGGCCATCAGCAGCTTGGCTCCGAGCAATTGCATGAACGGTCCATTGCTCCAACCATCCTGATCCGCCTCTTTCCAGCTTTCCCACGCCAACTTCGGTGAACTCACGCGGCCCTTCACGGTCCTGAGCCCATGCGGCAGCAGCCACCAAGCGAGTCCGGCAAAGATCAGCGTAGTAATCGCATCGCCCAAAAAAATGAGACTCGGCGCCCGCATAAAAGAAACCCCGCGACGGCGGGGCCGGCGGCAAAACCGGCATTCAGCGCCAATCGGAAAACGGCAAAGGCCACCACCCTCTTTTCCTCCGGAACCACATCCGACACCAGCGCGTTGGCCGCGGGACCAAACATGTAGGTCAGGAACCCGTGAACAAAAGATACGAAGAGCAGAAGTGGAAAACTCCCGCAGTAATACAGCGCCAAAACGGACACCGCACTTCCGACTAACGATAATACGATCGTATTACGCCGCCCGATCGCATCGGCCAAATAGCCGCCGGCAAACGGAGTCAGCACTCCTCCAACCGAAATTGCTCCGAGCACGAGTGCAACACGACCAAGATCAAACCCCTGCTCGACCAGATAGAGCGAAAGGAACGGGAACACGAATGATCCAAACCGATTGATAAACTGTCCGCCCGTGAGCACCCACAACGCACGGGGCATCGTGCGGATATCGGACATTAATTCTCGGGTAAAGGACTGCATTTAAAGGCGACGGGGGGCAGTTCCTTGCCGCAACTTTTACGGCCGAAGATCAGGCAACCTCAACGACCGGGTCCAAAGCACCCGCTACCGGACGAGGAAATAATTGCGCTGCTTTTCGCTGATCGGTAGCGCCAATTTCTCCATCACATGTAAAAGATCTTCCCAAATTGCCCGCTTCGAGCGATGGGACTGGTTCCGCAAAATGTAATTAGGATGATAAGTGACCATCACCGGCACCCCATCAAAATCCTGCCATTGGCCCCGGATCTCGCCCAAGGCCTTGAATCGATCTTGACCCAACATCGCTTTAGCCGCTGAAGCGCCTAGGGCCACAATTACCTTGGGTTTAACGATGGCCAACTGAGCCCTCAAATAAGGCAAACAATAGGCCATCTCTTCCGCCGTCGGGGGACGATTCCCAATCTGCTCTTGCCCCTCTTCCGTGGGAATCTGTGGGCGCCAATTCATGATATTAGCAATGTAAACACGGTCTCTAGAGAGTCCGGTCCCCAAAATCATTTTATCGAGCAACTGCCCGGCTGGCCCGACAAACGGTTCTCCGCTGATCTCCTCTTCCGCACCGGGAGCCTCGCCACAAAGAAACACATCGGCCTCCAGATCGCCGACGCCGACGGTAATCTGTTTTTCTGGTCTGGTGGCTTTTTGGCAGACCGAATCCGCCTCAACCATCGCGACTAAAGCATCCCACTGTTCCTGCTTCGATCCTTCCAGTAGCTCCACCTTCGGAGGGTCGGGAAACTTAGGTTTCGGAGGTGATGGCGGCGGCGGTGTAGGCTTGGGCACCGACCGACGTTCCACCGGCCGGGATTGCGGTTCGGCAACACTGCCCCGCGGTTCCTCCACCGCTACAGGTCGACTCTTCTCCGAAGACACCCCAACCAACGCTCGCAATGCACGTATCGATTCATCCGATACATTAATATTTTTAACTCCTGCCGTCTTCAGCCGGATCAGCTCTTCATTTAGGGCCAGGAGGGTTGCGCGCATTTCTCGGAGAATGTTTCGGAAATCAGGCCAAGGTTGGCGCGACCAGTTTTTCGACGTATTTACCGAGCTGATCAAACTCGAGATTCACGCCTTCGCCCACAGACTTCGTCTGCAGATTAGTCTCTTTCAAAGTGTGTGGAATCAACCAAACCGCGAACCCATCACCTGCCACCTCCGCAACCGTCAGCGATATACCGTCTATGGCCACGCTGCCTTTATGTACCAAATAACGCCCCAAACCCTCCGGGGCTTGGACTTTGAGGAATGTATCTTGACCTCGTTGTTCGAATGTTCGGATTTTCCCCACTCCATCAATATGGCCGGTCACAAAATGCCCGCCCATCTTACCATTGAACCGAGCTGCTCGTTCCAGGTTCACCAACGATCCGGGAGTGAGTGACTCAAAAGTAGTGAGTCGACGACTCTCGGCTAGCACATCAAAAACCAACTTAGACTCGTCGAATTCCACGATGGTCAGACAGCAACCATTAACCGCAATACTGTCGCCGAGAGCAGCCTCTTCGAGTGCTCGATGGGCCTCAATCTCCAAACGCCAACTCTGCGCTCCCTCGGCGAAAGAGAGCACGTTGCCCGTTTCTTCGATGATGCCGGTAAACATACGGATCAATGCACACCCCTACAACGCACGGGCGCAAGTTAAGATACCAATCGCGGAAAAATCACTCGTCGATCTTTACTCGCATGACGGAAGTCTCACCGCCGCGACTCACCAACATCACGACTTCTGGTCGTCCACTAGATTCCGCCGCCCCGAAGAGTTCCAACGCTTGCTCGTAGTCAACCACTGCGGTGCCATCGATTTCCTTGATCCAGTCATCCACGCGTAAACCGGCCGTTCCGGCGGGGCTACTCGGTTTGATGAAGTGAGCAATTGCACCGATCAAACTCGAGGGATCTTCCCGACGAGCGACGACATCGGAGAACACCGTTTCGCGAATGGTGATACCGAGTTCTTCAAAGTAATTCCGCGCTGCTTCCTTAGGTGTCTTGGGTGCGTCGCCCAGCTCAATCGGTAGCTCAAGTTCGAGCTGATCACGCAAAATCGTCAAGGAGAGCGTATCGCCCGGCTCGCGTTTGAGAATCTCTCGCATGAGATGCGCTGCCACCACTCCATCCGGCTTCAGTCGCGGCAATGGCATACCATCGAGGGCGATGATAATGTCTCGCGGCATCAGTCCTCCCTCTTCCGCCGGACTTCCGCTCAACAATTCGGAAATTACGAGACCGGTAGTCGAACCGAGTCCCAGAAACTCTGCGACTTCAGGTCCGACCGGATTGATGCCATCAATGCCAAACCACGGCAAGGGACGTCCAAAGAGGTTATCCGGAATGCGCCCGATGGCAGGATAAACCTCTGCGGCCAGCCGAAAGCCCGCCGCTTCGTCGGGATTAATCAAGACCGACATTTCGCCCCGCCGACGTTGCGAATAAATCATCATGCGCTGGCCGAACCCAGAGGCGCCCATACCGATAAACTCACCGGCTTCATTAAATAGCGGGCAACCGCGGCCCGCCACGCTGCCAAGTGCGACTCCCGTCAACTGGGGTAGTCGCTGAATCAAACTCACCTGCGAGCTGAGATAGTAAGGCGCAAAATCTTCATCCTTTTGCCGCAAACCGATTCCCCATATCTTTTCTCCGATCACTGGCATCGCTGCGGGATCGGCCGCAGCGAAATCGGTAATCGGCCGCAGCCCGGTGCGCCCTTCCGGTTGCACCTTCACAAAATGCCATGTCGTGTAACCATCCTGACCCAGATAATCTGCGGTCGCATATTGAGTGGTCGGATATCCTGGCCGGTAAATTTTGAAATCTACCAATTGACCTGGAGTCGCCCGATCGCTGATCGCACTGGATTCGAGAATCACGGTGCCATCGTCATCGATCACAATTCCATTGATATAGTTGAGGGTGCGATCGAGTTCGTGCTCAATGGCAAATTCGACCACCACCACTGACGCCAAACGCTCATCGAGGAGGGATGCCGGGGACTGGTCTGCCACGATGGAAGAAATGCCGACTATGCAAAATAGACCGGCGAGGAAGGGGGTGAAGGAGGTCTTCATGGTTTTAGGACGTAGAGGGAGACACGGAATTTTCTTCGAGCTTCCACTAAAACTTTATCCGGTAATTCCTCATAAGCTTCCGCCTGCTTCAGAATGTCGGCGATACTGGCAATGGGCGTGTTGTTGATCTTGGTGATCACATCCCCCGTGCTTAAGCCCGCGACTTGGGCGGGAAACCCACGCTGAACACCGATGACCAACACGCCCTCGTCATTGGGCAGCTGATTCTCACGGGCAAATGGGCGCGATACCTCACGAATACTAAGTCCCCAAATCTCGACCACCGACTCGTCGCCGACTCGGCTGACCAACTCCTCCGTGGTGACGGTGTAGTCGTCGGTCGAATCACCCCGTTTGATGGAAAGCGTCAATTCGGATCCGATCGGACGAACCGCGATCATATTCTTGATTGGCGGAAGTTGTTCAGGAAATCGCCCATCCACCCGTTCGCCGTTGATCTTGAGTAAAATATCGCCCCCACGCATCCCCGCTTCAGCCGCAGGCGAACCCGGATCAACGCTGTTGATTAGCATTCCGGTATTTAATTCAAGATCGTAGAAATCCTCTAAGTCGCGCAGTGCGCCCGGCACGATTCCCACGTAACTGCGTTCGATCGCGCCATCTTCAGCCAAACCGGTCATGACTCGTCGTGCGGTCGATGACGGAATCGCGAATCCCAAATTGTCCGCTCCAGAGTAACCGCGGGAATTTATTCCCACGATACGACCATCACTCGTAACCAGCGGCCCTCCGCTGTTGCCGGGGTTGATCGCTGCGTCGGTCTGTAGCCACGTATTGAACTGCCCGGTTTCATATCCCTTCACGCCTCGCGAATCGGCGAAAAAACGACGCGGATTCGAGATAATACCTCGGGTTACGGTGCGAGTAAGTCCGTGGGGAGTCCCTACCGCGTAGACCGTTTCTCCGGGATCGAGGTCATCGGAATCGCCAAATCGTCCTACCGTGAACTTGTGCCCCTTTCGCTTAAGTTCTTCCGCATCCAAGCGAAGAAGCGCGAGGTCAGTCCAGTGATCCCAACCGACCAGTTCAGCGCTGACGCGTTCTAGATTGGCGAGAGTTACATTGATATCGACGGCGCGGAGTCCCACCACGTGCGCGTTCGTGAGAATCAGACCGTCGTCTGATACAATGACACCGGAGCCAACTCCGCTCTGAAACCGTTTGGAGCCCGCTTCGTAAGCAAATTCGCGCACATCGATGCGCACGACGGCATCTAGTAGCCTCTTAAACCCCCTTGAAGTTTCTGCCATTGAGGCCGTTACGAGCAGTGTCCCTACCAAAGATAACAGAACGAGCCGCGTCATTGACCGAGTTAGTGAAAGTGTCACAGTGACCGATTTCTTCAGATGGCAACGCATAGCATAGATTACGACTTTCCCTCCATTGAGCCTCGCTGGCAATCCTTCTGGGCAGAAAACAAGGCATTTAAGGCCGAGGATTCTTCCCCGAAACCTAAATACTACGCGCTCGACATGTTTCCATATCCGTCTGGCGCGGGGTTGCACATCGGCCATCCCGAGGGCTACACCGCGACCGATATCATGTGCCGCTACAAGCGCGCCTGCGGTTACAATGTGCTGCACCCGATCGGTTGGGATGCCTTTGGACTGCCCGCCGAGCAGCATGCGGTAAAAACCGGAACGCATCCGGCGACCAATACCGAGGCAAATGTCACCAACTTCCGCCGCCAGATTAAGGCTCTGGGGTTTTCCTATGATTGGGATCGGGAGATTAACACGACCGACCCGGAATATTACCGGTGGACGCAGTGGATCTTCCTTCAACTGTTCAAACGAGGCTTAGCTTACGTCGATAAGCGGCCCGTCTGGTGGTGTCCTGCGCTGAAGACGGTCTTAGCCAATGAGGAAGTCGTCGACGGAAAATCTGAACGTGGAAACCACCCCGTAGAACGTCGTGCGCTGCGGCAATGGGTCCTGCGGATCACCGCTTACGCCGATCGATTGTTAGCTGATCTCGAGGGGCTGGACTGGCCTGATTCGACCAAGCGTATGCAGGCCGCGTGGATCGGTCGCAGTGAAGGCGCGGAGGTCGACTTCATTTTAGATGATCACAGTCTGGGAAATTTAACGGTATTCACCACCCGGCCCGACACGCTGTTTGGCGCGACTTACATGGTGATCGCCCCGGAGCATCCGCTCGTCGATAAACTCACGATCGCCAGCCAACGTGGCGCGATCGCAGCCTACCGACAACAGGCTGCCGCCAAGAGCGATTTGGAGCGCACCGATTTAGCCAAGGATAAGTCCGGGGTATTTTCCGGTGCGTTCGCCATCAATCCGATCAATGGCCAAAAATTGCCGATCTGGGTCGCTGACTACGTGCTGATGGGCTACGGAACAGGGGCAATCATGGCCGTTCCGGCTCACGACGAACGGGACTACGAATTCGCTCAAAAATACGATATCCCAATCGTTCAAGTGATTGAACCGCTGGATAGCTCCAGCGACCGTGAAGGTGGGCCGGATCTACCTTACAGCGGCGACGGCAAACTCGTTAACTCCGATGGATACAGCGGGCTGCCATGGCAGGAGGCCAAGCAACGTATGACTGCAGCCCTGGCCGACAAAGACCGCGCCAAGGCCACCGTTAACTTCAGACTTCGCGACTGGATATTTTCCCGCCAACGCTACTGGGGAGAACCCATCCCGATCGTTTGGGTGGACAAAGCAGGATACGAATCCGCGGTAGCAGCCGGTGCGTCAGACCTCCCGAAAGATCCCGTAACATTTGAGGAGGATGGTTTGATCAGCTATGCCCTACCGGTCCCGGACCAGGCACTGCCGCTGGCATTACCCGAGGTAGAATCCTATCTCCCCAGTGACAGTGGCGAGAGCCCCCTCGCAAACGCTCAAGCATGGTTAGACATTTGGTTCAATCCTCTGACGGGTGCCTCTCACTCTGCTACCGAGGAACCACCCATCGACTCAACCTGGCTTCGCGGTCGAAGAGAGACCAACACGATGCCTCAATGGGCGGGCTCATGCTGGTATTACTTGCGCTACATGGATCCGAAAAACTCGGAGGCTATTGCGAGTCGATCCAACTTGGAATACTGGCGCACACCAGATCTTTATATTGGCGGCGCAGAGCATGCAGTTCTCCATCTATTATACGCCCGATTCTGGCACAAAGTGCTATTTGACGTCGGTGTTCTGCCCTATGACGAACCGTTCCAGAAGCTTTTCCATCAAGGAATCATTCTAGGAGAAGACGGGGAAAAAATGTCCAAGAGCGGAGGCAATGTAGTGAGTCCAGATACTATAATCGAGTCCCATGGTGCCGACACCTTAAGACTCTATTTAATGTTTTTAGGGCCTTTGGAGGCAAAGAAACCGTGGAATCCCCGCGGAATCGAAGGCGTTCACCGTTTTCTACAAAAGGTTTGGCGAGGTCTGATCAACGAACACGGGAAAATGCACTCCCGGATCAAAGCGTCGCCGAATTCCGAATCGGCCGATTTCACCAAACTCCTCCACGAAACGATCAAAAAAGTCACCGAGGATATTGAGAACATGCGATTTAACACCGCGATTTCCCAGATGATGATCTACGCCAATGCCTTACTCAAGTCCGAGGTGGTTACCCATACATCGGCCAAGGCTTTTGTCCAGCTGCTTGCTCCCTTCGCCCCCCATGTCGCAGAGGAGCTCTGGGTGAAACTTGGTGGCAATGCGCCGGTGCAGGCTGCCGCATGGCCGGGATACGACGAAAAATTACTCGAAAACGAAACCCAGAAACTGGTGGTTCAGGTTAACGGCAAACGTCGCGGGGAGTTGATCTTACCCAAGAACATTGAGGAATCAGAAGCACTGGTCGCCGCCCAGAAGGACAAGATCATTATGTCCCACATGGAGGGAAAAACCCTCCGACGCGTCATCTATGTTCCGGGCCGGATTCTGAATATTGTGGTTGCGTCATGAAAATTTCCAGTCACCTGGGGTGTATACCTTAGTTCGTTTAAGGGCTGTCTCTTATACACATCTGACGCTGCCGACGAC
>CAJXQX010000078.1 GCA_913058185.1 uncultured Verrucomicrobiota bacterium
CATTTTCAGCCGCCGCAGCAATCGTTGGTAGCGGTCACTGGCGTAGGTGCTGCCTAGGTCACTGTGATGCACGATGCCTGCTCGCACTTCGCCGCGAGTCAGGGCTGTATTTTCCGAGGCGGTGCATATCAGCTTGGAGTCATTACGATACGATATACGCTTTGGTAGGGACCCTTGAAGGCATGCTCGCGTTCCAAATCGTGGTGGATGCGTTCAATGCTCAACCCCGATTCATACCACTGCCTGATCTGCGTATGATACCTCGCGCACTAGCTTAGACTGTCCATTTTCCCGGTTTGCACTTTTGTGCACTTTGAAACGGCGTAGCGCGCGACCGTTCGTCGGTTTAATCCCAGTTCTTTCGCGATCCTGCGATCACTCCAGCCCCGAGTCTTTAACTCCGATATTGCTTTTTTGCTCCATTTTTATCCTGTTCGACATCAGGAAAATGGTGCACCTTGGGCCGCAAATTAGTGGTGCACTTTAAGTGCAAACTGACAAGGTTCGTGCATCCAACGATTTCGGCGGAATATTACTGATGTTTTACCCGCATGAAACCACGAGGTACTGAGAATAATTAAAACTATTATATTCATGCCTAGATACACACATCGGTTAATTATATATTTCAGATCTGGCTGGGCATTTCTGATTCCATACCTGATAGCCTACCTAATTTACGCGACGCTCGGTTTTTCAGTAAATCCTGGTCAAAGCAGATTTCCTCTTTTGAGGGTCTTTCATGTTTTACATGTTATACATCTCCTTTTCTTGATCGTGGTTTTCTATGCTTCTTGGAAGCGATATAGGTCAGTTGGAGGAGAGACTCAGCCCGCGCATTCCACCATTAGTGCCCTCCATGTGATGCCATGGATTACCTTAGCCGTATTTTTCTTCTTGGTGGGAGTGTATCTAGAATTCCCTTCCGATCCATGGCAGCACCTCACTCGATTGAACGAGTGGAATTGGGTTGAATTAGTTACCGAACATTCCACGTGGAAGAAATCGAGTTACTTCCTTGCTTACAGCTTTTTAGGGAACTCCAGTCCGCCGCAAACACAATTGTATTTATTTGATTTATACTACGCTTTCTGTTGCCTTCTACTTAGCTGGCAGTACTTTAGATTAGGGTTGGCGATCGGCTTGAGTGAACGCAGTGCTTTCTTTTTCGTTCTGCTCCAGGCTCTTTTACTTGGTAACAATGGGTTCGGATTCTATCGCTACTACGGAATCTCCAGCACTATTTTCGCTCAAATAGGAGCCGTTGCCGCCATACGTATTCTGATTGAATTTGGAAATAATCAACTCCAGCACAACCGGAGAACTGGTTCAGCGGTGAATTTCGATGCCCATCTCCGGCCCCTACTATTCAAGAAACTTTCAATACTGTTACTGAGCTTGATATGTCTGTCTGTACTGATCGCTTTCAATCATATTCAAGGACTCGGTATAGTCTGTATCGCAGCATGTGCAGTGCTGGGGTGGCTCGTCGTCGTATGGAACCGTCGCGCCATAATCGGATTAGTAATATCTGGTGTACTACTAAGCCTAGCAACCATTCTATGGTACCCTAGGCATCCTCTTATTGACACCGTTTACCAGCCTGCAGGCTGGTTATCACCGTGGTATGGATTCAACCTATTGGTTCCAAACTCTCCCGCTTTTGAGAGTATAATCGCGGTTGTTGGCCTGTCAGGCCTGCTCAGTATATTTGCAGCATTGTGGCTGTCACGACGTAATCATGTCGCTGCATGGCTAACGCTTTTCCCTTTGGTCGCTCTTTGCCTGCCGTGCTTTAGTTTGCCACTGGCAAACGCGTTAGCAGCCCAAAATGAGCACTTTGCCGAGGGTTACATTTTCGTGTTCAATCGTATGCTCTTCACCATACCTACTGGGCTAGCCATCGTCGTAGCCTTTTCCGATTTTGATCGAAGATCTATGTCGTTGCTTCCGCGGCCGCTCGCCTCTTTGAGCCGCGGACTGAAAATTCGATATTGGACCGCACTCCCATTTATTCGGCTGATACTGGTTCTTTTTGTGCTGATTATCGCTCCTGTTAAAGGCCCGGTATTCAATCGGCTGTACCATACCATTATGGTCCCACCTCGGGACTTGTCTATACGCCATGTGATATCATCGCCCATGCTCCTCGAACTCTCCCCCCCTTCCCTCGGCGCGAGAGGGGATGTTCCACTAGAAATATCTTTGCAATCACGGGCCGGTCTGCTCGCTACAGCCGGCATTAGCTATGCGATGAATGCAACCGGTCTGACTCAAATTCGTCAGGCTAGAAAATGGATGACTTGGCCCGCTCTCACCCCCCCATCTTTATTGATTCCACGTAGCAGAGAGAATCTACGCAATATACCTGACGATCGTGTGAAGTTCGCTCCCTTCACACCCGTTCCCGCGTTGTTCAGTTCCGGCTCCACCATGGGCCGCTTGACCCACCATTGGCTTCCTTTTGAAGTAGCATTGGAACATGCAGGACAACCAGAGCTGTTCGCTCCGCTCGCACGCGATCAAAAACAACTGCGGCCTCCCGAAGTCTGGCTCGAGTGGCAGGCGCCAGTTCAAGGGCAGAGTATTGCTGCGAATGGCGTGGGAGTGGCGCTAACTAAACCCGGTGTTGAAGAACGAGGGGATCTGCGAAAAACTATTTTGGAACCTTCTCTTATTGCCGGACAGACTTTTCTACTTCGTCCCGTCATGAGAACTCGTGATGGAAACGCTTGGAAACTAAGATTAATCGTAAAGGGTCCAGATTTTTCTGAATCATATGAGCTTATTGGTCGGCCCGACCCATTGGGTGGAGATGTCTGGGTTTTCGCTGATGTCATTTTCAATTTAAACCACCCCGGCAATTATCAATTGGAGCTTCTAGCATCGACACTTTGGCCTAAGGAACAGTACCAAGTGCGCTACGATCTCACCATCGAATAACTTACACGATGAATCGGTTTATTGCACGGGCATGCTGGTTGACCGAAGCAGACTGGTCGAATGGTCATCCACGTACTCTTAGGGCACGCTGAATCCTGATTGCTAGGGAGAACAGAGATGGATGGATCGTATTCAAGACCAACATGATTCGCCCACTACCCCCATATGACAGGTATTCATTCCCTGCAAGGTACGCCTCCCGAACGGCCACCGCCAATCCTTTTGTTTTGTCCGTTACGACACGGTTATCTAGTACGGTGCCGACATGCACCACGAGGGACCTCAGTCCCGGGTTCTCCACCGCTAATCGTTTGAGATAGGCCTCATACAGTTGCTTGAGAGACGAATACACCGTCCTCCCCGGACTTCTCAGTCGAACCAAAACGGATGAAATGAATATGACACCAGGAACGACTTCCTGCCGCTGCCTCAGCAACTCCCACAACGCGTGCTTCGCCATGATGTCGACATCAATACTACTAGCAAGAAATGCGGTAGATTGTTCATCATCTCGCCGGGCTGAACTTGCTGAGGCGGCATCAATGATCAGATCAATGTTACGACCTTCCAGCCGATCCCCCAGAGCATGGCCCCCCTCAACCAAATCGATGGGCATTATTTCTACCGTTCGGTCGTCCGGTTTCCGGCAGCCCGACGCAGCTGTCTCTAGGCGAGCACGATCACGACCAGTCAGGATCAAATTACCGTCATCTGCAAATTCCTGAGCGAGGGCTGCACCGACGGCGGACGAAGCGCCCAACACCAGTATGTTCATAATTCGTTGTTAAATATTGCGATCACATTCGGGTGATCCGGAAATTCGCAGGATTCGATCCGCCTCCGTACCGGAAAGCGCCTTCCCGGTCAGGACCAGACGCAATGTGTAAAAAGCTATGTATAGATCACACCGAAAAATATTAGCCTTCGGATTGCGGTATAATGCCGAATAACGAGATTCCAGACTAAGCCTATCCTCCGGACTTTGATTCAGTTTTCCCACCACTTGAGACAATCCAGTAATTCCTGCTGGACTGGCAAAGCGACCATGCCAGCCCTTAAACTGCTCAAGCAGTTCAATATTATCCAGAGGTAACGGGCGATTCCCTATCAGACTCATGCGGTGCAACAGAATGTTGAAAAGTTGTAATGTCTCCACCATCTGCGTGCGCTCCAACAGGCGGCCAAACGGAGTGTAAACTTCACAGTCTAGTGGAATATCCAAGAAGCCATTCCGCATGAACCGCTCCCGGAGACGATATTTGGGAGACCTCGCATCCCTCACCATTGTTCGGAACTTCAGGACCGAAACACAATGCCCCACAGAAATATACCGCTGCGAAATATAAAATGCAGGACTGCCCTCCAATATGAATATCAGCACAGTGACGATGATAAGAACTGGCGAAAGCACAACTAGGAGTGCGATCGAGAGCAAAAGGTCGACCACACGCTTTGCTAGATTAGACCACTTGAACGGGACTGATGGAAACGTATAATCCGAAGACACTTCTACGGGGGACCTAGCTGTAATATTTTGTATCAATAAAGTAGTTACAATCAGTCCCGTGAAACCGACTGCCGCCCGAACCAAATAATGCTCCCAGCTATGAGCCACCAAATACGATGCCATCAATTGGCGTGAAAAATATACCGCTGCGCTCAAAAGCACAAACAGAACTAAAATCCCAGCTCCCCGGGCCAACTTCCTTACAGTATCATTCATTAAAAACTTATATCTAGTATTTTTCCGTGCACGAGATGCCAAAATCGGATGATCTGATCTATCCGAACAAACACCCACAATCAAGTTATGACCATTGGCTGAGATGTGGGCGCGAGCGACAAGCCTTATGCTATCCCGGATGAACGAAAGGAACTTAAATCGGAATACTTCCCCCACGGCAAATTCATTAACTACAGTAAACTGGGCTAGCTTAGCCCCGTCGCGTCAGCAAATCACATGGTGCATTCTGCGGGATCTCAGGAAATATTCACAACTGAGTCCTTTGAATTTCCGGAGACCATCTGATCATAGATCCACGCGTAGGTCTTTTCCATGCCGGCACGAAGACGGATGTCCGGTGCCCAATCCAGTTCCTGCTTGATCCGAGTATTGTCACTGGAACGACCCCGGACGCCCTTGGGTGCATCCAGGTTATACGAACGCTTAACTGTGATACCGGAAAGTTCCTCCACTATACCGACCAACTGGTTGATCGAAACCATTTCGTCGCTGCCGAGGTTGATGGCATCGAGGACCTCACTGGCCATAATTGCCTGCGTCCCTTTGACGCAGTCTTCAATGAACATGAATGAACGGGTCTGCTTACCGTCTCCCCAAATCTCGATCTCATGCTTTGAGGCCAGTTTGGCGCCGATGATCTTGCGGCAGATGGCTGCAGGTGCCTTTTCCCGGCCACCATCGAAGGTGCCATTCGGACCGTAAACGTTGTGGTATCGGGCCATCCGAGTTCGAACTCCAAAATCTTCCCGGAAGTGCCGGCACATGCGTTCACTAAATAGTTTTTCCCACCCATAACCATCCTCTGGATCTGCCGGATACGCATCTTCCTCCTTTAAGCCGGGAATGTCGGCTTCTTTTTGCTTGTAGCCAGCATAGACGCACGCACTTGAAGCGTAAAAATAGCGTTCCACGCCAAGATGCCGGCACGCTTCCAAAAGGTGCGTATTGATCAAAACGCTTAACATGCAGAGGGCTTTGTTATTTTCGATGAAACCCATACCTCCCATATCTGCGGCAAAATTGAAGCACTCATCCATACCTTGGAGAGCTTCAAAACACTCAGCCCGGAACTGAAGATCAGCCACCCGATTCTCAACATCTGAAAATCGCTGATACCAACGATTTAAGGGCTTACGATCCACCCCCCGCAGGTTTGTGTATCCTTGCCTGCGTAAATCTGCGAGAATGGCGCCGCCGATGAAGCCGCCGGCACCACAGACTACGATTTTCTTGTTTGGGTCGATTTGGTTGGTCATTGAAATAGTTGAAGGGAGGGAAATCAGAAAGCGCGGAGCAAAAGTTTACCCATCATTCTTTGCAACAGAAACAGGTCGCTCCGCGTATTTTAATAGGATCCGGGTGAGGCGAAATCCACGGATATAGCGCGGGACGAATTTGCCGGGCTCGCTCAGGCATCGAGCAAACCATCCCAACATCATCTTATCGACCCAAGGGTATATGTTGGCCTGCCGTCCCGAAAGAAAAGCAATGGCTGCCCCGGTACAAATGATCGCTGGACGATAGGATAGGCGGGACTGTAGGTGTGCCCCGAGAATTTCCTGAGTTCCACCGCCGACATTTATGACCACATACTGAGGCTTTAGTTCTTCGAGTCGCGCCAACAGAATTTTATCCTCGACCTTGCCCTGCTGATAATGTGGGGCCAGATAGCAATCGGCCTCGCTCAACCGCAACCCTTCCCCATTTAACCAGTTCAGATTCGCCTCCATATCAGCGGATGAGGGCATGATCCAGAAGCTGGTACCCTCGGCACGAAAGGCTGGATCCCGGATCAAAGCACGCAGATACTGCAACCCAGAGATACGCCGAAGAATCTCGCCCTTGCGCAGGAACCACAGGATGATGAGGAAGCTGCTGTCGGTGATGGCAAACTTGGCCACTTCCAATGCCTCCCGGTAGGCGGTGTTCTCCTCTAACTCGGCCAATGCAGGCGCCGCCGGCACCACCACCATCCCTCCGAGACGGGTAATTTCCACCAGTCGCGGCAAGGAGCCGACGAAGTAGTTGATACCTAGGATAGTCCTAAATTCGTTCATGAAACAAACAGACCCATCAGGGCTCGGGAATTCGCTCAAACAAATAATCCGCCTGGATGAGCTGGCCCTTACGAATCAGATCATTGAATCGCCCACGCTGACGGAATCCCGCTGAGGTCAAAAATAATTCGACCTCGTCCCGCAGGGCCTGCCCGTCATACAGCGCCACTTCCGAGCATTCCGCGTATACGAAGGTGCACGATCGGAGTGTTTCGACCGACCCTTTCAGCACATTCAGCTCGAAGCCCTGAACATCCAATTTTAGTAACTGGCGGCGCTTTGCCGGCCAATACTCGCATAAATCGTCCATTCGTTGGACCGGCACTTCAATCGTGCCCACCTCGACCGTGTTTTGGAAAAGATCCGTTTGTCGCCGGCCAATCGGCAAAAGAGACGAACTGTCGGCACTCTGGCTGAGATGGAGCGTCGCGGTGCCCGGAGTTTCACCCAATGCGGATTCGATTAATCTGACATGAGAGTTCCCACAATGCACCCGTCTGAATGTGCTGGCCTCAACAGGGATGGGCTCAAATGCCACCACCGGAACACGTGGTAGAGCTATGCTACAGGCCAAAGAAAACTGTCCGCGATTCGCTCCCACATCAATGATCCCGTCAACCTGAAGCTGTCGTAGTATAGCCAGGTGCTCAGCCGAAGGAGCCACGCCCAAGGACAGCGCCGGCCAACAATGAGGGTGGCTAAGCGCCACCGCGAGTTTGTGCAATCGGACAGGGATGAGTTCGAAATTCATGGTCGGGTCAGCGTTACCGATTGGCTGCGGGTGCAAGAATCTGCGAATAGAGATCTACGAGTGCTTGGGTGGCCGCTTCTGGCCGGTAACGTTGCTGCACTAGCGCACGGCCACGTGCCCCCATTTGCCCTCGGTCAATACTGCCGTCCATCAAGGGGCGCAGGCTCTGCTCTACAGAATCCACAGCCGGTCGACATATGAGTCCCGCCCCTCCGGCCTCGATTTCACGGCGGATATAGACCTCATCCGATATCAACAGTGGCAGACCAGCATGCATGGCCTCAATGTTCACGATGCCGAAATTCTCATTGAGCGATGGTAGCGCAAAAATATCCGCCGCCGCCAGACAATCAAGTTTCTCGGGGCCGGTAACGAACCCTACTTCGCGAGTGACGTCTTCCAAACGATGGTTCCGGATCCACTCCTTCACCTTCTGTGTGTAGTCGGGTGTGCCGGTGCCGGCCAATACGAACCAAAGTTTGGGAAATTCCTTCCGCAGTCGACCCAAGGCGGGAATCAAGAAATCCAAGCCCTTTTTGTAGTCCACCCGTGACATGAACAGAATCACAAGCGCATCGTCTGGAATGTCATGTTGCAGCCGGAATTTTCGGCCATCACCATCGTGATCGCTCAGCGGCACGGGCAGTGGCATCGCATGACACCGCGGCCGGGCACCGTAAGTTTCCAGCCGCTCGACCTCAAGTTCCACCGTGCATATTACCCCGGCCGCATGGCGCAGGAGCCACCGGATGTAGATAGGACCAAGACACCGCTTAAGCCATGCATGCTTTTGCAGATCGAAGGGATCCAATGAACCGTGAGGGCGAACAAAATAAGGGATGCCCAACCGCTGACAGGCTCGGGCAGTGTGTAGCGCGGCTAACGTCCATACACTATGAATTTCTACAACCTGGAATCGTGACAAGTTGGCCTGTAACCAAGCTCCCAGCTCGCGGGAATTGTGGTAGCGGCTGGGGAAACTTCGGGCGACCAGATGACAGTTCACCTCAGCGTAACTATCAGCGAGATAACCGATGTCGTCCATCACTCCGTAAGGGGCCACCGTTTCGACCGGCTGATCCCCTTGAGAAAGATATTTGCACACATTAAGGGCCGCGTGCACCGCGCCACCCAACTTATTGTCGTAGCCAAAGAGACAATGGAGGGACGAAACAGAATCCATCATTGTTTTTTCCCTTTAAAATATGCTTTCAACCACACGGCCGTTTCCTCCGCGCCCTCCTCCATGGAGTGGGGTGGCTGGCCCAGCAGATCAATGATCGGTTCCACCGGCACCGGATTGTTCGTGATAAGATTCTCCAATCGCGCTCTGTAAATAGGGAAATTTATACCCAATGCTTTCACCACGTCGCCAAACGCCGACAATAGGCGAATGAACCAAAGCGGTAGAGTGGGAACCTCGCGTCCGCAAATCGACCGAGAAAGTGCGTTCACCCATTCGAACTGCCGGCTATTCCCATCAGCGACATAAAGCACCCTCCCCTGCACTGCCGGAGCCGACGCGTGCAACAGCCGTTCGAGCTGCCACACCACGTTTTTCACGTAACCATAAGAACGAAGCACCGGATCACGGGCAGGGTGAAAATAGCGGCCGCGCAACATCAGTTTCCACATTCCTTCAGCCAACAACAACTGGCCAGGTCCCCAAACCGCAGTGGGACGCACGATCGTCCAGGCACAATCCAAGTCCGCAGCTCGGGTTAGGCGTTCGGTTTCGACCTTGGTTTCACCATAATACAAATAGGGCACATAGTCCGTATCAGACGTGGGCATCCCGCTACCGGGTTTGCGCACATGCTGGGTGGAGGTGATGATGACGCGTTCGACCGACGCTGTCTGCTTAATCACCGCCAGCAGATTCGCAGTCCCTTCGGTGTTGACCGCGAACACGCTCTTATCAGGTGCCTCCATGGCTGCATGAGCCGCGAGGTGAATGACCGCCATCGGTTGAAACTTCTCAAAGACTTGTCGCACACCGAAAACATCTAGCAGGGAACAGTTGCGCCAAGCCACCGCCTCGAGACCTTCAACTTGAGGCGGAGCAATGTCAAGGTTCAGCACCTGGTGCCCCTCGGTCTGCAACAATCTTAATAGGTGGGTTCCAATGAAACCGCTTCCTCCAGTTACGATGATTTTCATTTCAAGATTTCCCGACAATCTAATCCGCAGCGTGAGGGCTGGCAATGAAGGCGAATGTATTTTTAAGGCCCAATGCCGCCCCAAGGGACTGAAAAACGCGCGCCTGAGTACTGAAGTAACAAACGATCCGATCCGCATAACCAGCTCGCTGAAACAGAGCGGCAATTGCCGCTTGATTCACGCCATCACGCAGCGCGTGAAACTCCGAATTATCATGAATGGAATCCGGCAAATATACTCCGCGGGCGCGCCGCAGTCGACGCTGCAAGCCGGCCCAGACATCCCCGCGCCCTAGGCGCCAAATGCCATAGGCCATCTTATCATAGCCACGCTCAAAACGAGACTGAGAGCCATAGAATAGAGGATCCTGAAAGGAAAAGAACTGTCCGTGGCGCGAAAGTCGGGGCAAGAGCCCTTCTAGCATGCCCAAGTAGTCAGGAATGTGGTAAAGGAAAGAATTGGCCGTGATCACATCGTAAGCGACGTCACCCTCGCTCATCAATTCGGCAATGTCTCCGCAACGAATTTCCAATCGATCACCAAATCGGGCGTACTTGACTTTCAAAACCTCCAGTTGATCCGCCGAGATATCGACTGCCGTGACATGAGCACCTAATTCAAGCATTGGCAGTGTTACCGATCCCTCCCCCGCTCCCAGGTCCAGGACCCGGAGAACATCCCGGTGTTGCCGGGCACGCTGGAATACCTCGACCAGAAGATCGGCATATAACTGGCGCAATTCCTCGTGTTGCATATAACTGCCGCAATTCCTCGTGTTTGATATGCGGAGCACCGTCAATATAACTGCGGGCGCCCGCGGAATCGAAGGCCGCCATATTCGCGCGAGCAACCTGTTTTCTTATCTCTATTTCGTCTTCAATGGTCATGTCAGGTCAATTTACGGACAATGAGTCGTTTTAATAGTGGCCGTCTAGTAAAATAGAGTAATTTGGCGGGCACCCTATTCATAGTGAATCGCGTTCCTCAACCAACGGAGTTAGAATTTCCCGAGTTAGTCGACCCAGCCGAAACTTCACGGTCGGAACGTGCCCCAATGTGACCTCTCCCCGAAAGGCGACTGACCCCATAAATGTAGAGAAAAAAAGTGGGATTAAAATAGGCCAAACCTCGAAATACAATCTCGATGAAAAACATGTAGGTGCAGCTGTAAAAAAATGCATCAACATACTGCAGTCCCTCAAACCCTCTGGCCTGTAGGCGGCGCAATCGACAGTAGCCTTTGGCTGAATTCCAAATCATCCACACACAAATTCCAATACCCACAAAACCGAATTCACCCGCAATCTTAACACCGAGATTACTCCCGTCCATTCGACTGACCGGATGCCCGAAGGTTTCGACGATCTTTTGGGCCGCTTCACCCGCCGATTCACGGCCAAAGCGCTGAAACCCAATCCCCAGACCGTGGGTCTCATGAATCGCGATTGCCACCTGCTGCCAACCCTGCACGTAGCCTAGGTAGGTTAGATTTTCTCCGTCATTTCCTCGGCCCAAGCGTGCAGCCACATAGTTGTACTGGGGATATTTTTCAAGATTGCCGAAACCTGCCAAGAACACCGAGCCCGCCAAAAAGACGGCACTAGTCAACAGGAACCACCCACGCAGCGCCAACACCAGTAATAAACCAGCGATTGCCAACAGCGTAAGATTCGGATACCATAACCCTAGGCCGAGTACGGAAGAGACTACCATTAAGCGTCCGGTTAGGCGCAGCTGAAAAAGATACGCACAAGCAATAGGCCCCAGTGTTAGCGCTAAATGGCTCGGCTCAAAAAATGGGAAAACCCTGATGTCGGTCGCATACGGACCGGTCTTGAAAAGAGCGAATTTACCGCCCACTCCGATCACCATCATCGAATAAAAAGTGATTTTAACCACCCGACGTATATCCCGATCCGACCGAGTGGTAAGGTCCTTGAAGAAATTGTTGGTGGATAAAAATATGAAAGCTATCACCAACCAAGATAAAATCTGACGCGGCAAGTCCCCCGGGCGATACAAGCAGATCGAAACCCCCGCCAACACCAAGGCACCAATTTGTACTCGGGTAAGACACAAGCGTCCCTGGATCAAATAAAGTGCAAACATCCCCAACGTAACAAGAAACAAGCCTCCTCCGATAGAACTTTGATCAAACCAAACAAAGATGAACTGCGGAATCGTGAAGAAGCTGATGAACAGAACCACGAGGGCATGGCTATAGTTAATACGGTAATTCGATCGCTCGATCTGTGAACTCATATCAGGTGAAGGTACGCATAGTTCTCCAACGGGTGACTGATTGGCTGTTTCGCCATTTCGGTTGGCAACATGAAGAAAAGCTTTTGCTGCCTAATAGCCATCTCGTTCTTGCTCAGACCATCGGATTGATTTAATTCCAAGTCTCGTGTAAGATAATATAATGACTTTGGAAAGTCGATGCAGCTGTTGAAAAAGAAAGAGCAATACCCGATCTCCCCAATATTTTGGCGGTAGCACCCGACGAAGCGCTTCTAGATTCTTGCGTTGCGAAATATTCATACTGCCTGCAAACGCGTAGTAGACGAATTCGGCTTCCTTTCGCTTCACAAAATCTAGTGGGAATATTTCTCGGTATTTCGTTGATTGCATTTTGGAGCGCACCCGCCCCCAAAGTTTTAAGGCGACTATTGGATTCTGTGCGCCAGAATCACCAAATCCACCCGGTGCAATTCGAAATGCCACAAGCGATTCTGCGATATGAATCATACCAAAACCTAGGGCAGCGGCGTGCACGTTAAACCAATCTGTATACGGTCCAAGTTCTTCCTGAAGACCTCCCAGTTTCTGTAAAATTTCACGACGATAAATGGGACTTGGACCACCGTGAAGAAACCGAGGATCTCGCCGCAAACGTTGCAACACGATATTGCGATTTAGGAAAGTAAAAGACACTGGGCCACGTATCCTAAAGTTGCCCCAATTTTTCGAGCTACCAGCTACTGTAGTGGGCTTACCCGATCCATCGATGTATTTAACACCGGTGACACACACTCCCGCTTCAGGGTGGGCGGCAAAGCCAGCAAGCGCTCGGGGAAAAAAACCCGGTAATACCAGATCGTCAGCCGCGGTTGGATATATGTAATCGCCTTTGGAGGCAGCAATAGCTCGATTAGTAGAAAGGCAGCAGCCCTGGTTCTCCAAATTTTGAAGCAGACGGATAATAGGATATCTGTCCACGAGCTTCTTAATTATTAGGAGGCTGTCATCAGTAGACGCATCATCCACGATGATTATTTCATAGGGTGGAGGTTCTTGCGCGACTAATGCCTCAATCGCACCGGGCAGGTAGCGACTGTGATTAAAGTTAGGTAGGCAAACAGAAATTCGGGCTTCGGTCATGGTGTAGGTTTGATTTCATGCCATTCGATTCGACAGCGACGCCAGATATTCCAAATCCATTTCGCCCCCACTCCGATTACAAGAAGATAACCGGCAGCAGCCCCGGCGGGCCCCCAACGGTGTCCTAGCAACCAGACCAACAGTCCGGTTCCGAGACAGATACTAACGCTGGCTATCATGATGGGTTCCCGTTTGTGGGCGCGCAGGTAGTAGACGAGACACTGAACGAATTGGGCCACCACCGCCGCCAACAGAAACAAACCGGTGGGCAGTAATCCTAGCACCCGGTCGGTGAACGGAAGGCCCAAGCGAGTGGCAAAGAGAAGCGCCAGCCATAAGGATAATGCTCCGGTTGCGATCATAAAAAGCGAAATGGTGCTCACCCGGCGCCAAAGTTCATCCAATTCGTCGTAGTTTTGGTGCGAGATGAGACTGCCGAAGCGGGGAACCTTCGTCGATATCCAAGACATTGCCACGATCGAAAGACCCGTGACCATTTGCAAGGTGATGCCCATGCGGCCCGCCACGTCTGCACCGTGATAGTAGAACATGACCGGGTTGTAGAGGGAGTTGAGAAAGTAGGTAACCAGCCCGGAGACACCAAGACGCCACTGCATCGGCCAGATCTCCCCAAACCAATCCACCATTGGTCCCGTGGTGGGTCGCCAGAAATTTTTGAAAAAATGACGGTATTCGATGAACACCAAAATTAAATTTCTGGTCAACCGAGCGGCCACGGCTATCGCCGCGACCCACAATCCGGCCCCGAGGAACAGTCCCAAGCACACAGCCGCTCCCTCCATCAGGGTCTGTTCAAAACGGGTACGGTTGACCTTCTCAACCTGATTGCAGCCCTCGAGAATCGCGTTGAAGGGGATCATGCTGATACTAATCCCCGTCAGCAGCACCAGCACCAGCCAAGGCTGCTGCCACGCGACTTCAGGAACGGGGGAACGATTAAAGAATATCCATCCCACAAAGCCGACCACCGGCACAAATAGTAGCATCGCAGTACCAAACCACTTCAGGGCCACTCGCCCCAAACTCACCAATCGGGACAACGCCTTGGGATCTCCGGTGATCCGCCGCTTGTCATCCGTGGCAAGAAAAGCCCACTCGTGACTCGAACTGCTAACGATCACGATCGCCAGACCTAGGTCCACAAACGCCTGCAGGGAAATTAAGCTGAAGAACGTGTAATAGTAACCCTGCTCCGCCGGACTCATGTACCGCACAATCATGACCATGGCGGCGGCATAGAAGCCGATCTGCCCGAAGCGGGCGCCCAGTAGGAAGCCCACGCTGCGGTCAATACCAAGCCGACCGCACACGGCCGTAATGATCATTCGGGAGTTCCGCCAGGCTTTCATTATTCTTCAGCGGCGACGAACGCCGCCTCCCCTAATCGGGGGAGGTGGCGTCGAGGCGGGATTGACTTGAGTTCCCCTACCCGGCGAGGGCTTGGGGACGGCGTTTACTCCTGCGAGATTGCAGAGAAATCCGGATCGGCCAGACCGGCCCGAATGTTTTCCGCCAACACCGGAATGCGGTCACGCACCTGCACCTGCGGTGTCCAGCCGGTCAGACGGGTGGCTTTGGTGTTGTTGAAGGCGAAGCCGAAGTCTCCGCCGGTAGCCTCCTCGATGCTGACGTCCGGGTTGGCTCGCTGCACAAAATCGCGCAGGCAGATCAGGTTACTCTCGCCGCCGCCGGCATGAATCTTCTCTAGGCGAACGTCTTTTTCGACGACTAACTCCATCAGATGGCCGAGGTCGTCGATGTGCAGCGGATCGCGGAACTGCCAGCCGCCCTGGGTCAGGGTTACGGGCTGGTTCTGGACCGCCTTCTTCACCAAGCTAACCACCCAGTTGCCGGCCGGATGATCATAGTCCGTGTAGCAGGTGGTGAGACGGATCACATTACTGAAGGGATGGGACTCGGAAATGAACTCCGCCATGATCTTGGACTTGCCGTAGAAATTCGGCGGCGCGTATGGGGCGTCCTCGCCGACGAGGAAATTCGGGTGGTAACCCGCGTCTTCACGCGTCACATCAGATTCACCGTAGATCGGACCGAGCACCTCACGCGTGGACATTTGAATCCACGGAATCTGGGTGCCCCGTAAGATCTTAACGAGATGACGGGCGCCGCCAACATTGATCCGGTCGGTGGCCTCGCCGTCGAGGAACACTGGACTCTTGCGATCGGCCACGACTGCTAGGTTGACCACGAGGTCGATCTTTTCCCGTGCGAGAATCTCGGGCGAGAGAAGGAAGATGTCCTCCGCGACGTCCCAGCCGATGACTTTGTGCCGGCGATGAAAGTAAGCATGGAGACCTTTACCGAGGTATCCGCGATGACCGATGAGTAGAATATTCATGTGTTTTTGGTTAGGAGAGTTTTCAGGTGATTTTGATCCGTCCTACATGCCGCCACCGTCAATACCGACGATAGCACCTGCCATGAAGGCCGCCTGGTCGGAACAGAGAAAAGCCACAACCGGCGAAATGTCCTCGGCCGTGCCGAGGCGCTGAATTGGCAGGTGATTTTTGAAGTAGTCCTCGAGGGCGCCGGGATCCTCCTTCATCAGGCGAGCGAAGTGCCGGCCTTCCGAGAAAATCGCGCCCGGAGCCACGGCTGAGATAATGACGTTGTGCCGGGAAAACTCGCGATTAACCGCCTTAACGTAACCATCCAACGCGCACTTAGCGGAAACATACGCGGGCGCGCCATTGTAGGTGCTGGTAGATAGAGTTGAAAGGTGCACCACTCGACCCCACTCCCGCGCCTTCATCGCCGGGAGAAAGGCTTGGTTGAGTTCGTGGGCAATTCCGACATTGTATTGCCAGACCTTTTGCCAGTCGGCCACCGGGGCCATGGGCTGAAAGACCCCCATGGATCCACCCAGGTTGTGTACCATGATTTCCGGTTCACCGATGCCGGCGCGCAGAGCGGCAACCAGTTGGGCCGGACCGTCCGCGGCCATCAGATCAACGGCGTGGGCGACATGACTGGAGGGGTCACCCGCCAGTTCACTTCGCAGTTTTTCCAGCGCGTCGGCCGAGCGGGCAACGACCGCGACCCGGGCACCCTCCTCCGCCAGCTTGAGAGCGATAGCACGCCCGATTCCCTTGCTCGCTCCGGTGACGAGCGCGATCTTACCTTTGATTCCTAGGTTCATAATAAATAATTCAGGTTACGCGCTTCATCTTCGGCATTGGCAGGAGAAAAAAGCGACCGTCTTGCGCGAATGCGCTGTGTTTCTTGATGATCGGGGTGGCGTACTGCCATGCGAGGATGACGACGCAGGCCGGCGGGCGGTCGTGCAGGATCCTTGAGGAGAGAACCGGCACGTGAAAGTGCGGGCTGTAGAGCCCGCTTCGCTTGGGATTGTCGTCCACCAGATAGTCCAGCAGCGGGGCGAGATCAAAGTGCGCCATCAGCGTCGTGACGGTGGCGGAGGCGCCGAAGCCGGCGACACGACCACCCGCGGCGCGAACCTTTTCCAACTCGACGCGCAGACTCTCCCGATTAGCGGTCAGCTCCCGCACCAGCGGCTCGAAAGGCTTACCGGCATCGAGTTCCATGCCCGCTTCCAGCGTCAGCAGCTCCGCCACAATGGGGGCCACCGGCTGCGGTCCGCCGGCGCGTTGGGCGAAGACCCGGATCGAACCTCCCTTCGTAGGGATGCGCTCGATATCGAAGATCTCCATTGCATGGGCAGCAAAGAACTTCTGCAGCGGGCCAATCGAATGGTAGCACAAGTGCTCGTGATAGACCGTGTCGAAGAGTTTGCGCTCGATGATATCGACTAGGTAGGAAACCTCGAAGACGAACACGCCGTCGTCGTCCAGCAACTCGCGCACGCCATCGAGAATACCGGGCAGATCATCGGCATGAGCGAACACGTTGTTAGCGGTGACAAAAGCCGCCGGTCCCAGTTCCGCCCGGAGTTCTCTGCCCAGCGCTGCATCGAAGTAGGCGCAGCGCGTCGGCAGTCCCTGCTCGGTCGCCTCGCGGGCGATGTTCTCCGCCGGGTCGATTCCGCAGACGCGCAGGCCCCGATCCCGCCACAACCGCAGCACGGTGCCGTCATTACTGCCGATATCGACCGCCAGCCGGTCGGGTTTCGGTGAAAAGCGATCCGCGAGTGCCTCCACATATTTACGGAAATGCTCCACCAGTCCCGAGGAGTCCGCGGTGTGGTAGATGTAGTCCCGGAACAAGGTGTCAGCCGACACCACGTCCAAAAGCTGGACATGACCGCAGGCGTCGCACTGGTACAGGTCCATGGGAAAGCACGGTTGCTCCTCGTGCAAACGGTCCGCCGGGATGTAGGCGTCCGCAATTGGACTGGGTTCCAGTGGCAGGACTTGGCGCGCGGTGGGCGCAGCGCACAGCCGGCAGTGATGATTCCGTCGATAGGGAGGATTCTCAGTCATGGTGATAAGGTCTTTTCAACCCAGCGAGGTTTGCAGCTGGAGGGTCAGCCCTCCGTCCACGATTAGGTTCTGACCGGTGATGAAACGAGATTCATTACCGGCGAAGAAACGGACCGCCGCCGCGGATTCCTCAGCGGTACCCATCCGACCCAAGGGAGTCAGCTTAGCCATGCGCTCGCTCGCGGCGGGGTTGTCCGTATGATATTGCCGGGATTCCGGTTTGATGAAGGCGCACGGCGCCACACCGTTGACCCGGACGCCGGAGGGGCCCCAACGCACCGCGTAGTAGCGAATGAGCGTTTCCATACCAGCCTTGGCCACATGGTAACCCGCTCCCTGCTCGGACGCAATCCACAGTCCGGCGACCGAGCCGAGGAGGACGAAGCTGCGGCAGCCGTCCGGGGCGAGTTTGTCCAGCGACGCTTCCATCAGATCCCGGGTCGCGGTTAACCCAACCTCCATTTCACCGACCCAGGTGTCCCCTTGCCCGCGGTAGCGATGGGAAAAGATCATCGAATCGATCGGACCGTTCGCGGCAACCGCCTGTTCGAGGGCCGCGAGGCGGGCACCGCTGTCACCCAGATCGGCGAGGCAGTAGGTCACCCCGGACTCGGCTGGCTCCGGCTTCGTGCGACCGATGACGGACACGCCGACACCCGCTTTATTGTATTCGGACGCGAGTACGCGACCGAGTCCCTTGGTTCCACCGACAATGACTACGTGTTTCATAATTTCTCCTGAGTTGGAGGTACCCAGGTAAGCACCTCACTGATTAGTTGAGCCTTGTAGGCCTCCACCGCGGTCCCGTCCGAATCGGCCGGGGCCCACGATGCCATCTCGGTGGACCGGGGGTCCATTGGGCCAAGCGTGGTTTCCTGAAAAATGAAGTCCTCCCCGGCCAGCACCAAGGTGTGATACACTGGCCGTTGAAAACGAAAATACCAGGTCGAACCGGACCCGGGCGGCCCCAACAGCTCGACGCGTTCGATCGCACCGTCATCCGTGAACAGAACGAGGCGGGCGAATCCCTGAACCACTAGCACGGACTCAGCCCGGCCATGATGTCGGTGGGGGTGCACGTATCCATTGGTGTGCAGACAGATAAGCATCTCGTGTAGGGGCTCATGCGGGTCCGCATGAGCACAGAAACGCGTGCGCAAACGGGGGCTTCCCCGCACCTCGCACCGCAGGCGGTCAATAGCGCGGTCGTCCAGACACGGATAGTTTTTGTCCAAACGCAACACGGCCTGGCCCGGAGGCAAGGTCGTCGCGGGCGCCGCGTGCCGACTCAGGGGGAAGATACTGGCGAATTCGACCCCGGCCTGGCGTGCGGCGTCCTGCCGGGCCAGAACCTTGGTCTCGCTCTCCGGGCTGAGGCCCATGAGACACTGGCTTACCCCGCCCTCCGCCAGCACACTCGAGGGACGAATGGCCACGCCATTGCCGGGAAGGAAGAGTCCCTCCTTCCGGGGATGATCGTCGGCGATGAATTCCACCTGGTCGGCCAACTCGAAAAAATTGATGAACGCGCACAGCGAATGCCCCGCGCCAAAAGCCGC
>CAJXQX010000079.1 GCA_913058185.1 uncultured Verrucomicrobiota bacterium
TCTACACGTAAGGAGTCGTCGGCAGCGTCAGATGTGTATAAGAGACAGCCTATTAGGTTACTTCAATCTCACTGCCGAATTTGGAAAGTGAATCCCCCCGCCAATCCCAGCCTACCTAATTTCGCTAAAATCTCGCCGTGCAGCACGAAGGCGGAGCCTCTCTTTCAAAGAGCAACGCTCCTCAACTTAAAGTAACCTAATAAGTTACTTTATTGTAGGTCTCACATCACAAAGAGGGGTCTTCGCCCGCACGTCTTCGAGACAACCAGTCCAACATTTGCAGCAGGGTTTCGGCATCGGGCATGCGACTTTCGTTGGTCACAAAATCAGTTACCCGTTGTTTCGGGATACCGAGATATCGAGCCAATTGCACCTTCGAACCGTGGGACTGAAGTTCGATTCGTAACATCTGCACACAAGCATTCCACCTCGGTGTATCTACCCCTGGGCGACGAGTCAGATATGCCCCGCGCCGTTTACGACGTAATGTCTTTTTCGCCTGCTTGGCTGCTATAACCGCGATCTCCGCAACCATCTCACCCAAATCCAGCCATAGTTTGATGCGAGGGTGAACCGGAACCATTAAAGTAACCTAATAGGTTACTTTAATGAGACAATCACGATCTTAAACCGAGACGAACAAATCAAACCACGACAGACATTCCGATCGTCGATAGCGGGCAGGAGCGGCCATCTGAAACGGCGGCTCCCCACTGTCTGTATCCGCACTACTAATGTTGAGTGACTCCTTGAGTTTCCCGAGGTCGAAATCAATCGAGCATAAAGTAACCTATTAGGTTACTTTACGGAGCAGGCAAAGAACACTTGGCGGAGGATGCCTTCGTCTGTTGATCTGTAGCATTCGTTCACCCCTGACTTAATCCCCATCATGAATCGTCGCACTTTTCTCAACTCCTCGGCTATTGCCGGCACCGCCCTCCTCGCCAACTCGTCCAACCTTTTCGGGCAATCGTCCTCGGCCATGAAACCTAAATTCAATTTGGGTTACGCTCCTCATCCCGGGATGTTCAAGACGCACGCAGGCGAGAGTGTCATCGATCAAATCAAGTTCGCCGCCGACCATGGTTTCACCGCCTGGGAAGACAACGGCATGCCCCGCCGTTCCCCGAAAGAACAAGAGGCCATCGGCAAAACCCTCGCCGATCTCCACATGCAGATGGGCGTGTTTGTCGCCTACGCCAGTTTCGATTCCCCCACGTTCGTGAACGGCAGCCCCGAGGACCACCAAGAGATCCTCACCACGATGTCCGAGTCGGTCGAAATCGCCAAGCGCTGCAACGCCACGTGGATGACTGTCGTCCCCGGTTCCATCGACCAACAGACCAACACCGCCGAGAAATGGAATCGCTACGGCGGCCCGCGCCTCGCCGAGGGTTACCAGTTCGCCAACACCGTGGACCTTCTTCGCCGCTGCTCCGCCATGCTCGAACCGCACGACCTCGTTATGGTGCTCGAACCGCTAAACGAGCACACCAATCACGGCGGCACGTGGCTGCAAAAATCAGACCAAGCCTACGCGGTTTGCCGCGCCGTCGACAGCCCTTCTTGCAAAATCCTCTTCGACATTTACCACCAACAGATCACCGAGGGAAACCTCATCCCCAACATTGATCACTGCTGGGATGAAATCGCGTATTTCCAATGTGGTGACAACCCCGGTCGCAAAGAGCCCGGCACCGGCGAGATCAACTACCGCAAGATCTTTCAACACCTCAAGGATAAGAACTTCGACGGCGTCATGGGCATGGAGCACGGCAACTCGATGAAGGGTGCCGACGGCGAAAACGCCGTCATTGCAGCCTACCGTGACGCCGATCGCGCGTAACCATTTTTCATGACAACTTCATCGGTCAATTTTCTCGATGCGCCCGATCCAGACGCGGACGAAAACGACTTCGATATTTCTCGCTTCAACGCCTTTGTCTACTGCGTGAAGTGTGGCAATGAGATGGCTCACGACGGCAATTCCCTCGCGCTCGCCGAGAGCCCTCGGGGCGCCCAATTCGAGTGCGGACGCTGCGAGGATATTTCTCAATGGGCCTTCACCTGGCATCCTTTCACTGCACGCCAAGTGCCGGCCCAATGGGGCGGCACCCTCTAAAACTCACCTGCCATGAAACTCGACGACGTCATGTCTCAGCTCGAAGCCCTCGGCTCTGAGCAAACTCGAAAAGTTCTCCGACGTCATGGAGCCGTTGATCCCTTTTTTGGCGTGAAGGTGGGCGACCTCAAACCCGTCGCCATGAAACTCAAAGGCCAGCAGGACCTGGCCCTCGAACTCTACGATACGGGAAACAGCGACGCCCAATATATGGCCGGAATGATCGCCGATGGCACTCTGATGACCAAGCCTGAATTGAACCGGTGGGCCAAGACCGCGGCGTGGGGATTGATCAGCGATAACACCGTCGCATGGGTCGCCTCGGAAAACAAAGCCGCTCTCCCTCTCGCACTCAATTGGATCGACGCGAAGAAGGAATCCGTCATCCGCTCCGGCTGGGCCATGCGCCATTGTCAGCATCCGGCCTGACGATGAATTACCCTTAGACACCGTCGCAAAGCTTCTCGATCGCGTCGGGCGCGAGATGCCCACCGCCACGGACGACGTGCGCTACACCATGAACAACTTCATCATCTGCGTCGGCACCTACGTCGTCGCCCTTGGTGAGGCCGCGATCGCGACCGCCCGCACTCTCGGCAAAGTCGAAATCGATATGGGCCAGACCGCGTGCAAAGTTCCCGATGCCGAACCCTATATCACCAAGTGCCGCCGCGGTAAACCCGTCGCACCCAAGCGCAAAACCTTTCGCTGCTAGGTGTCCCACCGCCCGCCCGCTCAAACGTAGTGGGGATCAGGAAGATCCTAGAATCAGCTCGGTTCTTGCCCTCCTGCCATCGGCGCGACTCTTTGATTCCCATGCAGCTAACGAAGCACTGGGCGGTTGCCCTAGATGATTACGTGATCGATTTGGGTTGGTCGGCCGACGGCTCGACCTTGGCCGCCGCTTCGGCGGCCGGTCCCGTCACGGTGTTCGAAGTTGCCGACGGTCAGGTGCGTCATGAGCTACCCGCCGACGAAGATGGCATCAATGTTCTCGCTTTTCATCCTTCGCAAAACCTCATCGCCACGGGCGGACAAGATGGCGCGGTCAAACTGTGGGATGCCACCGCTGGCCAACAAACCGCCTCCGTAGATGTGGGCGGCGGCTGGATCGATCATCTCGCGTGGTCGCTTGATGGCTCCAAATTAGCGGCCGCAGCTGGTCGTTCACTGGTTTTTCTCAATCCCGATGGCTCCAACCATCACACGTTTATGCCGGCGCCCAAAACCATCAGTGCAATCGCTTGGCAACCGGCCGGTGGTTGCCTCGCCGCCGCCTATTTTGGCGGCGTGATCATGTGGGACGCCGACGACTTCATCCCTCAGCACGAATTCGCCTACGCCAACGGGATTAACACCCTGGCATGGTCATCGGACAACCGCTGGCTCGTATCGGGCAACCAGGACCCCAGCGTGCATCTTTGGCTCCCCGAAAAAGAGGACGAGTTTCACATGAGCGGCTACGAAACGAAGGTGAAACACATCTCCTTCGATCACACCGGTCGCTGGCTCGCCACCACCGGCGGACGCGAAGGTTGCGTCTGGGACTGCGAAGGAGGGGGGCCCGAAGGTCGCGAACCGGCCATGCTTCCTCACGACACTCCCATGTGTGCGGTGGCGTATCAAAATCAACATGGCATCGTCGCCACCGCCGCCCAAGACGGCACCGTCCGGCTCTGGAGCCCCGACCGCCAGCAGCCCCTACGGGCCAACGTGAAACTCCCCCACCCCGCTACTAAGTTGGTGTGGGCACCTGACGACAGCACCCTCGCCATCGGCAATGATCAAGGAGTCGTCTATGTGCTCAAAGTTGAGTCCTGAAGTGTTGCACCCTCCTCGTTGATCATCTGATCTATCAACTCCATGTCCGACGTCGGTTCCACCCCTGCGCCCACGCTGTTCATCAGCTACGCGTCCCAAGACCGCCAAGCCGCTCGTTTACTGCGCGACGCTCTGAGCGCGCGCGGAATTGAAGTATGGTATAACTAGGATGATCTCACCGGCGGCGATGCGTGGGATCAAAAGATTCGGCGACGGATACGCGAATGTGACTATTTCATGCCCGTGATTTCGCGAGCAACTGAAGCGCGGCGAGAGGGATACTTCCGCCGCGAGTGGCGCCAAGCGGCCGAACGCACCCTCGATATGGCCGACGATGTGATGTTCCTCCTACCGGTGAACATTTCCGACATTCCAGAATCAGGCGCCCGGGTGCCGGAACGATTTAATCACGTTCACTGGACCCGGTGCCCCGACGGTGAGTCCAACGCCGGTTTGGAAGAACTCTGCCTCCAAGTGCTCACCGGCGATGACGCCGTGCCGTCTCCGCCCCGTGACCCGAAAATCAATCGTCATCCGCGCCAAGTGAAATCGGTCTCGTCTCATTCCTCAGACAAGAAAGGTAAAAACCTCCCGCCTTATCCCTCTCAGCCTCATCGGAAGGAGGGCGAACCGCCCTGGCTCCACATTTTCAACCTCCTCGTTTGGAGTATTCGCTGCGCCTACCACGCTTACCAAGGCTTCCCCCGTATCCTTCGGTGGGTCATAATCGCATGGCTAATCGTAACGCTCGTCAGTCGATGCGGCAACTCCGACGAACCCAGTAACAGACCTTCGAGAACGGCCGAGGACCCCACCCAACAAGACGACTCCGAATCAGGCGGCGACTTCAACAAAGGCTTGATCGAGGCGGCGCAGGAATTGAGAGGCGTCGAAGGGCTCGGTGAATTCGGTCGCATCATAGGTGCGGTAGCGGATGCCGCTCAAGCCGGCCGGCCTCTCGTCCTGACGCCTTTCGTTTACAACAGCACCGAATCGACCAACGAGGAGTTTACCAAAACCGTATTTAATCAGCTACTCAGGTCCATCCGGGTAACCCGGGCTGACGAGGTCGCGGTCAGCCCCTCTGCACTCGGGGCATCACCTTCATCGGCCGATGTCTTGGCCCGCATCTCTCGCACCGAATCTCGTTTCCTCCTCACAGGCCGGGTTGAAATCGAAACCACCGACAATTCCGCCCACTTTGAACTAGTGCTCTACTCCGCCAATGCACCGACTCTCATTTGGACGAAGCGCTACCCCGTCGCGGACACCGGAGCGGCCCGCATCGTCGACGATATTTTGGCCACCCTCAATTCCCACGAAGTGTTTGCTCCTCTCGAGCTGCCGACGGAACCGGCGCAGCCCGCGGCAACTCCCGAACCGGTCCCGTGATCCGCTTCTACTCGTTTTCCGCGAATCTCGAATCTCACCCACGGCTTCCTTTCTGTGATACGTTTCAACTAACACGGTGCGTTCCGAGGCTCCTTTTTCGATGCATAATTTAATTCCTGCTTCCGACGCTAAAAGCGGAATCGACCCATCGCACACCCGATCAATCAAACAATGGGTGGCCGAGGAACTCGATCTGACCGATGACGACGTGGTATCCGTGCTTGAGTCCGGCTGCATCGATCCGGGTTGTCCGCTGGTCGAAACCACCATCGCAGTTTTCGGCGCAGATGGTTCGACCCGGAGCTGGAAACTCACTCGCCAACGTTTTGCGGTCGCCAAATTCATCGTAAAACAAGCGCTCGCCCAATTGCCTAAAATCTCCTAATCGTTCAAACTAGATCGTGGAGCATCGGCGAGAGTTTCTAAAAAAGTCCCTATGGTCCGCCCTCGCATTGTGGGCGGTTCCGGGAACCATGCTGTCCGCCGCAGGTGGCACTCACACCGTGCGTAGGGGAGATACCCTCGGCGCTATCGCCAAAAAATACGGCACCTCCATCAGCGCGTTAAAATCAGCGAACGGGCTGAATTCCGACACTATCATAGTCGGCCAAAAGCTCACCCTTACCGGTTCTGCCGCTGCTGCAATTCATGTCGTGGCCAAGGGCGAATCACTTAGCACCATCGCACGGAAATATGGCACCAGCGTCCGATCAATTAAAAGCGAGAATGACCTTAAATCCGACCTCATCAAAGTAGGCCAGAGGCTGAAGATTCCGGGGAAATCGAAGGTCTCTGACCCCGCCATTCACATCGTCCGAAAAGGCGAAACGCTCAGCTTGATCGCCCAGACTTACGGCACCCGGGTAAACACGATTAAGGAGGCCAACAATCTCCGATCAGATCGTATAAATGTGGGGCAAAAACTGAATATTCCTAGTGGTGGCAGCCGCAGTATCATCGCTGGCGGCAGCTCACTGCTGGCGCCGGTAATCGCTGCGACCAACAGGCTGCGGGTCGATTCCTCGCGGTGGCGCTATATTGTTTGCCACCACAGCGCGATCGAAGCCGGCAATGCTGAGGCCTATGGTCGCGCCCATAAGCGCCGGGGTATGGAAAACGGTCTAGCCTATCATTTTGTGATCGGAAACGGTCGCGACTCTGGAGATGGCGAGATCGAAATCGGTCCGCGGTGGAAGAAACAACTTCAGGGAGGTCACGTGCGCAGCGACAAGGTCAACGAATCCGGTATCGGGATCTGCATTGTCGGAAATTTGCAGAATCACCGCCCTTCGACCAAACAACGGCAGGCGATGAACGAACTCATCGGATTCCTCAAGGACGGCTACTCCCGCTCCAACGCCGAAGTCACCGTGCATAAGCTGGTGGACAAAAACCATACCGTTTGCCCCGGGAAATACTTCCCCTATGACGACTTGAAGCACTTTGCCTAAGCGGAATTGAGGCCTCCTTAGGCTTGTAGACCTTCGATTTCTTAAAATCAGTTTTGCGCCAAACGGGAAATCTCTCTCAAAGTAGTCATCTATGTTCGATATTTCCGGCACCGTTAAAAAAATCTTTGAAGAGCAAACCTTTGGTAGCGGCTTCAATAAGCGCGAATTCGTTCTGACCACCACGGCAGAACGTTACCCTCAGGACATCAAATTTGAGACCGTTAAAGACAAGGTCAGCATGCTTTCTCCCCTCAAGGAGGGCGACAAGGTTAAGGTGTTTTTCGACATCCGTGGGCGAGAGTGGAAAGAAAGCTACTTCGTGAATCTCAATGCCTGGAAGGTGGAGTCAATCGAAGGCGGCGGTGCGGCCGCTCCTGATACTGGCGACGGACCTCCCCTCCGTGAGCCCGAGATGGGACCTGGCGCAGCGGAAGAGGAACCGCCGTTCTAGTTCCCGTGTCAGCAGTCTTTCCATGCTTCGACCGCTCCAATTCCTTCTGATCGTGCTGGCGGGAGCCGTCGCTCCAGCCTATGCACAATTGATTGATCTCGGCCCGTGGACAGGCGCGGTCACTCCGCATACGGCCGAGATTCGGATGATTCTGACCGAGTCCCGGCTCACCAATCTGGAGGTGAGTAAAACGAAGGACTTTGCCCGCTACGTCACCTACCCTCAGCTGGCGCGTAAACCGACGCATGCGCTGACGATGGCGCACTTCTCTTTGAGCCGTCTTGAGTCCGACACGAGCTACTTCTATCGAGTCAAAGCGGGCCGCATACGTGAATACACTAGCATCGGCACATTCAAAACGCTTCCGCGGGCCGGCCATCCGAGTTCATTTCGTTTCGCATTTGCCTCAGGCAACATGACCGGATCTGAAGCGGGCGTATTCTCGGAGATAAGATTTCAGAAACCGCTCTTTTTCCTGCACCTAGGGAACGCATTAAACGAAACTGAGCTACCGAAAGACTTGGAGGGCTGGCAGAATTTGCACGACCTGAACTACGAGTCATTCACCCAAGCCGAACTCTATCGAAGCGTTCCGTTAGTTTACACTTGGGCCGGGATGGACCACGGAGGTGCCGAGGCTCATCAAGCATATCGCAACTATCTGCCCCATTTCCCCCTGCCCGCCGATCAACCCAACGAATCCGAAACGGCGGCCGATCAGCTCAATCCTATCAGCCAAAGTTTCAGCGTAGGACGCGTGCGTTTTATCGTGCTCGACACCCAAACCGCACGAACCCCTTCCGATGGCGAAAACCCTACCATGCTGGGCGAGTGGCAATGGCATTGGTTGGAGTCTGAGCTCCGCGCCGCCGCCCTCACTCACCCCATCATTATCATTGCCTCCTCGGTGCCTTGGCACGCCCGCCAAGCCTTTTCCGGACCACAGGATCATTGGGGATTCTACCCGAAGGAACGTGCTCGTTTGCGGGCTTGGCTTAAATCCGAGCAAATCAGCGGCGTGAGTATTGTTTCCGGAAATGGCGGAGTCCTCGCCTCGAACATAAGCGAAGGAGAATTAGGAAACATCACCGAGCTACAGTCAGGAATCATCGACCTGCGGCGCGAACCGATGATCGGAAAATGGTCCGGTGGACATTTAATCCCAGATTCTACGGAGGAGTTTTTTGGAATCGTAGATATCGAAGATAAACGAAACGAAATTACGGTAACCTTCCGCGGCATGAATCAACATGGCTTCGAACGGTTCCAGAGTTCGTTCACGGTGCCCGCCGAGTCGAAATGACCGGTTGGCGAAAGTTCGCCGTAACTGCCCTGGGTTGCTGCGCCCTCAGTACCAGCGCCGCGACCGAAAAAATTCGGGTCGCCGCCGCCTCGAATCTCGTGATGGTGATGGAGCCTTTGATGCGTGCCTTCACCGCCGAACACACCCAGATCGAACTCAGTGTTTCACACGCTGCGACCGGAAATCTTATCGCCCAAATCCGCCATGGCGCTCCGTTCGATGTATTACTAGCGGCCGACCTCGATTACCCGCAGGCCTTGATTGAAAGCGGACATGCGGAGGAGCAAACGCTACGCACCTTCGCTCACGGCGTGCTGATGTTGTGGCCGCAGCCACCCGTCGGTCAGAAATGGCAGACCGTATTGGCGGGTCCCGGGCTTCGCCGACTCGCAGTCGCTAATCCAGATACCGCGCCCTACGGAAAAGCGACGAAGGACCTGCTCACCGCGGCCGGTCTTTGGGATCAAATCAAACCACGGGTAGTATGGGGAGAAAACGTCGCGCAGACCCTCCAGTTTGTGCACAGCGGTAATGCCGATTTCGGTTTCGTCGCCGCTTCACTGCTGTCGGGCAATCATGATCTCAGGGCAGGCATGATCATCGAACTCGGCGAGGAGGCACTTCCTCACGGGGCGATCAGACTGGGCGCGAGTCGTTCGCCCGGGGCGGCCAAACTATTTCTCGACTGGCTGGAAGGTGCAGCAGCCCGGATTATCTTAATCGAACACGGCTATCGTGTGCCTTGATCCCGACGATCGAGAGCCTCAGCTTGAACGCTCGTGTTGTCCCCAATCATTAGCACCTGGTTACTTTCCGCTCCGCTTTGGGAGTCGCTGTGGCTCACGCTGAAGCTGGCAGGAATCACTACGATAATATTGGGCCTCGTCGGGCTACCCTTGGCTCGTTGGCTCAACGCCACTCAAACTCGATTCGCGCCCGTGGTAGAGGCGTTGGTGACTCTACCGATCGTCCTGCCCCCTACCGTGATCGGTTTCTATCTACTGGTGGCATTTTCCCCCCAGCACCCACCCGGTAGTTGGTGGGTCGCAGTCACCGGTGGTCCGTTGTCCTTTACGTTTACCGGATTGGTCATCGCATCGGTGATCTACTCGCTGCCCTTCGCGGTGCAGCCCTTTCAAGCCGCGCTACGCGCGGTGCCGACCGAGCTGATCGATGCGAGTCGCGCGAGTGGCGCGACGGTGTGGCGCACGTTCTGGCGCGTGCATCTTCCCCTCGCTCGGAGCGGAGTCGGAGCCGGATTGACCCTGGGATTCGCTCACACCTTGGGAGAATTCGGAGTGGTGCTGATGATAGGGGGCTCATTGCCGGGCGAAACCAAGGTGGCGAGCATCGCGCTCTACGATGAAGTGCAGAAACTCAATTATGCCTCCGCCCACGCTTTCGCGGGCGTGCTTTTGGTCATCTCGTTTGTGCTCCTAGTGGCCGTAGCGGTGCTGCAGCGCCGCAGTCGCGCTTGATCAAGGGGTTAGAATAACCGTTAGACTATTCTTGAGTGCTTCGTCGCAAAACCCCGGTAAGTTACCCGCCAATGTTTGGATCTTAGCCGTATGCCAAGCCCTGGGCATGTCGGCCGGACGATGATGATATTGGTCGGCGGACTTTTGGCGGCCCGCATCGCCCCCACCGCCAAACTCGCTACGCTTCCACTCGCCATAATTATTGTGGGCACGGCGACATCTACCATTTGGGTGACGCTACTGCTGCGGAGATTCGGTCGTAAACGCGGCAGCCATGTTGGGTTCCTGTTTTCATTTCTAGCCGCCGCGCTGGGATACCAAGCTGCCGTGCAGGAATCATTTCCCCTCTTGGTCGCCACGGGCTACAGCATGGGTGTCGCCGTCGCATTCTGGCAGCAATTTCGATTCGCGGCGCTCGAGAGTTTATCCGATCAGAAGCTCAACGGCCCGGCGCTTTCCGTCATGATGGGCGGAGGTCTCATTGCCGCATTTCTGGGACCGGAGATCGGGGTACGAGGGCAGTCGCTGTTTCCCCATCTGCCGGAGTTCGCGGGATGCTTCATTCTGTTGGCCGGATTGATCGTCGTTGCGGTCATTATTTTTCAGTTCTCCCACCAACCGCCGATTTCGAACCACCGTTCCGAACAGCCGGGACGACCGTTACGCGAAATTGTGCGCCGCCCTCAGTTCTATATCCCGTCGCTGTGTGCCGCCATTGGCTTCGGCGTAATGAGTTTCGTTATGACGGCCACGCCGCTGACCATGCACGAGGTCTGCGGGTTCGGGCTAAACGACACCAAGAAGGTGATCCAGAGCCACATCATCGCGATGTTTCTACCTAGCCTAATCGGGGGGGAATTAATGCGCCGATTTGGGATCGGACGCATCATGGTGGTAGGAGCGATTCTATATGCGACCGTCGTGGGTATAGGCCTCTTGGGGCAGGAACTCATGCACTTTTGGGGCAGCCTCATCCTGTTGGGCGTCGGCTGGAATTTCCTCTTCATGGGCGGAACCGCCCTATTGCCACTCAGCTACGAGCCGAATGAGCGATTCAAAGTTCAAGCCGCAAATGACTTCGTTGTGTTCGGCACCCAAGCTATCGCGTCCCTATCTTCGGGGTGGTTCATATTCACGTTCGGGTGGAATGGCCTACTCCTCACCTGCCTGCCGCTCCTGACCATCGCGCTCGTCCTCGCCACCGGGCAAGCGCGACGAGATGCTCAAGCCGCTACATCCGGCTAAAACGAACGACTGTTTGTCCGTCCATTTCGACGGTCTCATTCCACATCTCGACCGGACGCACCCACAGTCCGTGTTCTCCGTAGAGAGCTCGATAAACGACGAGAATATTCAACGTCTCGGAGTGACGGCACAGCTCGACCACCTCGTATTCACCGCCTTTGTAATGTCGATAACGACCCGGTGAAGGCTCACTCGGCAACGGCGGTAATGAATCCTCCGCTGCCATGTCAGAATAAGAGCCACGTGGCCAATTGGAGAAAGATCAAGAACCCGACCATATCGACAATTCCGGTCACGAAGATCGAAGAACTTTGAGCCGGATCAAAGTTGAATCGCTTCAGCGTCAACGGAATCGTAGCTCCGGCTAATCCTGAAAACGTCATCGTGCAAACCATCGCCACAAACACCACCACCGCCACCATAACTTCCTGAATAAACACGCCAACAACCACCCCAGTAATAAGACCAATCACCAAACCATTGAGCAGTCCTTTGACTGCTTCGCGGCCACAAATCGCGAACGAATCACGGGGCTGAATCTCGCCGACCGCCATACTACGAATCAAAACCGCGAGGGTTTGGGCTCCCGTATTACCGCCCAGATTGGCGATCACCGGCATCATGACCGCGAGAATTGCCATACTCTCAATCTGATCCTCGTAAAACGTGATCACCGCCGCCGCCACGCTGATGGTGAGTAGATTGACCACCAACCACGGATTACGTTTACGCAGGCTTTCGAAAACAGAATCGAGAATGCTCTCGTCGCCACCCGCACCGACCATCTTCTGGAAATCCTCCGTGGCCTCGTCCTGGACGATATCGAGCACGTCATCGTGAGTCACGATTCCGATCAACTTTCCTTCCGCATCGACCACAGGTAGAGCCGCCAAATTAAATTCGGCCGCGCGCTCGGCCACCAATTCTCGGTCATCGTCCGGCGCGCAAACGCCCTCCACTTCTAACATGATATCGCGAACACCCGCGCCCGGGCGGGCCAACAATACTTCGCGAATGGAGACGACGCCCTGCAGGTGATCGTCATCGTCGATCACATAAATGTAATAGATGTTATCCAGTTCTTCTCGCTGGCGGCGGATCGCCTGAATTGCCTCCTCGATGGTCTGCTCAATCTTCACGACCCCGAAATCGGTCGTCATGACACCACCGGCGGTCTCCGGGTCGTAGGACAACAACCGGTTGATCTCTTCGGCCGTTTCCGGCTCGAGCGCCTCCATCAACCGCTCGCGATCCTCGTCTTCGAGTTCCGCGACCACATCGGCCGCATCATCCGGGGCCAATTCCTCGATCATCGCCACCGCCCGATGATCGCGCATGGCGCCGATCACCTCCGCCGCATCTTCCTCATCCATTTCGGACAAGATTTCCGACGCTCGAACCTCGCTGACGTGGCGTAAGATCTCACGCCGCTGATCCACCTCGAGTCGGCTAAGTGCCCGCGCCAACACCACATCGGAGAACTCTTCGAGTCGTTCCGGCGAATATTGAGTCAATTCTTCAAAGGAAGCATCGAAGATCTCGGGATCTTCATTCGGTTCGTTGACCGGGGAATCTGTGGAATTACTACTCATCGGAATGGATCACCGTAAAGCCCTCGGCGGCTCTGACAACGTTCGATAAAGTAACAATTCCGCGTATTCAGGAATTATTTCCCGCTCCACGGCAGTCGGCATATTAAATGGGAATCGCATCTGCACTTCTAATCTCTAAGATTCCTTCCGAATGAAAATGCTTAGACTCGTTGCGCTATACCTCGTCGCGATCATCGCCCCGGTGACTGCCATGGAGTGGAGCGAACTTCCGTTACCCACGGGGCCTGATTCAGGGACCCCATCACTCACTCGCGCCCAAGACGGAAATGTCTACGTGTCGTGGACCACCTCAACTGAGGTAGAACAATACGCGCTATGGATCAGTCGATTTGATCGCGAAACGCAAAGCTGGCATGCCCCCGTGCAAATCGCCCAAGGGGACAATTGGTTCCTGAATTGGGCAGACAACGCAACCGTCTCAACCGGCCTGCGCGGTCGCGTCGCGGCGGTATGGTATGTGCACAGCGACGACTCCGGTTACCATGCGGTGGCAAGCACCTCAACCGATCACGGATCCACCTGGGCACCCCCTCAACCCATCAGTGCCGAAAGTGACCGAACCGAGTTTGTGGCGCTCGCGCCCCTCCTCAACAGCTCTTGGCTGGCGGTCTGGCTCGACGCAAGGGATCATGCGAATTCGGGTAGCATGCAGCTGCGAAGCCGCGTGCTCGGGGGCGACGAGGCTGATGTTTTGATCGATGAACGCGTGTGTGACTGTTGTCCGATCAGCACCCTCGTCCTGCCCAACGGAGTCGTGCTTACTGCTTACCGTGATCGCAGTGATTCCGAAGTGCGCGACATCGCCTACCAAAGCTATAATCGCGGAACATGGACCGCCGCCACTGCTCCAATTCAAGACGGTTGGAAAATCGAAGGATGTCCCGTGAACGGAGCCAGCCTGAGCCGTCGTAGCGGCCACGTCGCCACCGCTTGGTTTACCGGCGCCAACGACACCCCTCAAGTCCTCACCGCTCGATCCAATAATCTCGCACGTAGTTGGAACCTGGTGACGCGTATCGATGACCCCACTCAATCCGCCCGAGGCTCGGTGAACTCCACCGTGCTGCGGGATGGCAGCCAATGGGTGTCATGGGTGGAAAACGCTGGCACCGTAACGCTGCGCGGCCTCAATCGCGACGGCAGTCTCGGAGAGATCCACCGCATGCCTGGCACCGCAGAAGGCAAACCTTCCATGGTGATGCTCTCCGATAACTCCAATGAAGCCACCCAGTTGCTCATCGCCCGGCAGGAAGGCGACGGAGTGAAGACCTACATCGGGCGCTTGGCCGCCGACACGAATGCCACCCTCGATGATTGCGGCTGCGACGCGGGCGAGGCAGCCACGCGCGGTCACGCGGTGCGCGGGGAAATCGTAAATGTGCTCAAGGATCGAGATGCGTTACTCGTGGCGCACGAAGAGGTGCCCGGAGTCATGATGGCAATGACCATGAGTTTTCAAGTCGATCCGCAGGTGCTGGCTCTCGTGAAACCGAATCAAACCATCCTTGCTCGTATGGAGCGACGCGACGACGGCAAGTGGTGGTTGTTCAGTATCCGAATTCTTGAACCAGTGAATTGACAATTCGGAACTCCCGCACGGAGATAAAACTGACTTGATGGTATCTCTGCTCCAACGCCGCCGTTTTCGGTCCCGCACAGCTTTGCTGAGCGCGGTGCTGGGGTGGAGTATTGTTTGGATCGGTGCCCTGCAGTTTGCGCCCACCGCGCACGCGGACATCCATCACGACGCGCACGATGCGGACCACCATTGTGTTGTCGAAATTTTCAGTGAAGGAATTCTCCTCGGTGAGATTTCCGTCTCGGTCACATCGCCGGGTTCTTTGCTGCAAAGCGAGGCTCAGTCAGCCGAAGAGATTTACTTGGACACCCCGGATCGGTTGCGACCACCCGGACGTGCTCCGCCGATAGGATAAACAGAAATCCGATCTACCGAACCACTCGACGGCACTCCAAGTGCCTTCAACTACGGGTGTGTTCGTTTCTGTTCTCGTTGCCCAGACCATCCGTGTCTGCGGCTCATCCTATCACCTGTAATGAAAACACTTCTTCCTTTTATTTTCGCTGGGGTGGTGGCAACCGCCATCGCCCAAACCACTCCCGCTGTCTCCGAATCCGATCAAGGGCATCTCGATCAATTTGAGGTCACCACCCATCCCTACGCTCGGAGCCAATCTGAAATTGCCCAACCCACCACCGTCCTTGGAGGCGATGCGCTGGATTTGCGCCAAGCCCTCAATCTAGGAGACCTGCTATCCCGAGAACCGGGGGTAAGCTCGACCTACTTTGGTCCCGGAGCCGGCCGACCCGTCATCCGCGGCATGGCCGGTCCACGCGTCGCCGTGCTCCAAAATGGCTCCGACGTCATCGATGCCTCCATCATCAGCCCAGACCACGCGGTATCACTTGATCCTTTGCTGATCGAACGGGTCGAGATCACCCGTGGTCCGGCAGCCTTGCTGCAAGGTGGTTCGGCCATCGGGGGCGCCGTCAACGTCGTCACCCACCGTATCCACACGTCACTTCCGGATGAGGGAGTTCACGGCCGCATCGAAGGCCGGGTTGGCTCCGTCGATAAGGAAGTCTCCGGCGGCATCGTTCTCGAAGGCGCGATTGATCAACTCGGGTGGCACTTCGACACGTTTTACCGCGAATCCGAGGACATCGACATTCCCGGTTTCGCTGAAAGTAAATATCTCCGCCGTCTCGAGGAACTCGAAGAAGCGGAGGAACAACACGAAGAGGACGATCATGATGATGACCACGAGGACGAGGACGAACATGAGGAGGAAGAAGCCTTCGGCACCTTGCGCAATACCTTCGTGGAGACTCAAGGCGGCGCGTTTGGCCTCAGTTGGATCACCGATAACGGCCACATCGGCGCAGCTTTCAGCATGTTTGACTCCAAATACGGCATTCCCCCCGGAGCCCATCGCCACGAGGAGGAACACGACGAAGAGGAGCATCACGATGAAGACGAGCACGAGGATGAGCACGGCGAAGAGGAAGAGGAGCTGATCTCCATCGACCTCACGCAGCGCCGCTTCGAGCTGGCGGGTGAGATGCGCGAGCCCTTCGACGGCTTGCAAGCAATCCGCTGGCAAGCCGCCTTCGCCGACTACGAGCACACTGAACTCGAAGGCGATGAGATCGGCACGGTGTTCACCAACGAAGGATACGACATTCGCATCGATGCCCTGCACCAACCCTGGGGCGAGTGGCAAGGCGCCATCGGCTTCGAGTGGAGCTTGTCAGACTTCAACGCCGTCGGAGCGGAGGCCTTTGTGCCACCTACCGAAACCGACGTTCTGTCCTTGATGATTTTTGAGGAGCTCGAAACCGGCCCCAACATCTACCAACTCAGTGCCCGCATGGATAACCAGTCCATCGACGTCAAGGATGGCACGAGACGCAACGCCGACGGCACGGGCTGGGCCACTTCCTTCGGTATGGTGCACACCGTGTCAGAAAAGTGGAGCTTCGCGACCTCAGTTTCGCTAACGGAACGACTCCCGATCTCGCAGGAGTTGTATGCCGACGGACCGCACATCGGCACCAACGCCTACGAAATTGGCGACCCCACGCTCGATAACGAACGGTCCATGGGGATCGACATCAGCCTGCGCAAAAGTGGTGAGTTGTTCTCCGGCATCCTGACCGCGTTTCACAATGACTTCGACGACTACATTTACGAGAATCCGACCGGACAGGAGCAAGACGAGTTACCCGTTTACGAATTCACGCAACGCGATGTCCGTTCCCAAGGCATTGAAGCCACCGGTATGCTCCACCTCCTCGAATCGGAAAGCGGCCATGTGGACCTCACCTTCGGAATGGATTTAGTGAACGCCGAAAACCGCACGGACAACACGGATCTCCCGCGGATTCCGCCCGTCCGCTACCGCGCGGGATTGGTATGGGAATACAACGCGCTGCGCCTTGGAACCGAAATCATCTTCGTCGACGGACAGGATAATCTCGCGCCGGAGGAACTTCCCACGGATGCCTACGAACTCTTGTCGGCCTACGCGGCTTACCGCTTTGTGTCGGGCAAAACCACTTGGGATCTGCTCCTGCGCGGCCACAACCTCACCGATAGCGAGGCTCGCATGCACACCTCTTTCCTAAAAGACGTGGCTCCCTTACCCGGACTCAATCTCTCCGCCAGTATTAGGATGAGTTTCTAAGACCACGAAGCGCGGCAGCATTCATTCCTCCAATCCACACACCGCCCGCGAGCAATTGCGGGCGGTGAAGGGTTGGAGGTCTTCGGGTTCTTCACCCAGTCCGAGAAAGTATATCGGCAATTTTAGTTCACACCAGATTCCGACAATCGCACCGCCCCGGGACGTGCCATCGAGCTTGGTGACCACGAGTCCGGTAAGACCAAAGCTTTGGTGAAAGGCCTTGGCTTGCTCGATCGAGTTTGAGCCCAACGAACCATCGACGACCAACCACACCAATGCGACTACGGGCCGGGCTGGGTTGGGTTGGGAACACAAAAACTGGCGAATAGGAACCGAGCTCGTGCACACCTCAGCCCAAGATCGCTTGGCTCCGGGTGAAATCCGGACCGCCCCATTCACGCACCTATCCGCCTACGCAGGATACCGATTCATCGTGGGCGATACGACCTAGGATGCTTTGCTCCGTGGCACCAACCTATCGGATCGCGAGGGCCGCGTGCACACGTCATTCCTCAAGGAAATCTCTCCACTTCCCGGTCGAAATATCTCTCTCAGCCTAAGGGCAAGTTTTGGACATTTAGGAAGAGAAGGGCAGTCTCAACCGCGTCTTCACCCGAAGGCCTCGTGATCGTATTTCGTCAGCCTGCCCCACTCCCCTCTCATGAATTGACCCCGACTCATTGGAACAGTCAGTCTTGTTATTCTGGTATTAGTCGCCTGCAACAAGTCTCCCGAGCCTCCACCCGCGCCCCCTCCTCC
>CAJXQX010000080.1 GCA_913058185.1 uncultured Verrucomicrobiota bacterium
GAGATCAGCCTCGGTCTCGTGGGCTCGGAGATGTGTATAAGAGACAGGTATCAAGTGGAAGGCATCGGCAGGACGGTGATGGAAGGCTCCGTGTGCGTGGCGATTGTTGATACTTCGAGCGGTTCAGGGGAAGGGGTCACGTCGTGATAAGTTGACTACGCTCCGCTGCGTAGAACTTGTCTACGACATGACCCCAGCGGGCGGTTTCTTGTTACTTGATACTTGGAACTTCGAGTGCGTCCGCGCGAACGAAGGGGATCAGGTTGTGACTAAATTGCTGCGCAATGCGTCTACAATCTGACCCCGTCGGTTAGCGTCTTGTTACTTGTTACTTGGAACTTGTTACTTCGCGCGCATCAGCGCGCGTTGGGAGGCTAGCGGCGACGTTGCACTCGCGGTTTGGCGGCCGGTTCTGTGGCCAAGAGTGCCTGCATTCTCGCCAAGGCCTTCTGGTCTGATGAGGCGATGTTGACCGTTTCGAGAGGGTCTTCCTGGTAGTCGTAGAGCTCATACTCGACTTCCTCATCATTGCTCCACTCCACCAGGCGGTAGCGAGAATCGCGAATGGCACGACCCATTCTTCCTTGTTTGGAGTAGGCGTGATACGCGTAATCGCGGATGCGCTTTTGTTCGTCCAGCATCACTGGAGTGAGATCCAGTCCATCAATAGGCTGGGAGGTTTTCGGTGGGGCCAAGCCGGCTAGTGCTGCGAGCGTCGGATAAATATCGACGGTCTCCGCCAACTGGTGAGTCACGGATCCTGGCTTGGTCACACCCGGGGCTACGATGATGATAGGAATGCGATTCGCCTGCTCGTAATTACTGTGTTTGGTCCAGGAACCATGATCGCCCAGGTGCCAGCCATGGTCGCCCCAAAGAACCACGATGGTATCGTCCGCCAAACCCTGCTGTTCCAACCCGTCGAGCACCTTGCCTAACTGTGCATCCATATAAGAAACACTGGAGTAGTAACCGTGGATGAGTTGCTGCGTGAGGTCGTCGGGAAACGGTTCCGTGGTGGGGATGGGTTTGAACGCCATGATTTCTCCGCGTCGTTTGACGGCATACTCGGGGGCCCCTTTCGGTGCATCGACATATTCGGGCATCGGTAGTTTGTTCCGGTCATACATATCCCAGTATTTCTTGGGGGCGGAAAAGGGGAGATGAGGCCGCACAAATCCGACGGCCAAGAAGAATGGTTTCTCCTCATTATCCTTCAGCCAACGCATCCGGTCCACGGCCGTCTCTGCGATGCGTCCGTCGGCATAAGCGTAATCCAAGACATCGGGTGCTTCCCAAGCGGCGCCTCGCGGAAGCGGACCATTTTCGTCACGGGAGCGTTGATTGGAAAATAGGGCCTCTTCGCGCGTGAGTTCACGATGGTTACTCTCGGGGAGCACATATTCGATCACCTTGTCGGCATGATGGGGAACGCTCCAGGAAGCATCGTCATTGGTATTGCCGTGGCCGATGTGGAAGATCTTCCCCATCGAGTGCGCCACGTAGCCGTTGTTCATGAAATGCTGAGGCAGTGTAACCGCATCGGGATACACTTCTCGAAATTGGGTCCCGAAATTGTAAAACCCCGTCGATGTCGATCGGCTACCTAACAACAGATTATAGCGTGAAGCCATGCACACGGATTGATTGCAGTAGGCCATCTCAAATCGCAGGCCACTCGCGGCAAGTCGATCCAGGTTTGGCGTGATGGCGACGGCGTCACCAAACGAACGGATCGTTGGTTTCAGGTCATCAACGAGAATGAGTAGCACGTTGAGTTTCTTCTCGGCGGAGGAAAGCAGTGAACAGCTGACGAGAAAGATTAACGAAGCGGGGCGGATTCGATTGAGGAAGGATATCATTGACATGCCTGAGCGATGCGGGGAGTGAGGGGGTTGGTCTCCGAGGGAGGAGTGACGGGGGGGCAAAATGCTGAAAACTGAAAAGCGGAAAAACTAAAACCGGACTGAGGGAATGGGGGAGGATTACCTTTGAATCAAAGCCCGAACTCTTGTTTGATTTTGGTGAACGCGCCGATGGCGGTGTCGAGGTCGGCGGTGGTGTGGGCGGCACAGACTTGAGTGCGAATACGCGCTTGGTTTTTCGGCACGACGGGGAAGAAAAATCCGATGGCGTAGACGCCGAGTTCGAGCAGCCGGGCGGAAACTTTTTGAGACAGCGCAGCATCCCCCACCATTACGGGAACGATGGGATGCTCTCCGGGTTGCAGGGTGAGCCCGGCAGCTTCAAGCCCCACGCGATAATAGCGGGTGTTGGCTTCGAGTTTGTCGCGAAGTTCGGTGGACGCGGTGAGGAGTTCGAGGGCGGCCAGCGAACCTGCGGCGATGGTGGGTGCGAGGGTGTTGGAGAACAGGTAGGGGCGAGCACGTTGGCGGAGCAGGTCGATGATCTCTTGACGTCCGCTGATGTATCCGCCGCTAGCGCCGCCTAATGCTTTTCCGAGGGTCCCGGTGTTGATGTCGATCCGGTCTTCAACGCCGCAGAGTTCGGGCGTGCCGCGACCGTTGGGTCCCATGAATCCGACCGCGTGGCTGTCATCCACCATAATAAGCGCGTCGTATTTGTCGGCGAGGTCGCAGATCTCGCGGAGTGGCGCGATGAAGCCGTCCATGGAGAAGACGCCATCGGTGACAACGAGTTTAAAGCGAGCTTCGGCGGTGTCGGCGGCTTGGAGTTGTTTCTCCAAGTCGGCGAGATCGCGATTGGCGTAGCGGAATCGCTGTGCTTTGCAGAGGCGCACCCCGTCGATGATGGAGGCGTGATTGAGGGAGTCACTGATGACCGCGTCTTCGGCGGTGAGTAGGGTTTCGAATACGCCGCCGTTGGCATCAAAGCAGGAGCCAAAAAGAATGGTGTCTTCGGTGCGAAGGAAAGTGGTGAGGGCCTGCTCGAGTTCGCGATGAACGCCTTGGGTCCCGCAGATAAAACGCACGGAAGCGGCGCCGTAACCCCAACGGTCGAGCGCGGCGTGGCCAGCGGCGACGAGGTCGGGGTGGTTGCCGAGACCGAGGTAATTATTGGCGCAAAAATTGAGCACCTCGCGGCCGTCCTCGAGTGTGACGTGGGTGCCTTGGGCGGAACCGATGATGCGTTCGCGTTTGAAGAGTCCATCGGCCTCAATCGACTCGAGAGTCGATTGCAGATGTTGGCGGTAAGCGGGTGTCATTGGATTTACGAATTACGATTTACGAATTACGATTTGGTCGGAGTCTAGAAAGGGGGCGGACGATTTGGGGAATGGCGGACGGGTTTTTACGAATCCACTCTAATGATTTTTCAGAACGAGAACGAGAAAGAGAACGAGTAAGATGGGCGATGGGCTGAGATTGGGTTTGGAGTCAGTCTCTTGATACCTCGCGCATCGGCGCGGTGGGCGGTTTTGGGGAAGTGGATCTCGTCGTGAACGCAAGTGGGCCTTCGCCCACGTGCGAAGTAACAAGTATCAAGTTCCAAGTATCAAGTGGAAGGAATCGACAGGACGGCGGTGGAATGCTCCGTGTGGTTGGCGTTTAGTGATACTTTGAGCGGTATTGGGGAAGGGGTCACGTCGTGATAAGTTTACTGCGCTCCGCTGCGTAGAACTTGTCTACGACATGACCCCAGCGGTTAATTTCTTGATACTTGGAACTTGATACTTCGCGCCTTGGCGCGCTTGGCACTTCTGGGAGGACTTAGTCCTCCCAGTTCAGGATGATTTTCCCGGATTTTCCGGAGATCATGAGGTCGAAGGCTTCGGCGTAATCAGTGCAGGCGAGGCGGTGGGAAATGACCGGTGAGATATCCAAACCATTTTGAATGAGGGCGGTCATCTTATACCAGGTTTCGTAGATCTCGCGACCGTATATACCCCGAAGCGTGAGCATGTTGAAGACAACTTTGTTCCAATCGATGGCGGATTCTCCGGGCATGATTCCCAGTAACGAGATACGGCCACCGTGAGCCATGTTGTCGATCATTTCACGGAGCGCAGCGGGGTTGCCGGACATCTCGAGACCGATGTCGAATCCTTCCGTCATACCGAGCCGTTTTTGGACATCGGGTAGGTTGTCTTCGGTGACGTTGACGGCGGCGGTCGCACCCATTTGGGTCGCGATTTTTAAGCGGGCCGGATTGACGTCGGTCACGACCACGTGGCGGGCAGCGGATTGTTTGGCAATGGCGGCAGCCATGCAGCCGATGGGGCCGGAGCCGGTGATCAATACGTCTTCGCCGACGAGGTCCCATTGCAGGGCGGTGTGGGTGGCGTTGCCGAGGGGATCAAAGCAGGAGAGGACGTCGAGCGGAATGGAAGAGTCGACTTTGACGGCGTTGCTGAAGGGGAGACAAAGGTAGTCGGCGAAAGCGCCATCGCGATTCACGCCGACGCCTTGGGTGTCGTTGCAAAGGTGACGACGGCCGGCGTGGCAGTTGCGACATTGTCCACACGTGATATGGCCTTCGCCATCGACGAGGTCACCGACTTCGAAGCCGACAACTTGCTCTCCCATATCGACGATTTCGCCGACAAACTCATGACCGATAATCATGGGTGGTTTAATGGTCTGCTGCGCCCAGGAATCCCATTTGTGGATGTGCACGTCTGTCCCGCAGATGGAGGTGCGTTTGACGCGAATGAGCACGTCGCTGGGACCGGGCCGGGGGACGGGCGCTTCAATGAGGTCGAGGCCGGGAGCTGAGGTCAGCTTGGCCAGAGCACGCATGGTGGTTGGAATCATCGGTTAAAAAGTAAACGACCGTGCGTCGCTCGTGATCCAGATTCAAGTGAAACAAAGCATGGAGTTCGATGATTATTCAGGCGCGACCGTGCGAAATGAAACCTGAAGGGGAAGGCCTTTTAACCACTGATGGACCCGGCTGAACTTATATCTACTCCACCGCTTTTCTGAGAAACTGAAAGAAAGAGAAAGAGAACGAGTATGAGTAAGATGCTCCTGAGGAGCCTCTGGCTCTTGATCCTTGATACTTGGAAATTGTTACTTCGCCCGTGAGGCAGCAGCCCACGGGCGTCTACGGGCGCCCGCGGCTTCAGACTGAGAACATCTGGCTGCCTTCGATTGCGGGTAACTTGAGCTTCGTGTCCATGCCGCCGGGGGCGGAGAAGCCGGTCATTTTGCCGTTGGCGCCCCCGAAACGATGACAGGGCACGAGCAGCGGCCACGGGTTTTGGCCGAGCGCCGTGCCGACGGCCCGGCTCACCGCCGGAACTTCGCCGATGGCCTTGGCAAGATGGCCGTAGGTGGCAGTTTGGCCGGACTTGGTTTTGAGCGCGGCTTCATAAACGCGGCGTTGGAATGGGGCCGCGAGATCCCAATCAAGGGGGGTGTCGGAAAAGTCTTCGGGACTGCCGCGTAGGTGTTGCTGCACGCGTTCGATTATGGGACGAAGCCAATCGGGCGGGGCCACCGATTCCGTGTCCTCAGTTAAAAGCATGAACCGGGTGATCTTGTCAGCTTCCCGCCAGATCGTTCATGAGCCGATGGCCGTGGTTGTAGTATGCGCAGGCACGGGAGTCAGTTTCTCTACGGAGGCGGGTTTATCGAGCGGTTGGACCGCCGATTTTCAGGCAGAGAAGTTCCTGCTGTGGACGGTCTTGGGAAGGGGATCAGGTCGTGACTAAATTGCTAAAGCAATGCGTCTACGACCCGACCCCGGAGGTCAGTTGCTGGCACTTGTTACTTCGCCCGTGAGGCAGCAGCCGGCGGGCGCGGCTTGATCCGTGTTACTTTGCACGCGGAGCAGGCGCGACGATACCGGCGGCGACGGCGTCATCGAGCATGGTCGACATCCGTCCCCACATGGTAGTGGAACCGTTTTCGATGCGTTGATTGCGAGCGACCACGCGGTCATGCGTGATCCCGTGCTCTTTCCATGACGCGCCGTTGGTCATCACGTTGAGTAACATCGGTTGGAAGCGGTCGCAGGCTAAGGCGAATTTGGCCTCGGGAGTTTCCTGCGCCTCGAACTCGTCCCAGATCCCGCGAAATTGGGCGGCTTGGTCGGCCGGCAGAATCCCGAAAATCCGGTCGGCAGCGACCGACTCACGCTCATGTTGATCGACCATTCCGGCCTCATCGTAGGCAAAGGTGTCTCCAGCATCGATTTCTACCAGATCGTGGAGGATGACCATTTTGAGCACATGAAGGACGTCCAAATCAGACGAATTGGCGTGTTCGGCGAGTAAAATGACGGTCAGGCAGAGGTGCCAGGAGTGTTCGGCGTCATTTTCCTGCCGGCCGCTGTTGATAAGCTTCGTCTGCCGAAAGACTTCCTTCAGTTTATCGACTTCCACCATGAAGGAGATTTGTTGGCCCAATCGATCGAACCCGGGTGAACTTTCATTCATAAGACGAGTGCAGATGGGTGAAGAGCGGATGGCAACGATTCTGCCACGGTTGGGAGCGGTCAGAGCCTCTTGTCTTGGGCTTGTTGCCCCATGAACTCACCTTTTCCTTGCCGGAGGGGGATCAGAACACTTCGATCCATGGCCATTGTCTCCATGAAAATACTCGTAGCCGATAAGATCTCAGCCAAAGGAGTAGCCTATCTGCGCGAGCAGCCAGGCTTCGAAGTTGTGGAGGCCTACGGGTCTACGCCAGAGCAGGTGCTCGAGTTGGTGAAAGACGTGCACGCGATAGCGGTGCGGTCTGAAACCAAGGTCACCCGCGAGGTGTTGGCCGCCGCACCATTGCTTAAAGTCGTCGGCCGAGCCGGTGTGGGCGTGGACAACGTCGACGTCGAAGCCGCCACGGAACGCGGCGTGGTTGTGATGAACACGCCCTCGGGTAATACCATCGCCACGGCTGAGCTGACCTTCACTCATATTTTGTCTGGTGCACGTCCAGTGCCTCAGGCAGCCGGTTCCATGAAGGCTGGTCGCTGGGATCGTAAAGTTTTTGCCGGCGTTGAGCTATTTCGGAAAACCCTCGGGATTATCGGTATGGGACGCATCGGCAGTGAAGTCGCCAAGCGCGCTCAGGCCTTTGGGATGCAGGTCGTCGCTTATGATCCGTATCTGGCACCGAGCCGGGCTAAAGCCATGCAGGTGGAAGGCGTGGAGCTCGACGAGCTGCTGGCCAAATCTGATTTTATTACGGTGCACATGCCGCTGACCGAAGATACGAAATATATGATCGACGAAGCCGCCTTCGCGAAGTGCAAGTCGGGCGTTCGTATCTTCAATTGCGCGCGTGGTGGCATCATTAAAGAGACTGCTCTCATCGAAGCCTTGAAGTCCGGCCAAGTCGCGGCGGCTGGCTTGGATGTTTACGAGTCGGAACCGCTTGCCGAGGACAGCGAGCTGCGCACATTGCCCAATCTTTCCCTAACCCCGCATTTGGGAGCCTCGACCGTTGAGGCTCAGGCTGCAGTCGGGGTCGAAATCGCCGAGCAGATCACCGATGTGCTCAGCAACGATATCATTCGCAATGCCGTCAACATGCCGTCGATCGACGGGGCGGCACTGAAGGTGCTCGGCCCTTACCTCGATCTCGGTGCGAAACTCGGCACGTTGGTGCAACAGATCGCACCGGCGCAGATCGAATCGCTGCAGTTCACGTATTGGGGCAAAATCATTGATCTCGATGCCAATGCGGTGACTCGCTCAATCCAACGCGGGTGGCTGCGTCGGATCAGCGGAGAAGAGGTCAACGAAGTGAACGCACCATTCCTCCTGAAACGCCTTGGCGTGGAGGTCGAAGTGACCAAATCGAACTCCGACGTCGATTACACGGATCTGATTTCGGTCAAAGCCGTCGACGCTGATGGTAACAAGTATTCCGCCCTCGGCACGCTGATCGGAAAGTTGCAACAACCTCGCATCGTGGGTATCAACGGCCGTGAAGTGGAAGTGGCCGCCGAAGGTAAGCTTTTGGTTCTAGAGAACTTGGATCATCCCGGAATGGTTGGCGAGATCGGCACATTGCTCGGTCGCACGGATGTCAATATTGCCGATATGTCCCTCAGCCGGCTCGTGCCGGGCGAAACCGCTTACATGGTGGTGCGCGTCGATAGCGAGCCGAGTAACGAAGCTCGCGCTGAGATCAAAGACCATCCTAAGATCAAACTAGCCAAATTTGTGCAGCTCTAATATTTCCGTCTCATGATCGTCCCTTTGCTACTCACCTTCGTTCTCAGCTACGTGCTGGGTGCGCTGCCGTTTGGCTACCTCGTGGCCAAGGCGAAAGGGGTGAATATCTTGGAAGAGGGGAGCAAGAGTCCGGGAGCGACCAACGTGAAGCGCGTGCTCGGGTCTGGTCCGGGCAACTTGGTCTTCGCCTTGGACTTCCTGAAAGGATTCGTCGCGGTTATCTTCGCTGGACCGATCGCTGGAATCATCGCAGGCATTCCGTTTGAGCAATTCTCCGGGGGAGAGAACGACAAGATCGTGGCGTTGGTTGGAGCCGTGGTGGGTCACTCATTTTCGGCATTTCTCAAATTCTGCGGAGGCAAAGGAGTCGCGACCGCTGGCGGAGGACTGTTCGTCATGATGTTCTATCCCAGCGTGCTAGCGATTGTCGCCTGGGTGATTGTTTTTTATAGCACACGATACGTTTCCCTAGCTTCGATTGCGGCGGCACTGGTTATTATGATCACACCGTGGGTATTTGGGTTCGGATCAAGTTTCGGAATCGTAGCTACCGTTTTGGGCTTATTGGTGATCATCCGTCACCAAGCCAACATCAACCGTTTGATGGCTGGCACCGAGCATCGTTGGGACCGTAAATAAACGGTTTCGAACAAGCATCGAATAAAAGCATGAGCGATCTTCCTATCGTCAATATTGGTATCTGTGGTCTAGGCACCGTGGGGCAAGGGGTGTGGAAACATCTCACCCGTTCACGGGCTACGCTCGAGGCCCGTTTGGGTGCGCGATTGCGGTTAAAGAAGGCCTCGGTCCGCAGTCTCACCAAGAAGCGTGGCGTGCGCGTCGCGCCGACCAAACTCACCACCGATCCGATGGCCGTCGCCACGGATCCTTCCATCCAGATCGTCTGCGAATTGATCGGCGGCACCACGGTGGCCAAAGACGTCACGATCGCGGCATTGCGGTTGGGTAAGACGGTGGTCTCAGCCAACAAAGCGCTGGTGTGTGGGCACGGCCCAGAGATTTTTGCCGAAGCCCGTAAGCATGGCGGACATTACTTTTTCGAGGCATCTGTCGCTGGTGGTATCCCGATCATCAAGGCGCTGCGGGAAGGTCTCGTCGCGAATCGTTTCGATCGTATCTACGGCATCCTGAACGGCACTTGTAATTACATCCTCACCCGGATGGAACGGGAAGGCCTGGCGTATCCCGTGATATTGCAAGAGGCGAAGGCATTGGGTTATGCTGAAGCCGATGAGGCTCTCGATGTCGAGGGCTGGGACACGGCGCACAAGGCCTCGATCATTGCTTACTTAGCGCACGGCTCCTGGGTGCCGACCAAGGCCATGAACGTTGAGGGGATCACCCAGCTGACCCAAACGGATATCCTGTATGCGCGCGCCAACGATCTAGCGATCAAGTTGCTTGCCGTAATCGAACGTGATTTGGCGACCGATGAACTATCGGTTATCGTCGCGCCGATATTAATTTCCCGCAACAAGGTGATCGCGAATGTTAATGAGGTCTACAATGGCGTCTCCGTTACCGGCGATGTGGTGGGTGAGACCGTTTACATCGGCCGAGGAGCCGGGCAGGACGCGACTTCGAGTGCGGTGATCAGCGACATCGTCGATGCGGCAGCGCTCTTGTTGCGTGGTAACGCCGCGTTGCCGGAACCGGTGGAACATCACTGTCCGCGCCGTCCGCCCGAACGCAGTTTTGGGAGCTACTACATTCGCCTCGATGTGCGAGACGAGCCCGGGGTGCTCGCGAAGATTTCGGCCGCCACGGCCAAATTCGGGGTGAGCATCGCCAGTGTCCAACAAAGTGCTAGCGCCCGGGCGAACGCGGCAACTCTCATGCTCACCACTCACGAAACTAATGAAAAGGCGATCCGCTCAGCGGTCGCTCAATTGCGTCGCTTGGCGGGGGTCTTGGGTGAACCGCTGTTGTTACGCATCGCCTCCTTTGGGGAGTAGTCGGAATAAGAAGATGTCACGTATTGTGCAAAAATTTGGAGGCACCTCGGTTGGAGATGTCTCGCGTATCAAAAAAGTCGCGGAGCGCATTAAGCACACCATCGATCAAGGTAATCAGGTCATTGCGGTTGTGTCGGCTCGGGCTGGTGTGACCAATGAACTCATTGCGCGAGCTAGCGAAATCTCGTCGAATCCCAGTGAGCGCGAGATGGATGTGCTCATGTCGGTGGGCGAGCAGGAAACGATAGCGCTTACGACGCTCGCGCTCCATGAGCTTGGTGTCGAAGCGGTTTCGTTTACCGGTTCACAGGCTGGGATTCGGACCGATGGAATTCATACCAAGGCTCGAATTCGCACGATCGAGGCGGAGGCAGTCGAAGCCCAACTCAATGCGGGAAAAGCGGTCGTCATCGCAGGATTCCAAGGGGTAAATCAACACGGTCATATCACCACATTTGGTCGCGGTGGTTCAGATCTTTCAGCCATCGCTATTGCGGCTGTGCTCAAGGCCGATCTCTGCGAAATTTTCACTGATGTCGATGGCGTTTACACGGCTGACCCCCGGGTCGTGAGTGCTGCGCAAAAAATCTCCGAAATTAGTTATGATGAGATGCTCGAATTTGCCGCGTCGGGGTCGAAAGTTATGCAGTCGCGATCCGTCGAGTTCGCTCATAAGAACAACGTCGTTTTTGAAGTCCGTTCATCCTTTAATTTTAACCGAGGAACTATGGTGAAAGAAGAAGTCCCCCACATGGAAAAAGTCGTCGTGCGCGGAATCGCCGTAGACAAGGATCAAGCCAAAGTCATCGTGAGCAATATTATGGATAAACCTGGATCGGCCGCAAAGGTGTTTCAGGCCATGGCTGATGCCCACATTATCGTGGACATGATTGTCCAGAATGTCGGTCGCAACGGCATTGCAAATCTCACCTTTACCGTCCCACAAAGTGACACCATGAAGGCTCAGAGATCATTGGAACCCGTGCTCGATGAGCTCGGGGGCGGTCACGTAGCCGTGCATGAAAACATCGCCAAACTTTCGGTCGTCGGCGTAGGCATGAAAACTCATTCTGGCGTGGCGGCAAATCTGTTCACAGCGCTGGCCAAAGCAGAAATAAACATCGACCTCATCACGACCTCCGAGATCAAGATTTCGGTTGTCGTGGATCAGGACCGAGTCGATGAAGCGGCCCGCGTTACGCACACGGCTTTTGGACTCGATGGGGGTGATTTCTCGACCGGGTAGAAGCTAAAATTTCTTAGTTCTGACCTCATCGTTCCGCAAAAAATATAAATAACGATAACGAGAAAGAGTTCGTCAAAATGAACTACATATCAACTCGAGGACAAACTCCGGCGCTGGGGTTCAGCGATGCGGTCGCAACGGGGCTCGCCCCGGATGGAGGCTTATTCCTGCCGGAGCAGTTGCCGCAATTTTCAGCCGATGAGCTGAAGGCATTTGAAGGGCTATCGTATCCCGCCCTGTGCAGCGCATTTTTTCGCAAGTTTGCCACGGATATCGATAATGCAACGTTTGCGGAAATCGTAGAGCGTTCTTACACGAAGTTTAATCACCCGGACATCGCACCGCTGGTTCCGCTCAGCGACGACCTGCTAGTGCTCGAGTTGTTTCACGGTCCAACGTTGGCGTTTAAAGACTTTGCGCTGCAGCTACTCGGCAATCTCTATGAGCACCAGTGTGCGATGCGGAAGCAGAGTATCAACGTGCTGGGCGCAACTTCTGGTGACACCGGAGCCGCGGCAATCCACGGCCTGCTCGGTAAGCCCGGGACCACGATCTTCATCCTGTATCCAGACGGCCGCGTGGCTCCGCTCCAGGAACGACAGATGACCTGCACGGGAGCAGATAACGTTTATGCGATGGCGATCGAGGGATCATTTGATGACGCCCAGACCGCCCTGAAGGAAATCTTTGCCGATCAGGATTATCGCACCCGCCACTGCTTGTCGGCCGTCAATTCGATCAATTTGGCACGAGTATTGGCCCAGTGCGTCTATTATCTTTCGGCGTGGTTAAGGCTACCCCGCGAGCGGCAGGATAATGTCGAATTCGTTGTGCCGACGGGGAATTTTGGAAACGTGCTGGCGGGTTGGATGCTGCAGAAGATGGGTGTCCCCATACGCAGCTTTAAAGTCGCCACTAATCAAAACGATATTCTCTACCGATTGTTCACCACCGGAGAGTATCGGTTGGATCAAGTCGCCCCGAGTTTGGCGCCGTCGATGGACATCCAAGTGGCGTCTAATTTTGAGCGTTTTCTGTATTACAATCTGGGCCAAGACCCGGCTCGAGTGCGGAAGGTGATGACCACGTTTAAGCAAACCGGCGGGTATCAATTCGCTAATTTTGATACTGATATATTTTCCGTCTCGCATTGTTCTGATGGACAGATTCCGGAGATCATTAAATCGATGCACGAGAAATTTGGCTACGTCGTGGATCCCCACACGGCCTGTGCGTTTGCCGATATTGACCCCGACCGACTGAGTGTGGTTTTGGCGACGGCTCATCCCGCGAAGTTTCCGGAAACCATCGAGTCGGCGATTGGAGTTTCGCCGACTCATCCCTCGCTTGAGGTATTGAAAACGCGACCGATTGTGAAGCATCCCGTCGCCGCCAGTGCGGCAGCGATCCGAGCGTTTGTCGAAGAGCGCGCAGTTTAATGATGAGGACGGACTACCGTCCCTGAATGTGGTCTATTTTGATCTGCACCGGATGAGGGCTCGAACTCCCATCGATCAAAATCCCAAACCATCCGTCGTCTTCTGCGGGCCAAGCGTTGAAATGGATTTTTCCGTCAGATGAGTCGAAGCGTTTTTGGTGTAATATCTCCAAGCGACCACCTCGATACCAGACGACGCGGACGAGTGGAGAACCACTCGCTGGATTGGTCGCCGTGAGGGAGGCAGTTCCGGTTAATTCATTAATGGGACGATTCGGTTTCAGCCATAGCTCATCGCCGACAGAAAGTTCGACATCGCCGGAGTCCGATACTCGGCCACCTCTCAAATCGAGTTGCACCGAATCCGTCCAATTCGAGGGGAGGAGCACGGACGATAGGTGTTCTCGGTCAGGATAGGACTCGCGAAGTGATCTACGTAAGATGGGAGCCGCGGCTGGGGTCGAGTCGGAGTGGTGGATGTGAGGTCCGGTAAACCCGGCCTTTAAAAGGCCGGTGGAGGCCTCATCGATGCGAACGCGGAACCGACTGGGCTGACCACGAGTATCGATTTTATAGGGGTGAGTGGAGGAGATTTCGCTTCCCGGTAAAGTGATGGTCTTTTGCCAGATGACGGATCCTATTTTTCCTTCGGGAATTGACGCATCTAGCACTTCGAAGGTTGCGGCTAATTCTTGTTTTCCTTCTGGGTCGTAGCGGGTGAGGATGACCTCACCATTCAATCGAAAACTCCGTTTGTGAAATGAAAATGTGCCCTGAGATTCATAGGTACCCAAAAAGGTTCGACCATCGGGTAAAATGAATGGCCAGAGTGGTTCATCGACGGTGATTTCACCGACATCCATGTTGCCCCCAAAGCGATGTTTGGCGGCGATGGAATCATCGACGGGAGGGATGCCCGCGTGCAACCAATCGCCATCGAAACGGTGCACCTCAAAAAAATCCTCCTCCCAAGATTTACTGGCATTCAAGGCCACCGCATCGGCCAGCCCCGTCGACCATGACCCTTTCCAAGAACCAGGACCTATAAGCAACTGATAGGTGGTCGGGGTCACAAAGGCCGCGTGAAGGCGATTCTCTTGATCCGGCCCGGACGTGAGCGCGGCAAAGACTATAGGCATATTGGGCAAGTGGAGGTTGGGCCAGATTCGCTCGAGGAACTCCCCACCAGTGGCATAGAAAACCGGGAGAATGCCGTTTTCGTTCGGAGCGGGCAAAATCGTCTCGAGTTTTTCGATACTGTTTTGGATCCGAGGCGGCAGGTAAGTTTCGGCGAAATAGGCAAAGCTCTCGTTCTCGTTGTCGAGCATTTGAAAGGCACTCCGGGGGGCATCGCTGTGGCCGAATTGGGACCGTTGTCCCAACCAGGCTGAATGTAACATGATCACGGTCAGCATCGCGGTTGGAACGACCAATCCCCAAATGCGATAGCGGAGGTTATGCCAGATTCCGAATCCGAGCCAGAGCGAAACCACCAGGCCGACCCCGGCGGCGAGAGACATGTAGATAATCTCGTGGTTAGTCGCCATCAACCCTCCCGTTCCACCCACCGCGACAAGACCTGCACCGACCAATATCGTGCGATCCATGATCGATCGTTTTGGCCAAGCGAGCCCAATAGTCAGAACAATCCACGCCACCAAGATAGCTCCCACCGGATTGAGCACCCGTCCGTAGTAATCGTGCATCGGGTGCAGGTAAAACGAGAGTTTCAGTAGCTGTGAGAGATTGTCTCCTCGGCCAGCGAATGGTAGATCAATGATGTTGAACTTCCATTGCTCGAAGGTGGCACCGGAGAGTTGGAGTTCCAGCAGGAGAGGGAGCAGCAGACCTGCCGATAGCCAGATTAACAGCGTGATGCCAACCTGCGACCATGGCTTGTTTCCGATCAGACCAGCCCGCAGCGGCCAAGCGCAGGCGACCGCCAAAGCGAGGGCGTGGAAATTTAGTTTATTGGTCCCACTTAAAACCAGCAGCGCGGCCACAGTCAGAATCTTCCACCGGCTCTCTCGCGACCAGACAGGGGTTTGAGCGGAGATCCAACCGATACCGGCCAGCGTGATCACTCCGATCGAATTATACCAAATAATGGTGTGTTGGCTGGCTGACCCAGCGACAACTCCAAGGCTGATTATATATGCGGACCACGGGGTGTTCCGGAGGTTGAGCAGCAGAGCGAGTGCGGCGATGGACGCGACGATGAACCAGGCATTTCCCCAGACGAGAGCCTGATAATCGCCACCAAGCCAACGCTCGGCCAGTGCGTTGATCCATAGAGAGCCCGATTGATGAACCGAAAGAAAATCTACCCACGGGGTTTCACCGGTGTTTAATCGACCAGCGGCAATGATCATCAGTCCATAGTCAAAAAGATCTCGAAGGAAGAGCCGATTGTGCCACCAAGGAGCGAGGGCCAGGATCGTCACGACTAGCCATCCCATCGTGAGGAAGAGTCGACGAGAAATGGAGTCAGAAAGTTTTGGCATGGACAGTCGGGATGCCACCACAAGCTACTCGTGAAGCAAACTATTATGCTCAACTTGAAAGAGAATCATGATTTTAGTTTCGAGCAGTTAATATTTCTCAGCGCCGTTTGTTTGATAATCGAGTGGACGGTGATCAAACCGGTCTAAGAATATTAGTATTTGGTGTTTCATGATCAGGTTACTCGTGCTTTTCGTATCGGAATTGATCACGGATAGGAGGGAGAGCATCGAGTCGAGGTTACTGCTAATCGGGACTGCGATTTCGCTGCCGGCGGCTAAGAAAAGTGTGTGGCAGGATGCTCAAGGCACGATAATTAAGGGCACGCCGGTTGAGGTATTGGGACCATTTGCCTTGTTTCGAGATGGTCCGAAACGCGGGAGCCGCGTCTTACTACGGGGATTGCTCGAAGAGGATTGTCGCCGTTTTTTTACGGCCACCCAAGAGCGCAGTGAGTTGGGCCCATCTTTCGCGGAGGCGACCGGTGCGATCACGAGTTTGTTTGATGGACGGGTCAATCGGGTGCGGGACGAAAAACTGGTTCCCGCCGATCTGAGCGGTCGGGCGGAACCCGAACTGCTGGTCGTGCTCTATGGTCATCCTCACAACGGTAATAGTTGGCGCGGGCTCGGGAACTTCATCTCTGTTTACCACCGTTTAAAACGCGTGCTGGGGGATCGAATAGAGTTCGTCTTCTTTGGCGCCGTGCATGAACCGAGAGAGCAGACGCAGATTGCGACGGCGATGCATATGCCATGGTTGATTGCGGATGCAAAACTTGGCCGGCGAGCTAGGGCTTTGGCGGACCTAGCGAGATCCAAGGAAACGCGGTTGATGGTAATGTCACGGGACGGAGCGCCCATGCTCAACGGCCACGCGGAAGATTTGGCTTCGACGCTTCAATTCATCGACCAGCTCGGGGGATTGGTAGTGCTGATGAACCCCGCAAACCCGCGGGCCTGGAAGGATCGCCAACATTACTATGGAGCGGTGCGTAGCTTGCAATATGCGCAGCGCGATACGGAACCTGAGATGATTGGAAACCCTCTCCGACCAGTAACTCTGCGTGACTATGGCGTGGGTCACATTTCGGCCGAACTTGTGATTGATGCGGCTGGGAACGTGGCAGCTGTTGAACTTCTACCTCAATCCGATGTGCCGGCCGATTTGATCAATCCGTTGTCCACCGCGATTCAACGCAGTGCGGTATTTTTGCCAGCCATGCAAAATGGGCAGGCGGCGGCTGGGGTTTATCAATACGAACTAACCGTTCCGGATGAGGACACGGTAGTGGAAGCGGATGCGGCCTGGTTGAGTGGCGACACCATCCACGAAGTGATTCTGAACAACTGGCTCGTATTGCGACCAATCCACGTGCCGGAATCCAATTTTTCAGACGTATCGTTCACCAACGAAGATGGCGTGATGGTGATGCAGGTGTTCGAGGTTTCCGATACGGATGTGACCAAAGGCGAGCAGATGTCCGCATTTACGACCAATTGGTTTGATGCGGAGGGGGCGGGGAGTTTGGAGCCGGAAGCCGGTCAACCGGTCCGAGTTTCCGGAGGTATATTGGAGTGGGAAGCATTGAGTGGTGAGCTCGGGTTGATCGATCTGCAGGAAGGCCTCGGTGAATTGGAATACACCATCGGATACGCCTGGATCGACTTTGAGGTGCCGCAGGAAATGCCAGCCTGGCTCGGTATCGGTAGCGACGACGGTATCAAGTTATGGCACAACGGTGAACTGGTGCACGACAAGCGGGTCCGCCGAACGAGCCGGATTGATGACGACATTGTTCCGCTGAAGCTGGCGGCGGGGCGCAATACCCTGCTAGTCAAAATCCAGAACGCCTAGGGCGACTGGAGCTTTATCAGCCGGCTCCGGCTTAAGCAGCCTTAGAATCTGTTCGAGTGCGAGCCGCCTTAATTCGAGCCAATAACCTCACACCGAATGCGAGTGTGGCGCAATAGTTGTTAAGAATGTTTCTGCCCCACCGATCAGCGGCATAGAGCTGTAATCTAGGAGTTGTTATGCCCTGTAGGATACTCAAAATATTGCCGGCTGACACCCCTGCGCCCGCGCCTTGAGCTCGCTGACGGTGGTTGATCGGGATTTCCACGATGCGAGCGCCGAAATCATACTTCAGACGCACGAGGATTTCGGTGTCGTAAAACGCGGCGGCATCCCAAGTGGATAGCTTTCTTAACATGCTTCCTCGATATAGCTTAAGAGCGGAATTTGTGTCGCGCAGTGATAGCCGGAATGCGCATTGAATCAAAAAGTTAAAATGTAACGATACGCATTTTCGATACCAGCCCTCCGCGCGAGGAGAACGATCTCCTGTTACAACGTCATGGTCGCCGAATAAGGGGAAATAACGGGCAAGATCGGATGTTTCATATTGGTCATCACCTGTCTCTTATACACATCTGACGCTGCCGACGACTCC
>CAJXQX010000081.1 GCA_913058185.1 uncultured Verrucomicrobiota bacterium
TTTGTATTCGGCTCATTTTTACTGGTTTCCCGAGCTCTCAAAACCCCTTTCACTACTCCATCATGATTCTCCTCGGCCTGAATATCGATCATTGTGCCACGGTTCGCCAAGCCCGCTACCGGGCAGTGGCACCGGGGGCTGAACCTGCGGTGGAGCCCGATCCCGTCGCACTAGCTGTGCGTGCAGAAAAAGCGGGCGCCGATGGCATCACCATTCATTTGCGCGAAGATCGTCGCCACATCATCGATGCCGATGTGGATCGGGTGCGAAACGAGATTGGCACCCGGATGAACCTCGAAATAGCCTGCACCGATGAGATGGCAGCCCTAGCAAAACGCTTAAAACCTGACTCGGTGTGCCTGGTGCCGGAGAATCGCGCGGAGATCACCACCGAAGGTGGACTGGATGTCGTCGGACAACGTGACCGGGTCGCCTCCATTGTTGATTCGATGGGCGAGATAGGCGTGGCCGTGAGTTTATTCATCGATCCAGACGAGCCTCAGATCGCCCTCGCGGCGGAATTGGGAGCGCCTTGGGTCGAATTGCACACCGGTGCCTGGGCCAACGCCTACTATATGGCGGATAAACGGGGGGGGGAATTTGATCGGCTGGTGCGCGGTGCTGAACAGGCCCATGCGGCCGGTTTGGTGGTTAATGCCGGACACGGCATCAACTACACCAATGTAACCGAGATCCGCACCTTACCGCATCTGCATGAGTGTAATATCGGGCATAGTATCATCAGTCGGGCTCTCTTCACCGGCATCGATGAAGCGGTGCGCGAAATGAAAATGCTGCTCAATCCCGAGCAGTAGCGAACGGAGCGGCATCGCTCTATTTCTCCCCTAACACGCTTTTCGGCTCTACTCGCTACCCTCCAACCGCTACTCCCTACTGAGTAATGATAGAGCTTCCTCCCGGTGGAATTTTGTTAGGCCTTGGATGCGATCTGATTGAAGTCGATCGCGTTAGAGGCGTATTGGAGCGCCAAGGCGAGCGCTTCATTAAACGTGTTTTCACGGACGAGGAACGGGCCTACTGCGATAGCCTAAAGCATCCCCACAAACACTACGCCGCCCGCTTCGCTGCGAAAGAGGCGATCTCCAAATGTTTCACCACTGGAATCGGAGCAGAGTTCGGCTGGAGGTCGGCCTCGGTTTATCATGGTGAACGCCATCAACCCCTCGTGCGGTTGGATGAACAAGGCGCTGCCCTCCTGAAATCAATTGGAGCCGATGCGGTGATTGTATCGCTTTCTCACACCGAGACCTCCGCGATGGCGGTCGCTGCAATTTTAAAATACCCGACCGATGATTGATGACGACGAAGATGAAGTTGAAAACGTGAACCGTAAGAGCCTGTCTGCCGTGCCGTCTTGGCTGATGGTGGGTTTTGTTATTGGGGTCGTAACGATGTGGCTGTTTCGCAGTTTGCCTCCCGAACTGCAGCCAGAGCTCGCGCCCACTCCACCGGCGGTTGCAGCGGTTGCTGCCGCCGAGGTAGTAGAACCCACAACGTTGGCTCGCTCGAGTGTGGCGCTTGCCGAAGCTTTGTTTGAGACGTATCGTGATTGGGTTTTCTGGAACGAAGACAAAACCCAGATTGCGCTCTGGAACAGTGAGGCCATGGCCTTCTCCGACCACTTCGAAGTGATTCGAACGCTCGAAGGAGACTACTTCCGGAGTATCTCCGAGTTTACGCGACTCCCTCTTCCCGGTTATGGACCACCCAGTAGTCCGGTCCTATTTACCGAAACCCTCGAGCAACGCTATAAACGCGAGATCTCGTTGCATCCTGACGCGCTTCCGAAGAAGAAAAAACCAGCGCCAGTTGAGTTAAACTCGCTGCCTCCACCGCCTTCTGGCTAGAATCCATTTTGGTTCGATGAATACGATTACCGGATCCGATCCGATCCTCGACTGCGCAGCTTCGGCGGCCTTTGAGCAGGATCGATTCGGTGGTCATGAAGCCAAAGAGTGGCCGGCGATGCGAGCTGCCGGCGCGGCGCTGGCTGAAAGCGTGTTGGCCGACTTGCGGATTGCGGGGGTCTCGCCGCAGCAACCCGGCCGAGTCTTGGTGCTGGTCGGAAAAGGGCACAATGGCGGGGACGCCATGCTCGCCGCGGCGCAATTGGCGAAGGGCACGAACTGGACGTTCGAGATTGCATTTGTTTTCGGCCAAAATCGACTACGTTCCTTGGCGGGAGCTGCGTGGCGAGAATTGCAATCAATCGGAGGCACCCAACGCCTCCACGTGATTCGGCGAACGGCGGTTGGTGGTCCCTATCTCGCCATCCTCGATGGCGTGTTCGGTTTTCAATTTCGGGCTCCGTTGACGGAGTCGGCGTTGGCCTGGCTCGCGGTGGCGAATGCGGCGGAGGTGCAGTTAAGAGCTGCGGTCGATCTCCCCAGTGGTTTGAGCGAATCCGGCGCCTTCCTGGCCGATGCGATTTACGCGACAGGTATTTTCAAGATGCCGTTGCTGGATCACGTGGGTGCCAGCCGATTGCGATATCTCGATCTCGGTTTTTTTGCCGATCGCTCGGAAGGCGAACGTCGGGTGCTTACCCCGCGGCTGCTTGATCCATTGAGAGCATTGCGTGCGGTTGATTCCGATAAGCGAACCTATGGTCAATTGGCGGTGATCGGCGGATCACGGAGTTTTCCCGGTGCGGTAGGCATGGCGGTCGCTGCTGCGCTGCAAAGTGGGGTGGGCAACGTGACCGCGTTTGTGCCGGAGTCTATCGCTCCGGCGTTTGCGGCCCGCTGGCCGGAAGCGATGTGGATAGGGTGTCCGGAGACTGAGGACGGAGGGATTGCGATGGAGGCTGGACTCATGATTCGCCGGCATTTGGAACGTGCCACTGCGATGCTGATTGGTCCGGGACTCGGTTGCGAACCGGAGACCATGGCATTGGTCGCAGACTTGGTGCAGGAGGCGAAGGGTCCGTTGGTTCTCGATGCCGATGCATTGCAACCTGAGCTAGTCAAACTCGGCTCGGCTCCTCGGGTGCTCACGCCGCATCAAGGGGAATTTGAACGTATTGCCAAAGGAGCTTCGCTAGAAGAATTTGGTCGCATCGAATCCACGGTCACCGTTCTCAAAGGCCCGGTGACTCGCATTGTAGATGGCGAGGTGATCTATCATGGGATTCACGGTGGGCCGATGTTGGCGCGGGGAGGGAGTGGAGATATGTTGGCGGGATTGATTGGTGGCCGGTTGGCCGCTCAACCCAGTGAGCTCGTGATTGCCGCAGCCCAGGGAGTGGTTTGGCATGGTCTGGCTGCCCAGTGGGTGGCGGAGCGTCGTGGTGAAACCGCCGTGCGCACCACTGAAATTTTGTCGGCCCTCAATCCTGTTCTACGCGCATGAGCCTCACCGAAAAACAAGCGTTCCTGGTGTTGAATGCACTGCCCAATATCGGACCGGTGAACATGCGTCGATTGTTGGATCAGTTCGGAGACAATCCGTGCGAAGTATTGAGTGCCTCGCCTGCTTCGCTGGAACAGGTGAAGGGCGTCGGACCGACCATCAGTGCCTCTGTTTCGGGTTGGGCCGAGCGCGTGGACCTCGAACGCGAAGAGCAACGTTTGACGCACGCGAAGGCTCATTTTATTACGTGTCGTGACGAGAACTATCCCGCGCTTTTACGCGAGCTCTACGATCCCCCAATTGGGTTGTATCAAAAAGGTGATTACAAATTTACGCGCCCAGCAATTGCGATGGTGGGGAGTCGGAAGACGACGCTCTATGGTCAGAAGGTGGCTCGAACGCTCGCCCGTGAATTGACCCAAGCAGGGTTCTGTATCGTCAGTGGTTTGGCCCGGGGAATCGACACGGCGGCACATGAGGGGTCCTTGGAAGCAGGAGGACCCACCGTTGGGGTATTGGGCACGGGGATGGATATCATCTATCCACCCGAAAACTTGGACCTTTATCGGCAGGTCAAGGCGCACGGCGCGGTCGTGAGCGAATTTCCGTTTGGCCGGCGGGCGGACCGTCAGTCTTTCGCCATGCGCAATCGCATTGTGGCAGGTATGTCAGTTGCGGTGGTGGTCGTGGAATCCGACAAAGCGGGTGGCTCGATGATCACTGCTCGGTTTGCGGGAGAACAAGGCCGACAACTTTTTGCGGTGCCGGGACGCATCGATCAACCTACCAGTGCGGGTTGCCATCAATTGCTGCGGGACGGCGCCTCGCTCGTGACTTGCGTGGACGACATTCTGTCTGAGTTTAGCTATTTGGATGGATTGGCCCCGACGCCGATTGCGCCAAGTTCGAGCCAAGCGGTTGACGAGGAACCGGGCCCACCGATGTCTCCGGTTGAAGAACGGGTGATGGTTTGCTTCACGGGGGGCGCGCGATTGACCGCGGACGAAATCGGGCTCGCGGGACAGCTACCGATTGCCGAAGTGAATACGGCCTTGATGATGCTCGAGCTCCAACACCGCATCGCCAAACAACCAGACGGTCGTTACGAGGCGGTCTAGTCGGTGGTCTTCAGAAATCTAAAGGATGATTTAGTTCACCACGAAATACACGAATCACACGAAAACCGTCCGAGTTAAGAGACTCCTTTCGTGTATTTCGTGTGTTTCGTGGTTTATTAAACAGCGGTTGAAGTTGAAGCGCACTGTAGCCGGGTGCGGTGACCCCGGGAATACGGTGGATATTTTGCCCACCGCTCCGGGGTCAGCGACCCCGGCTACAGCAGATCCGAAATTTCGTTATCCCGGTGGCCACTGTAGCTGGCGTTCGCCGAGGATATGGACGTGGAGATGGGGCACGCTTTCGCAGCCATGAAGGCCGTTGTTGATCACGACACGGAAACCCTCGGTGAGTTCGAGTTTTCGAGCCATATTTCGGGTGATCAGCATCAGATGGCCGAGGACCGTTTCATCTTCGTCTGCTGACTCGGCCAGGCGAGGAATTGGCTTTTTGGGAATGACCAACAAATGCACCGGCGCCTGGGGTTGGATATCTCGGATAACGATACAGAGGTCATCCTCGTGTTCGATGTCGGCCGGAATCTCGCGATCAATGATTTTTTGAAACAGGGTCTTCATGGTGGAAGGAAGTAGCGGGTAGTGAGTAGACTCAACCTTTCGCGTTTTTTTGAGATACTCGCTACCCGCTACTCGCTCCTACAAAAACAGCAGGTTGAGGTTCGCGCTGGGTGCGGTGCGGGCGGCGGCTAGTTCTTGAGTGTAACTGAGGGCGTCGGCGTATTCTTTTTTGCGCCGCGGGGTCTGACGTTTGTCCGCCGGAAGTAAGGCGGGCCTCAGGTTGGTTACGAGCAGGGTGGACTCGCGAAACGGCGCGAGTTTTTTGAGCCCAGTCATCAGTTCGGCGCGGGCAAACAGTGGCGTTGCGGCGGTCAGGGTGTGGGACGCGTCCCAATGGAAAAATCCGTGGCGAGGTAAATCGGCGAAGGAGTTTTCTAGGAGTTTCGAAGCGGCCGTATTAAATGCCGCATCGTAGCGCGCTGCGAATTCTGGGTGCTCCTGAGTTTGGGATTCGAATTCGGCCAAACTAAATGTGATGGCCGACTTAATTTGCTCGGCGAGGTAAAGGTCCTGCCCTGTGACATGGGAGAATAGGGCGTTGATGAGGTGCAGGCGTCGAAGATCGGCGCGGGCTGGTGAACTCATGAGGTGGGCCGATCGAGCGATTCGATTTCTTCGATAAACTCCGACGCGTCGCGAAACTGTTTGTAGATACTGGCGAAGCGCACGTAGGCGACTTGATCGATCCGGGACAGGTTTTGCATCACCGCATCGCCGACGGCGCGCGACGGTATCTGGGAATCATACTGAGCTTCGAGAATATCGATCACGTCTTCGACGAGCATGGAGATGCGTTCTTCGTCGATGGGGCGTTTGTGGCAGGCGGCTCGGATGGACTGCGAGAGCTTGGCCCGATCGAAGTCTTCGCGGCGTTCGTCGCGTTTGATCACGATGAGACCTTCACGAACGAGCGTCTCAGTGGTGCTGAAACGGTGACCGCATTCGAGACATTCACGGCGGCGACGGATGGTATTACCTTCCTTGCTGATACGGGAATCAGTCACCTTGTCCTCTATGGAGGTGCATTTTTGGCAGCGCATGGTGGCGGATCAGTTGAGGGTCAGGAAGTTTTCTAGAATTTTCATGCCACCCTCGGTAGCGATGGATTCGGGATGAAATTGCACGCCCCAGATGGGCAGTTCTTTGTGGCGGACCCCCATGATCTCACCTTCAGCGGTCTCTGCCGTGATTTCGAGGCAGTCCGGGCAGGACTCGCGCTCTAGGATCAGCGAGTGGTAACGCGTCGCGGCAAATCCCTGGGGTAGTCCGGCAAACACGTCGGTGTCGCGATGGTTGATCGGGGAGGTTTTGCCGTGCATCAGACGATCGGACCGGACGATCTTGCCGCCAAAGTGTTGGCCGATGGATTGATGGCCGAGGCAGACGCCGAAGAGTGGAACCTTACCGGCAAATTCTGCGATCATGCTCAGCGATACACCGGCTTCGGTGGGTGAACAGGGACCTGGAGAAATGAGCACGCGATCGGGCTTGAGCGCGAGAGCTTCGGCCGGGGAGATCTCGTCGTTACGCAATACCCGTTGCTCCACGCCCAGTTGACCGAAGTATTGGACGAGGTTGAAGGTGAACGAGTCGTAGTTGTCGATAACGAGTAGCACGGTAAGTAGCGGGGGATTAGCTGGTGGATTGACAGCAGGGTCAAGCGTCCGGGTAGGGTGGTGACCTACCATGGCCGAACACTTTGATTTGCTCCTTACAGATACGGCCACCGCTGCTCGTCGCGGTAGACTGCGCACGCGTCACGGTGTGATTGAAACCCCGATTTTCATGCCCGTGGGGACCCAGGGCACGGTCAAAGCCCTTACACCCCAGCATCTTCATGATATCGGGGCTCAGGTCATTTTGGGTAACACCTATCATCTTAACCTGCGTCCGGGTAGCGACTTAGTGCGAGATATGGGTGGACTGCATGAGTTTATGTATTGGGATAAACCGATTTTGACCGATAGCGGCGGCTTCCAAGTCTTCTCGTTGGCCAAACTGCGCAAGCTGCACGAAAACGGGATAGAATTTCAAAGTCACATCGACGGACGGAAGTGTTTCCTCGGCCCCAAGGAGGTGATGGAGATCCAAACGAATCTAGGCAGCGATATTGCCATGGTGATCGATGAGTGCCCGCCGTGGCCGTGTGAACGCGATGCCTGTGCGTCCGCGGTCAACCGGAGTCTGCGCTGGGCCAAGCAGTGTCGCGACATTGCGGAGGAGAGCGGGTTCTTCGCAAAGGGGCACCATCTATTTGGGATCGTGCAGGGGTCGACATTCGATGATCTCCGGCGTGAAGCGGCAGAGGCATTGGCGGAACTTGATCTACCGGGATATGCGGTTGGCGGCGTGAGTGTCGGTGAGCCGGAGCCGGAAATGCTCAAGCAAGTTGGTGCGACGACACCCTTTATGCCGGCCGACAAACCGCGTTACACGATGGGATTAGGGACGCCGCCGCAGTTGCTTAAGATGGTAGCATTGGGTGTCGATATGTTCGACTGCGTATTGCCATCGCGGGTGGCACGAAACGGTTTGGTGTTCACCCCGGATGGGCCGATCAACCTGCGCAATGAGCGGTTCCGCGCGGATCCCAACCCGATCGTCGATGGTTTAGAAAACTACACCTGCCGTCACTTCAGCCGCGCCTACTTGCGCCACCTGGTGTTAGCCGAAGAGATGCTGGCGGGCACCTTGCTCACGTTGCACAATTTGCACTTCTACCTAGACCTGATGGCGCAGGTCCGCGCCCATCTCGAAGCGGGTGATTTTGCCACCTGGCATGTGTCGTGGATTGCTCGCTACGAGGCGGGGCGTAAGTCCACGCGGCGGTCTTAGTTATCGATGGGTGAATCGGCTGCGGTGGTTTCCATCACCTGCAGATCGCCGATCTCAACCTCGCCCCGTCGGTCGCGAATCAAACGACCCGAGTCGCGACCGAAATACGAACCCGCTTTGAAGGCCATCTGATCGAGTTGCTCCATAAAATTAGTGCCCCGAGATCTGATACTGAAGCGAGTAACCCATTGGGGGAGGGGCTTTCGCTTCTTAGTGTTGTTGGTGATTTCTTGGAAGTCGTAAGCGGTGACGATAACGTAGTAGCGCGGACTCTGGACCTTCTGGATCAGGGTATCGAAACGGCCACTGCCGGCGAAACGTGCGATATCATTGTTTCGAGCCAACTCGTCGGTGTAACCGATTACACGAGCGGTTTCTTCTTGCTGGCGGGCCTGCATGCTCGATTCCATCTGTAACATAGCCAGTGCGCTATCCAGCGCGCCATTGGCATTTTGCAGCGCTTGATTTTGGCCAGATATCAGCCCGGAGCCCCCGGAATCCATGGCCTGCGCGGCTTGCAAATCACGAAATGCGTCGCCGGCTACATTTACCCCATCCGAAAAATTTGTCTCTCCGTAGGGGTTGGTGAGGCCCCAATGGATGAGCACCATCAAGTCGGCGGATTCTTTGTCCGGGGCGAAGTGGTAATTCTCTTTGGCCAGCTCCTCCGCAATAATCCCGGAAATTTCAGGGAAGTCTTCTTTTTCCTGATCTTTGTTCCACAAGGTGCCGTCGGCGCGACCGCCGTAGGCGATGGCATAGAACTGGCGTTCGGGTTTCCCGTTTTCGTCCAATTGTCGCTCATAGGTCGGGGCCACCCGCGAGTAAATGCTCACAGTTGGAGTAGGCTTTTCTTTGGCCACCACAGTGCCGCCCAAAGTCAAAAGTAGGAGAAATGAAAGACCTGATCTCATTATGATATTCGAGGAAGGAAACATAGGTGCCCTTTCTTTCTAAATGGCCAACGGTTTGGGTTGTGATCTAGCTTGGGGGGCGGAGTGCCACCACCGTGAGTTTTTCTCAATTGTCTCCAAGAGTTTCTTCGTCGCTACCGATAACCTGCAGCTCACCAATTTCCACTTCACCCGTTTGTTGACGAATGAGGCGGCCGGATTCTCGTCCGAAAAAATCTCCTGCTCGCATGGCCATATCATCGATTCGATCCATGAAATCGTTGCCGCGGGTGCGGATGCTAAATCGGGTCACCCACCGCGGAATAGGTTTCCGCTTTTTCTTCGACGTTGTGATCTCTTTGAAATCGTAGGCAGTCACGATCACATAGTAACGGGGATCTTGGACTTCATCGATCAGGACGTCGAACCGGTCGGCCCCCGCGAAACGGGCCACATCATTGTTGCGGGCCAATTCATCCGTGTAACCTAGAACGCGAGCGGTTTGTTCATCACGACGCGATTGGTCGCCTCGTTCGGCCTGCATCTGGGTGAGAGCGCCGTCGAGGATGGAATTCGCTCTCTGGACCTCCATGGCTTGTTCTGAAACCAATGAAGCCGTTTGAGAAACAGATTCTTGGCTGCTCGTATCGACCTCTACCTGGACGGCCTGCGCATCATTGAGAGCACGAATCGCCTCACCGGCATCGGTCACGCTGTCGCTGAGGTTTCCACCGCTGAACGGGTCCGTCCGTCCCCAGTGCAGGACAATCATGAGGTCAGCCTGATCCTTGTCGGGAGAAAAATGGTAGTTTTGCTTGGCCAGCTCTTGGGCGATGAGCCCGGCAATCTCCGGAAAATCCTCTTTTTCCTGCGTTTTGTCCCATACCGTGCCATCCACCCGGCCTCCGTAACCGATGGCATAATACTCACGTTTATAAGTGCCACCATTTTCAAGCTCACGTTCGTAGTCGTGGGCCACCTTGGAGTAGATGGAAACAGGGATTGGTTTATCATCAGCCGTGGCAATCAGGGCGGCTGAAAACAGGGAAATCAGGATACGAATGGGTGACATGGTTGCGTTAAATAGTGGCAGATCAGAAATTGTTTATAAACTAAGTTTGCTCAAGGAAACGAAGCAAATATCCGACTGCTCTACGTGCACTGAAAGGGAGACCGTGGATTCAATCCGGCTCGACAATCCCTCCAGCGCCGTCGGAATGATGTGCTATGCGCGTTCTTGTCACCGGCGGTGCCGGATTTCTCGGTTCTCATCTGTGCGACCTATTGGTCGCGCAGGACCATGATGTGGTGTGCCTCGATAACTTCTTCACTGGTCGGAAATCGAACATCAGTCATTTACTCGGGAAAACTAATTTCGAGTTGGTGCGCCATGATGTGACCGATCCTTTCAAATTCGAAGTGGATCGGATCTACAATCTCGCCTGTCCGGCTTCACCGCCGCACTACCAATACAACCCGATCAAGACGACGAAGACTTCGGTGATGGGGGCGATTAACTGCCTCGGTTTGGCCAAGCGCGTGAAAGCCCGAGTTTTTCAAGCGTCGACCAGTGAAGTCTACGGTGATCCGGCCGTGCACCCGCAGCCGGAATCTTACTGGGGGAACGTAAATCCCATCGGGGTGCGCTCTTGTTACGATGAAGGGAAGCGTTGTGCCGAGACGCTGTTCTTCGACTACCACCGCGAAAACAAAGTAGATATCCGCGTGGTGCGCATCTTCAATACCTACGGCCCTCGGATGCACCCGAACGACGGTCGCGTGGTTTCAAATTTTCTCGTGCAGGCCCTCAAGGGTGAAAATTTGACCATCTATGGTGATGGATTGCAGACCCGTTCGTTTTGTTACGTCGACGACCTGATCGAAGGATTTTTGCGCCTCATGGAGCAGGAAGAAGTCGTTGGTCCCATCAATATCGGCAACCCCGGCGAGTTCACGATGCTCGAACTCGCGGAAAAGACCCTGCAGATCGTCGGAGGCTCCTCGAAAATTGTGCACAAGTCACTGCCGTCTGATGATCCGAAGCAGCGTAAGCCCGACATCACCTTGGCGCGTAAACACCTGAAATGGGAACCCACGGTCGCCCTCGAGGAAGGCCTTAAGCGCACTGCTGATCACTTCCGCCAGGAACTCTTCGACTGAGACAGAAATGGGTGGGTGGGTGCTGCGGGAGTGTCATCCTGTCGCACTGGGCGTTTGGGGGCAATCGACTGCCTCTGCTGCTGAGGAGATAATCTACCTCTGACCACAAACCGGATTTGTCATTTGCCAAGGCGTTGGCGCGTCCTACGCTGGCCGGTTCTTCATGTTCGACTTTCTGTTCAAACGTTTCGCCGGTCGTCAATACCGCAAATTCCTCGAGTCCGTTAAGCCCATTGTGGCAAAGATTAACGAGTTCGAGGAATCGTATCAATCCCTCTCCGAGGAGCAGCTTAAGGCCAAGACCGACGAGTTTCGGGCCCGCTTCAAAGGCGGTGAGTCTCTCGAGGACATGCTCCCCGAGGCATTCGCGACGGTCAAAAATGCGGCGCGCCGCCTCGTCGGCACCACCTCGATCGTCAATGAGCACGAGCAATCTTGGGACATGGTCCACTTCGATGTGCAGCTCATAGGGGGCATCGCCCTGCACCAAGGCAAGATCGCCGAGATGGCGACCGGTGAGGGTAAAACCCTCGTCGCGACGCTTCCCCTCTATCTCAACGCGCTTACCAGCCGCAATACCCAGCTGGTCACCGTCAACGACTACCTCGCTCGACGTGACTCCGAGTGGATGGGCCACCTTTACAAGTATCTCGGCCTCACCGTGGGCTGTATCCAGCAACAGATGCGCCCCGACATTCGTCGCGAGATGTATGGCTGCGATATCACCTACGGCACCGCTTCTGAATTTGGTTTCGATTACCTCCGCGATAACGGCATGGCCACGCGCAAGGACGACCAAGTGCAACGCGACTACTGGTTCTGTATCGTGGATGAGATCGACTCCATTCTCGTCGATGAAGCGCGGACGCCGCTGATTATTTCCGGTCCCGCTCCGATCGAACGTGAACAACCCTTCACGCGCCTTAAACCCAACATTGAGCGACTCGTGAATATGCAGCTCAAGCTGTGCAACCGTCTCGTGACAGAATCTCGCAGTGTGCTCGATAATGCGGACGCCACTGACGAAGATCGCCACGAGGCGCTGCGGAAATTGCTGCAGGTAAAACTCGGTCAGCCGAACAATAAACAGTTCCTGCGCGCGATGGAAAACGCCGCTACGAATAAGGCCCTCGACAAGCTTGAGACCGAGATGAGCTCCGATATGCAGAAGGTCGAGATGTTCGCGCTCAAGGAGGAGCTGTTTTTCGTCATCGATAAAAAGCAGCATCAGGCTGATCTCTCCGAAATCGGACGTCACACCCTGCGCCCCGATAATCCGGATGCCTTCGTATTGCCCGATATCGCTCTCGAACACTCCGCGATCGATGGAGACACCGCCCTCACGCCCGAGCAGCGAGAAGAAAAGAAGAACACTTCCCACGAGGCTTACGCCGCCGTTTCAGAAGAGATTCACGCCATTTCCCAACTTCTTCGCGCCTTCTGCATCTACGAACGTGATGTCGAATACGTCGTCCAAGAAGGTAAGGTAAACATTGTCGACGAAAACACCGGCCGCGTCATGGCCGGCCGCCGTTGGTCCGACGGCCTCCACCAAGCGGTGGAAGCCAAGGAAGGCGTCAACATCGAGCGCGAGACCCGCACCTACGCGACCGTCACGATTCAGAATTATTTCCGTATGTATGAGAAGTTGTCGGGAATGACCGGCACGGCGGAGACTGAAGCAGCGGAGTTTAGCGAAATCTATCGTCTCGAAGTTCAGGTCATCCCGACCAACCAACCCAATATCCGGGTCGATAAGAACGACTCCATTTTTAAAACCCGCCGCGACAAATTTAATGCTGTGGTGACGGAGATCACGGAAGCTAACAAGCGGGGCCAACCTGTCCTCGTCGGCACCGTTTCGGTCGAGTCCTCAGAATTGCTTTCCCGCATGCTCAAGCGTGCCGGTATTATCCACACGGTGCTCAACGCGAAGTTCCACGAACAGGAAGCGGACATCGTCGCCCGGGCGGGTCATCGTGGGTCGGTCACCATCGCCACCAACATGGCAGGTCGAGGCACCGACATTAAACTGGGCGAAGGCGTGCGCGAACTAGGCGGTCTCTACGTCGTCGGCACCGAACGACACGAATCCCGTCGTATCGATCGCCAGCTGCGTGGTCGTTGTTCCCGTCAAGGTGATCCCGGCACCACGAAGTTCTTTCTCTCGCTCGAAGATACGCTCATGCGTCTATTCCTGCAGGGGAATCTCGCCTCCAAGCTCATGGAAGGTTCCATGCGCGACGGTGAAGAACTGGAGCATTCTTTGCTCAACCATTCCATCGAGAGCGCGCAAAAGAAAGTCGAGCAACAGAACTTCTCGGTCCGCAAACGCTTGCTGCAATACGACGACGTGCTCAATCAGCAGCGCGAAGTGATCTATGGTATTCGTAATGCTGCGATTCACGCGGATCGCCCGAAGGATATCATCTTCGACCAGGTTGAGGATGAAGTGATCACTCGTTTGGAAGCCGCCGGCGTCGACAATAAGGTCGGCCCCGACGAAGGTGCCTTTGAATCACTAGCCGGATGGCTCAATACTCATTTCCCGATTGGCATCAAAACCGATGACATGAAAGGGAAGGAGTTCGAAGCCTTACAGACAGACGTCGTTGAACGCGTGAGAAAAGCCTACTCCGTTAAAGAGTCGGCCGAAAATCCGGAGGCCCTCGGTTCTCTCGAGCGCTACGTGATAATCAACGCCATCGATCGTCACTGGCAGGAGCATCTCACCGAAATGGAAGAGCTGCGTCGCGCCATTGGTCTGCGTAGTTACGGCCAAAAGGATCCTCTCGTTGAATACAAGGGCGAGGCCTTTAAGTATTTCGAGGAACTCATGGACAACGTCCGCCTGCAGATCTGCACCGGACTGTTCCGCAGTGCTTCAAACATCCAGTCGTTCGAGAACATGCTCTCCATGCTCAGTCGTGGTGCGAAAACTCAAGGTCCTGAGAACGCTCCGCCTGCGGGTGGTGCTCTCCCGGCGTCGATCACCACCCGTCAAACCGGTGGTGCACCTTCGGCGCCAGGTGGTCCGGGCCGCGACATTAAGTTGCCCATGCCCAAACCGGCTCCGGTCAAGGCGTTGCCCAAGGTCGGCCGTAATGAACCGTGCCCTTGCGGCAGTGGTAAGAAATTTAAACAGTGCCACGGTAAGTAGGATGCCTGTGCACCTCGGATCATTGCCGGTCTGATTTGATTGCAGTCTTCCCGCTTTCCTGAATCTCCGATTCATTTCCCTCCTTGAGTTCTGCCGACGAAGATTCTTTCCCGCCGTTTCCGGATTATGATAATCCGACGGTGCCGTTTTGGGACCAGCATGGTCATTGGTTGATGCCGCTCGCGGTTTTTCTGGGGACGATCTTACTCAACGTCGTGGCGTTTCCGCCGCTGAAAGCGCCCGAGGCTGCCTACGTTTTTTGCGTTCCGGCGCTACTCTGGGCCTACCGTCGACCCAACTTTAAACTCTTCGCTGGCGTGATGCTGGGCTCGCAGATCGTCACGTGGATGATCCTGCTCTTCTGGCTGCATAATGCGACGTGGCCGGGTTACCTGCTACTCGCACCAGTTGCGGGTCTGTGGGTGGGGTCTTGGTTTCTTTTGGCGTATTGGGTCATGCCGCGACTACTGAGATTGCGCGCTATCCACCGCCTCTTCGGTATCGCCGGGCTGGCCGCTGCATGGGTGTTGATCGAATGGACCCGAACCTGGTTTCTTTCCGGCTTTCCGTGGTTGCCTCTCTCCGCGAGTCAATGGGAACGATCGGCGGTCCTGCAGGTATCAGCTTTCACTGGAGCGTATGGAGTATCCTTTATTCTGATACTCATGAACCTAGGCTTTGCCGCCTATGGTCATCGATTGTTTTTTGAGCCCGAGCTCACGGGCTTTAAGAAGCGCAGTCAGGAGTTCATGCTCGGTATGTTCGGTCTGTTGGTGTGTTTAAGCATCCACGTGCAGGAGTCGGTCAATCGCTACAAGTTCAGTGAGGATGTTGGACGCTTCGGTATGGTGCAGCCGAATGTGCCCCAGGAAATAAAATGGGATCCCGCCAAGGGCCCAGGAATCGTAAAAACGCTCCAGCAAGCCACCGCCACCGTGGCCCAACGCAACCCCGACCTGATCCTTTGGCCGGAAGCAGTCACCCCTTGGGTGATTATCGGAGGAGAAGATAAATCCGTCCGCGAGTTTGTGGAATACACCACCTCTCTTTCTCGGGCGCCGATCATGTTGGGATCCATCGGTGCGGAACCCTCCGTCGACAAACTTGGAGAATCCCGCTGGGTAAATGGGGTGTTTTTAGTCGATCCGGAAACGGGTCTCGATGCGGACTACTACGTAAAACGCCATCTCGTGCCGTTCGGTGAATACGTGCCGTTCCGCGCGCTGCTCGGCTGGCTCGAAAAAATCGTGCCGGTCGGGGGAGATTTTCAGTCGGGTGATTCCGCTGCGCCGATGCTGGTCAATATCAAGGGTAAGACTTTGGCCATCAGTCCGCTCATTTGTTACGAAGACACGTTCCCGCAACTGGCGCGTGAGAGCGTGAAGGCGCAGACCGATCTGTTTGTTGTGCATACCAACAATGGTTGGTTCGGCGAAGGCGGCGCGGCGGAACAACACGCCGCCCACAGTGTGCTACGTGCCGTGGAAACACGACGTCCCGTGCTACGCGTAGGCAACGCGGGCTGGAGCGGATGGATCGATGAGTTTGGTGCAATTCGAGCCGTATTACGTAAAGTCGAACGACTCGGCGCCGATGGGGTGACGCGGCAATTTGTTTCGACCAAACCTGCCGACGTGCAGGGTTCGATTTACTTCAAAGGTGCGGGAATCATCGATGTCTCGCGTGATATTCGCTGGGTGGGCCGCGAGAGTTTCTACGTCCAATACGGCAACTGGTTCCTCTGGGTTTGCGCCGCCTTAGTTGGCATGGGCTGGTATCTCATCCCCCCCGCCAGCCGGCTAAAGGCTAGCATCTACTCAATCAAAGTAGCGTTAGGAAATACGATAATGTAGGGCCCGTTGCACGGCCGCGTGCATGTTCCGTCTTGCCCTGAGGTAGGGAGGTCTCGCCGAGACCGCCGGGTTTCGTCCGGTCTAGGCAGAAGCACTCCACCGTCGGCGCACTCGGCGAGCACGCCCTACCTTTGCTAAGCGGCGTTTTTCGGGATTAATCTACCGGTTTCAGATCGATTTCTTCGGCTTCCACTCCCAACCCAAGACCGATGGCCTCGCGGATGTTGGTCATCGCATCCTCTCGAGTAGAATCTTGCGTGGAGGGAAACCCCGCCAGCCGGTGAAAGGCTGACGCGTGACCTGCGGGATTTAGGCTTCTTTGGTTACCCGTTCGAGGCCGATTTTGGCTTCACCGTGTTCGGGTTGATCGGCGAGGGTGGCACGAAAGTGCTAAGCGGCCTTTTCGTTGTTTCCGCGTTTTTCTTCCACTAAACCCATTTCGACATTTCCGAGAAAGGGCACCCGAGCCAGAATCTCTTTGGCGTAGGTCTCGGCCTTGTCCGCGCTACCGCCGGCGATAGGAGGCGCATTCAAGTAGTAGCGGCTGAGGCCAATCCAACCCACGATATGATTCGGATCGATCTCCACCGAAGTCTTGTAGGCCTTCAGCATTTTGCCCGCTATCATGCCCTTGGCCATGAAGTTGAACTCGTTGATCCGCACGGTCAGCGCCTGGGCATAGTCGGTCATCAAGGGAGCGTTAGCCGGATCGGCGGCAATGGCTTGCTCGAAGAGGGCGATGGCATTTTTAGAGTCTTTGGCCGTCAGCGCGTCTGCGGCTTGCGTCCGGAGTTCGGCAACAGAAGGCGTAGCCTCGTCAGCGGCCCAGGAATATTGGCAAATACTCACCACGAGAGCGACAGTAATAAGGATTTTAAAGAAACATTTCATATTGGTAAATAATGAGTTAATATGAAGTTTAACCATATTGGTTAAACTTCAGGAGAGAGATTTAGGAAGGTTAGGATGATTGGAGGATGGAGGCGGGGGAGATGCGGTTTGCGCGGCGGGCGAGGGGGAGAGCGGTTAGGGTCGTCACCGCGGCGATGAGGGAGAAGAGCACGAGGTAGGTGATCGGATCGGCGGGTCCGATTCCGAAGAGGCGACCGCGTAGTAGATACGTCACGGGCAGGGCCATCGCGGCGCCGATGGCGAGTCCGATGCCAGTCAGGCGTCCGGCGCGACCGAGGATGAGGCCGCGGATGGAGGCGGGACTGGCCCCCAGTGCGATCCGCACGCCAATCTCGCGGGTGCGTTGCTCAAGTGAGAATCGCAGGATGGCGTGCAGACCGAAGGCGGACAGGCCGAGTGCGAGTCCGGCGAATCCACCGCCGAAGAGGTAGGCGTAGTCATATGCCTTGGGGCGAGACCAGGATCAGTTTGATGCCGTTTGTGATCACCTTGTGGTGGAGGAGAAATCAACCGGCACGATCGTGGGAACCTATCGTATGCAGACGGGTGAGCGGGCTGAACGGGAACTCGGTTATTACAGTGCGACCGAATTCGATTTTACTCCCTTCGAATCTGCGCGGGCTCAAATTCTAGAATTGGGGCAGGCCTGTATTGCAGAAGGTCATCGGAACCAGTCGGTGCTGGGACTGTTGTGGAAGGGCATCGCGCGTTACGCGAAGCTGCACGACTCGCGATACTTGATTGGATGT
>CAJXQX010000082.1 GCA_913058185.1 uncultured Verrucomicrobiota bacterium
GTGTATAAGAGACAGGCCTCCAGTGGATTCGTTTTTGTATGCTATTTGCCGTTTGGAAACCATGCCGGCGTGCTTGAAGTTTCCGGCGATAGTTCCAAACAATGGCTCCCGGTTAAATCCATGATGATTCCGGTCAGCTCGCACCCCTTGATGGGACAGTTTGAAGCGGCCGGCGTAGATGGCTTGATTACCGAAACCGTGCGATTGGCGGGTTGGTGCTGGCTTCCCGAGTTCGCCATCAAAGAGGTGGTCGTGCTGATGGGTAATACCGCAGTCCCCGTAGATTTCGGACTGGAACGTCCAGATGTTGCCGATCGGTTCCCCGAGCAATCGGATGCCAGATTTGCCGGTTTCATGACCTGCGAAAACCTCCCCCGCGGAAGCGGAAAAATCCGCCTTAAAGTGACCACCATATGTGGTCGCACCTATTTTCTTGATCCCGGGATGAAGGCTAAGCTGAAGAACGGTGCTTATTTGGCTCCGCTGCCAGTCCCGAACATGTGGAAATTACCTCCAGCAGAACCGATGGAACTCAGCGAAACGTTAGCCGGGCCGATTCTTCCGGGATCAACAAACATTCTCTTCGTGCTTTTTGGTGACTTCACCTCAAACAGCGCCTACCATGTCACGGCCTTGACCAATGCCCTGATCGGACTGGGTTATGACTGCATCGTGGCCGTTCCAGATCATGCCGAAACGATAGAATCTCAACCCACGGCGCGGTTTCTGGGGATTGAGTTTTCGCAGCTCAAAAATATCAATCGCTTCTACAGTGACGGAAAGGGACCGACCGTCACGCACGTCTGGACGCCTCGAGAGGCGGTGCGGCAATGTTGGCAGGAAGTAAAATCCCGATTCACCACTGATCTCGTGATTCACTTGGAGGACAATGAAAAGGAGCTGCTCCGGGATCACCTCGAAATGTCCGAAATTGAAATCGCGAAATTAAACCCGGCGGAGCTGGACGCCAAGGTTCCACTGAGTCTCTCGCATCCCACTCGGTCCCAGCGCTTCCTGAACGAAGCGAAAGGGGTGACTACCATCATCGAGACTCTTGCGCAGGATACGCCAGCGGAGAAACCCTGTCTCACCTTTTGGCCTGCGGCGACCACTGACTTCAGGCCCCTAGACCGGAATCTTCAGCTTCGTCGGAAATTAGGCATACCGGACGGAGAGACCGTCGTGTTCTATCATGGAAATGTGCATCGAGCCAACACGGCCGAGATGAGCGAACTCTATCAGGCAATCGCCGAACTGAATGCGTCTGGAAAACCCACGTGGCTCATCCGGACCGGACGAGATCACGATGAGTTTAAGAAACTCACCCAAGGCCTCCTGACCGGGCGTTTGATCCATGTCGGTTTCGTCAAACGAGCGAAAGATTTACCCATCCTGATGAGTATGGCCGATGTATTCGTGCAACCGGGTTCGCCTGGAGCGTTCAACGATTATCGATTCCCGTCCAAACTTCCCGAGTTTTTTGCCATCGGGCGCCCCGTAATTCTGCCCGCGTCCAATTTAGGTAATCGAGTCAAACATGGCCATGACGCCTACGTTTTGGATAACGCCACGGCTTCGTTCATCGTTAAAGCCATATTGGAAATCTCCACTGATGCCTCACTTTACAAACGCTTGGCCGAAGGTTCAAAACGGTTCGGTAATAAACATTTCTCCTGGCAGACCAGCGCTGAGAAACTCGCTAGCTTTTACCTGCAGCACACTAAACTGGAGCCACCGGAAACTCGCAGGCTCCAGGCCGTGAAAATTGTAAATGCGATGTATGACTAAAACCTCGGGTTGACTTGCACTGTTCCGCATCGATTCGCTTTCGATTTTAAATCTACTGTTTGATGCCCAAACAATCTCACCACATCCGCACTCATTTCGACGAAAAGGCCAAACCGCTATCGAAGATAGCCCTAGCCTATCGTCGATTGCTTGCTCGCTATTACGCGCTACTCATTCCGGGTGACAGTTCGGTTCTCGAGGTGGGTTGTGGTTCAGGGGAACTTCTCCGTCATGTGCCGGCTTCCCGCAAAGTCGGAATGGACCTTTCGCCTGTCCAAATCGACGCCGCGCGCCAGCGCCTACCTGAAGCCGAGTTTCACGAAGCAAACGGCGAGACTTTTGCCACCGGGGAGAAATTTGATTACATCATCCTTTCCGACACCGTTAATCTGGTAACTGACGTGCAAGCCTTGTTTGCCAAACTGCGCGATAGCAGCACGAACTCCACTCGCTTACTGATCAACATTCCCAACACCCTTTGGCGGCCGCTATTCAATCTGGCCTTTCGACTCGGTTTGCGGGATCAACAACCCAACAACAGTTGGCTGTCGGGACAGGATGTGCGCAACCTCCTCACTTTGGCCGATTGGGAGGTTATAAAATCCCAGCCGCGCGCTTTGTTTCCCTATGCCGGCGGCTGGCTAGAACGACTGATTAATCGCTGGCTCGCTCCCCTCTTTCCTTGGTTTTGCCTCACCCAGTTCATTGTCGCTAGACCGGTGCATTATCGTGCTTCTCTTGCGGCAAAAAGCGCGGAAACCTCCGCCGCGCTGGAGCCTTTATCAGTCACTGTCGTAGTCCCCGCCCGCAATGAAGCGGGCAACATCGAAGCAGCGATCACGCGAACTCCGCTGATGGGCACGTGGACTGAGTTCATCTTCATCGAAGGCGGCTCAAGTGACAATACTTGGGAAGAAATCCAACGCGTCCAACAGGCTTACCCTGACCATCAAATCAAGATCATGCAGCAGACGCAGCGCGGCAAAGGTAACGCGGTGCGTGAAGCCTTCGCTGAAGCCCGAGGGGACCTACTTATGATTCTGGACGCCGACTTAACGATGCCTCCGGAAGAGCTGCCCAAATACTATAACGCGATTCTTGAAGGTCACTGTGAGTTCGCCAACGGCAGCCGCTTGATTTACCCGATGGATGATCAGGCTATGCGATTCCTAAACATGATCGCCAACAAATCGTTCGGAATCATCTTTTCTTGGCTACTCGGCCAACCTATCAAGGACACCCTTTGTGGAACCAAGGTGCTCCATCGCTCCGCCTACGATAAAATCGCGGCCAACCGAGCCTACCTCGGTGACTTTGATCCCTACGGCGACTTTGATCTCTTATTCGGCGCAGATCGCCTGAACCTTAAGATTCGAGACATCCCGATCCGCTACCGTGATCGCACCTATGGCACCACTAATATCAACCGATGGACGGGTGGCGTGTTGCTATTGCGGATGGTCGTTTTTGCGGCGCGTAAACTCAAATTTGTGTAGTCGTCAGCGTTGACGCAGCAGGGGCGACTCGCGTTACTCCTTTTCCCTATAATGCCGCTTTACGACTTTAATCACCTCGAGCTAGACCGCACTATCTCGCCGCGCGACACGATGATCGTGCCGGGCCGCGAAGAACAATATTTCGAGCTTGGCCACCGTGCTCTCGAATTGATCGAGTTCGCGGCCAATCTCTGCGCCAAACCACATTTCCCCAACATCCTGGATTTCGGTTGTGGTTACGCCCGGGTCCTTCGCTGGCTACGTCCTCAACATCACTACGCCGAGATCACGGCATGCGAACTAGATCCCGCCGCGGTCGAATTCTGCTCGAAACACTGGGGCGCCCATCCCGTTCAAGCCTCCATCGACGTTTCTGAAATCAAGTTTGATCGCAAATTTGATCTCATTTGGTGCGGTTCAGTCCTGACTCATTTGGATCAGAAATCTTGGGAACAGACGCTCGATTTCCTGATCGAATCCACCAACGAATGCGGCGTCATCATCCTGACGCTACAAGGACGTTTCTTCGCTAGCGCCTTAGCCAACAAACAACCCTACATCGCGGATGACGTGGACAAGAATGCCCTGTTGGCCGAATTCAAGGAACGAGGGTTTGCCTACCAGAGCTACTTTGATCGGCATGACCACGACTACGGCATTTCTCTGTGTTCACCGCAGTGGGTCATGTCGCAGATCGAAAAACGAACCGACGTGATTATTCGATCCTACATTGAGGAATCTTGGGGGATGCAGGATGTGCTGGTGCTTTACAAGACCGAGGATTACTTCGCGTCCGTCATTTGATCCGTGCCCAAAAACTGCACCCGATGCAGCCATCCTTGATCGTAGGCATTATTCTGTAGTGGACCCGGCAGCGCTCTGAATAAAAAGACAGCCCCCATCGGCGCCGATGCGACATCCAAAGACTGACGCCGCACGTTTGGTTCACTATGCGGTGAAACCCAATCCAGTTTTAATGGCAGAACTTCGCCGTCAGGTCCAACGACCTCCATATGAAAGGACATACCGTCAAAATCTCGCTCAGTATAACTCGCCGGACTGATTGAATATTCCACCACCACGCGACGAGCTCCGAGAGGGATTTTGAAATACAGTTCACTGGTCGCATGAGTCAAAAGGCCTTTGCCGTATTGAGTGGAATTGATAGAAATCCCATAAGGTAAAACCCCATAGTCCGGCTCAAATCCAAGCGGAGCAATCTGCGCCCCCAGTTCGGTGTCTGCGATTTGCACCCGTGATTCCACCGGTAGTAGATCAGTCGACTGATCCATCGTAATTCCCCGTGGTGGATCCACCTCCAGTATCCGCCGCATCTCGGCATATCGATCCGCGCGGGCATACGCCGTAACCTGATCATCCCATTCGTATACCGGCTGAGGCCACAGCCCCAATTGATCAATCCGCTCGGCGATCCAATCGGATTGCTCCCGAGCTTCTCCAATCATCAAAACCAGCGGAACGGACTCACCAGCGAGAAGCGCGATGCTCTCCCGCACCTTTTCTGGATGATAAAACATCTGTGCATCCGGAATCATCAACATGCGTCGTTCGGTAAAATAGGCCAACGACGAGTTCCAGTCGGTTGAGTGAGTCACCACTACTTCGTCTTGTCGCGTGACCAAGCGGATCGCCTGGGTGAGGCCATAGTCCCCTGTCGCGTATGCCGTTTGCACCGGATAAAGCGTGTCTTCATATCTAGAAAACTGACCGAACGCCATGCCCCCGAGCACCCCGACCACCAATACCCTCCCCGGCCACCAAGATCGGACGCGATCCCACCACGCAGCCACCCCGGCGCCCGCCGCTAGAGTCAGAAAAGCTCCGTTCGCGAAGAAATAGTAATCGTGCAGGAGATAGAGATTAAAAAACACCAGCTGAATGCCCAAGAATGCAACAAGACTGATCAGAGCAATCCGACGACTGGCTGGTATCCAAAGTGCCAGCACCAGTCCCGCCAAAATTGCTGGCCAAGGCATCACTGTATCGTGCCAACGCCCCAGTAAGGTGCGCCACTCATCGCCATTCATGCGCATCTGCCACGTGCCAAAATTGAACCCTCGCAACTCGGCAGATAAGAGGAAGTGCGCGATGGGATTTTGCGCTTTAATCACGTCGGCCTTAGCAACCCAAGCAAACCCCAACAACAACAACGGCGCCCCGATTCCGAGCGCTTCGGCCAAGAGACGCTTCCGCACCGGAGCTTCGCGCCATCTTCCCTGAAACAGGTCAGCCATGAACAATACGGCCCAAGGTAAGCAAAACGCCGCCCATGTTGTCGGCTTCACCAAAACCGCTACACCGCCGAAGAGAATCAAAAGAGGTAAGAACCTGCCTGCCCCAGTTTGGCGAAATCGTAATACGCCCCAGAGGAACCAAGCCGAACTTGCCCACGCCAGAGACTCGATCATCACAGTCCGTGAAAAGAACAGATAGACCGGGGAAAAGACCACCAAAACCAAAGCCAGACAGCTCCCTCCTGGCGAAAATTTGGCTATGCGCAACAACTGGTAACACCCCATCAATCCGATCAGGAAACAAAAGACCGAGACAGAACGTGCCGCCTGAGCAATCCCCTCTCCGGTCAATCCCGCCCAGTTTACCACGAGATACTGGTAAACGGGAAATTCCATGGGGATCGACCACGGCTTGCCCAACACGGGAGTCGAATAGTCCAACCGGAAACCCTCCTGCTGCATCGCTTGAATCGTCAATGCCGTCTGCGATTGTCGAAATTCGTGACCGGATAACCCAGTCAATTCCCATCCGTGACTCGCCCAAGAGCCCGCGATGCACAGCGCCACAAGTAGAACGCTCACTCCGATCCAATTTGGTAACGTATCTTTTTCGATCAATTTTCGGGAGTTAGATCCGGTGAACTGAACCGGGATAAGAAAACGGTTTCCGGCAACACAACATCATTGTTCCATAATAACCACCAAGAACACTTCAAAAATATTCTACCTTCTCGCTAGAGCGAGATTTGAATCACAGGCCAATACTCGGTCGACATTCATAGGTCTATTTCATTTCAGAGGTCTGCATTTGGCTCCTTCATTCGGCGGAATCATTTTCCTCGATAGACTTCACCGCGTTCCCAATGAGGCCCCTTCCGAATTAACAACTAAATGAACTGAGTTCTGTTTAGAGTCTTCACCCGTATTGATCAAAAATCAGTCACTGACTACTAATATAAGGATTACGTCCTGGGTATCCTATCATGATTAAAAACACCCTCCCTGAGAGAAGGTTACCGCACATATTTTGTGATTTTAACTGACTCAATATAAGACCAATCGAATGCTTCACTTCCCATCGCATCAGATGCGAAAACTAACCGCGCTCCCTCTTCAATTGAGAACTCAATGTTCGAAAGCTGAAACCCCCGATCGACTGGATTGAGCACCGGATTCAGATTACGGCGAAATATCTCTCGGCGTTCGCCTGAAGCGTTCTCCACATAAACGAGAAAAGAGACTCCATTGGTCTTATCGCCCTCCCGTTCGTATGAATCAGGGGACAGGCCGTAGGACCAAACGGCTTGCCCCTTCCGGACTTCGGTTTCGATCACGAAATGCGAGTTTGCGTGAAAGTTTTGAACCTCCCGTTCTTCCAACGTAAACGGCCCATAGCCAAACCCGATCAGATAGCGAACGACGACTCCCCCCTTTACCGGAAACGCCGCAGCCGCGTATCCGGGTAATAATTCGCGTTCGATCGCCCATGAATTCTTCGACTCCGGTGGTGGCGGCAATACTTCTGTAGCATCGAAAATTCTCTGGCTCAAAACCGAGCGAGCATGGGATTCAGTCAAAGGATGGAGGAATACCAAGAATCGTTCATTTCCAAGCGTGGGCCAGGCATTGAGCCCGAGTTCAGCACACACGTTTTTCGTCCACTTCTCCCGAGACTCAAGATCGCGGGACACCATCAACGCATCGACCCTTTCAGTTTTTAGATTAGCTAGGCCAAAATCCATATACTCGTCGTTCCGCTCCATTCCATTACGGATCATGAATGCCCGACGTTTTGTGTAATATGGACGGATGGCAGACCAATCGTCGCCCTGAATGACGACTACACCATCAACCGGAACGACTTGATTCACTGCCTCCATCAGACCCGACCCGCCATGAGAATCATATTGTTGTAACGGGTAGTAGCCGCGCAGGTAGGAGCCCGATAAGGACAGGAAGGGAATAATGAAAAGAATCGTGCGTAAACCTCTCGGCCAATTTACTTTCTCATAAAACCCCAGCGCCGAAAACCCCAGCGCGGCTACCCCAAACACCGCACAGGTGTAGAAATAATAATCCTGGCCGGTGTAGGCATAGGGTATCGTTAGTTGACCAAACAAAAATAGTCCAAACGCCCAGCAAATTTGACTCCGACGATTAGGACAAAAAATGGTAGCTGATGTCACAAACCCTAATATCACCCAAGGGAAAGTAATAGCCTCTCCCCAGCGCAAAAACATGTGATGCCACGTGTGCAACGAGAACCTCGCTTCGAGACTAAACATTCCGAAATTACCCGTCGACAGCCCCTCGGACGTAAACACGGCCGTAACGGGGCTTACCGCTTTAATAGCATCCGTATGACCCACCCACCAAACCAATGAGAAGTAGGGTAACACCACTACTCCAACGCCCCATAAGATCGTTCGAAACACCGTAGACCGATCGCCGGTTTTCCAGAATCTATAGAGGCAGTAGACGCCAAAGATTGCAGCTGGAAACAACCAGACCATGAAAACCAAACTTTTGATCAACACGGCAAGTGTTCCACACAGGGTGCAGGCGATGAACGGTAAGGCTTTCCGCGAGTCCATCGTCTTAACGAACAACGCCAAAAACCAAACGGAGAACATAAATGCCATCGGATCGATCAAGAAGGCCCGTGAGTAAAAGATGTAGACGGGACAGAGCGCTACCAGCGCGACTACCACGGTGGCTTCCGCCACGGACTGTCCGCAGCGCTTTATCAGAATCCACACCCCCGGTAAGGCCAAATAAAATGAGATCAAGGACACCGTTCTCGCAGCCTGGAAATCTGCCAAATCGAAACTTCGTTTTACCAAAACCACCACCCACTGGTATACGGGCAACTCCAACGGCATCTGCCATGGTGGGCCAAAAATCGGCGTTTCGTAATCGATCGAAAAATTATTCTGCAGATCGATGTAGTAGGTAATTAGCGCAGTCTGCGTTTGCCGAAATTCATGCCCCAGCATGAATCCCCAATTCCACCCGACTGTTACAAAATATAAATGAAATCCCAATGCCGCTACCAAAATGAGCAGAGGCCATTTGGAGGGAAACTTAACCTCGGTTGTCGTGTGTTCTGAATTCATGATCTTAGGCATTCGACACTTTTATCGCTGATTCTCTCTACTGCGACAGTCCGGCAATTCGTGAACATCGATCGCTATCAAATTCAAAAAGTGTGCACTAAGACGGTCAACCTGTTGTTAACAGGGACTATCCCCTAGCTTTTGTGATCATTCTCATCAATTTGGATTCAGCCAATTCCTTCTCCTATCACATGGCATTCGCCCCCTAAATATCTGCACTGTGAGTAAAACCACGCTTTACTGCTTCCCGCCCCGAACGTTCATTCAAAGGTTTCATGTTTGAGACCGAGCTTTGCCGATTCTTCATCGACCAGCCGATTGACTGGAGCCTAGACCAGGAAATCGCGGATATCCGTGGCTGGGTGCTATTTAAGTCAGGCGAGGAGCTCATCGACTTACGGGCAAAACTTGATGGGATGCCTTTCTATGGGATCATTGGTAGCGATCGACCCGACGTCCGTGATTCCTTCGATGCGGGTGGTCCCGGACTCAAATCCGGCTTCCGCGTAAGTGTCCGCCCCTGGCACGGGGCCAAGACCCTCACACTCGAGGTCATGTTACGGGATCAAACTTGGGTCGAATTCTGTCGCAGGAAAGTCGCGTGTGCCGGCGAGGACCAACCAAACAAGCAGCCTCCCTCTTACGTTCGCAGCGAGGTTTTGGAAGAAAGCCTCTTTTATCTCTATCGCCATTTCCATCAAGAGTCGGGCGCTAAGCTTCGGGAAGAATCCAAACGCGTTCTCGACGAAATCTCGATAAACCAGACCGAGATGCTGCCCGAGAACGATCTCATCGGGTATCTCGATTTGCCCGAGTTCTGGATAAATGCGCACTACGAAAAATTCCGCGTATCCGGCTGGGCCTTCTCTCGTGATCAAACCATCTCCCGCCTCCACTCCACCATTGGTTGTGTCGATGAAAACCGCCTCGTTTGGGGCAAAGAGCGTGACGATGTGCTCCATCACAATCCCAATTTCCCGCAGGCTCTCAAATCGGCCTTCTACGGTTTGGTCGATATTCGTCCCGGCTGTTTTAGCCCCGCTTGTTTAAAAATATGGGTGGATTACCCGGATCAACCCCGACAGCTGCTGCGTTCAAAGCGTCTTTTCATCAACCATCTTGATGAGAACAGCGGGCCGATCCCCTATTACAGTCACTTCAAATTCGTCCGCGTCATGGCTGGGCTTGCCCGCCAAATCATCAGCGGCGGTTACGAACTGGAAAGCTGGGGTGATTTCTGGAAAGCCGTGCGCGCGACTCGATCCAAGTTGGCGGACAAAATGATTCGCGGCGGGAAAGCGAGCGCGCCACCGCCTCCGACCCCATGGGAAAAGAAGGAACCATTCGACCTTTGGACCCACCACAATCGCCTCACCCCGCGCCTGCTCGACTTTTTGGGTAAAGAAGCGAAGCCGTTGAATGAAGCCGGACCGAAGATCAGCATCGTGGTTCCGACCTACAACACGCCCACCCGGTTTTTAAGAGAGCTGATCGCCTGCGTGAAGGCCCAGGTCTACACCAACTGGGAACTCTGTCTCGCCGACGACGCTTCGCCCCAAAAGCATGTCGCCAAAGCCCTACAAGCCGCCGCCAATTCCGATCCACGCATCAAATTCATGGTGCGTGAGTCGAACGGTCACATCTCCGCGGCCACCAATTCCGCTCTGGAGCTCGCCACCGGAGAATACGTTTCGTTTCTCGATCACGACGATCTTTTGCCCGCCGATGCTTTGTTGCACGTCGCGGAAGCCATTCAGGCGCAACTTTCCGTTGATTTCCTCTATACCGATGAGGACAAGGTCGATACCTCGGGCCACCACTACGATCCTCAGTTCAAGGGAGACTGGAATCCCGAGATGGCGATCACCCACAACTATACGCATCACCTGCGCACCATTCGCCGTAAAATCGTCGAGAACGTCGGTGGTCTCCGTGTCGGTTACGAGGGCGCCCAGGATATCGATCTCGTCCTGCGCTGTGTCGAAAAGATCGAGCACGCCAACATCCGCCATGTGCCCTTCGTGTGTTACCACTGGCGCGCCCACGAAGAAAGCACGGCTCAACGCGGTGACCAAAAGGGTTATTTGTTCGGCGCCGCCCGCAAAGCGATTGAAGATGCCGTAAAACGCCGTGAACTGCGCGCTGAGGTTGTCCTACCTCAACTGATGAAGGACAATGCTCTCTGCCTGCACCAACTGAAGTGGGACCCAGATCTTCTGGCCGAGAACCCCGTGACGATCGTCATTCCCTCGCGGAATCAAGCCGCGTTGCTCAAAGCTTGTTTGGATTCACTCGATCGCACTGTTCGCTGGGAACACACCAAGTTGATCATCGTCGATGATGGGTCCGATGAAACCAATGCACAGGAGTTGCTCAAATCCATCGAATCACGCTCCGATCGTCCGTGGAGTGTGCTGCGCCCCGAACGTGGTGGCGAAGGATTCAACTATTCTCGTTTGGTGAACTTGGGCACCCAAGCGGCCGATACCCCCTTGGTGCTTCACCTCAACAACGACATCGAAGCGATCGAGGAAGGCTGGCTCGAGGACATGGTTGGCTGGACGACGATTTCAGGAGTTGGAGTCGTCGGAGCGCGTCTCATTCATCGTGATGAAACGTTAAATCATGCTGGCATCTGGGTCGGACCAAACGGCGGACTCGCTCACGCTGTTTTCGTGGGTCTCCCCAAAGACGACTTCGGCTACCTATTTCTCCCCCACGCCGCCCGCAATACCACCGCTGTCACCGGGGCCTGCCTCCTCACCCGCAAGGATCTCTACGAGGAGCTAAACGGGTTTGACGACACCGACTTCCAAGTCGCTTACAACGATGTCGATTACTGCATGCGTGCCGAAAAGGCGGGCTATCGCACCGTCTACTCACCCGGTGCGACCTTGGTCCATCTGGGGTCCGCGACCCGCGGAATCAGTTACACGGAGAAGGAGCATCTTGCCTTCGTTCAACGCTACCCCGCCTTCCGTGATCCTCACTTTTCCGAGTCGGTCGAATACGCCAATCCAAGTTTCCGGATCAATGCCAACGATCACCGCTTCGCGAGCCGTAAGCTCAAGCTCCACATCGGCATCGTCTCCCACAACCTGAACCTAGAAGGTGCCCCGCTCTTTATCGTCGAATACGCCCGCCACTTTAAGGAAATCGCTGATTGGGACGTCACCGTCTTTGCTCCCTGTGAGGGTCCGTTGCGGGATAATTTCGACGCCATCGGGATCGACGTCCAATTGATCGATATCGACGCCGTGACCGGTGCCCAAACCGCCGCCGATTTTACGCGAAGCATCAACGAACTCAGTAAACAATCATCGTGGAGAGATCTCGATCTGATCGTCGGCAATACGATGCTGTCTTATTGGGTTGTCCCTCTCGGTCAAAAACTGGGACTGCCTTCATCGCTTTACATCCACGAAAGTAACCTGCCTCGGCGTTTCTTCTCCGAACATCGGCTCGCAACCGATGAGGTCATTCCTCTGATTGATAAGGCCATGAGCGAAGCGACTCGTGTCATCTTCATCGCGGAATCGACGCGACAAATTTACGCAGAGCTGAATCGCTACGACAACTACCGCCTGATCGATAGCTGGATCGATATCGAGCGGATCGAGCAATACATCGCCGATACCGATCGAGCCAAATTGCGCCGCAAACTCGACATCCCCGAGAATGCCACCGTCGTGATTAACGTCGGCTCGGTTTGCCAACGTAAAGGCCAACACATCTTCATTCGCGCCGTCGATCATCTGCACAAGCAGCACGGTCCCGAACTAGAGGCCCACGGTCCACTGCTCTACGTCATGGTCGGCGCCCGGGAGGGTCTTTATCTCGAAACGGTCGAAAACGACATCGAACTGATGGGGCTCACCAATACTCGCCTGATTTACGAGACCCAGGATGTCTACGAGTGGTATCGGGTCGCGGACATGTTCTGCTGCACCTCGTTCGAAGAATCATTCCCTCGAGTTCTGCTGGAGGCGGCTTCTTTTAATATGCCCATTGTCAGCACCGACGTGAACGGCATCACCGAGATGTTAACCAATAACGACGAGGCCTACCTCATCAAAGCGGGCGACTATCACGTGCTCGCGGATACCTTGAAGAAAGCGCTGGACCGCCACTACGCTGGCGACACCAAGATGGTCTCCATGGCGTTTTCCCGCATTTCACGATTTTATGATGCTCGCATCTCCCAACCCGCTCATGTCGAGATGGCACGAGAAACCTATTTTGGCTAAAAAGCCCGTCCGTTAAACATGAACGAAAACGAATCTTACCTTTTCCACATCGAGCAACCCGACGAATGGAACCGTGCTCCCGATCATTTTTGGATCTATGGTTGGTTCGTATCCAAGACCGCCGATTATTATACCGATATTCGGGCTTTCATCGATGACGTTCCCTTCACGGGAATGATGGGAATGCCCCGCCCCGATATCGAAGCGGCCTATTCGCACTGGACCGCGGGGAAAATGCCGGGATTCGCACTTCGGTTGGAGCCCTGGGTAGGGGCGAAAACGATTCGTTTGGAGATTCTCAATCAGAATCATGATTGGTCCGAATTTTGGCGGGTAAAAATAGATATCACCGGCCAAGGCGAATGTAAACGCTATCAACCCACCTTACACCCGGATCTACTGGAGATGATGTATCTTCGTTTGATCAAACACGGGGCGCTCAATCCGCAGACACCGATGGCTAATCAAGCCAAACGCATGGTGCGAGATTTCTCGATCAAGTGCGTCGACGTGCTGCCGCAAGCTCCCTTGCGCGGACAACTCGAACAACCTGAATTATTCGCCCACACTCAATACAACAAGATGGCTGTATTGGGGTGGATTTTCAATGAAGAGCGGCCGTTCAAACGCTTGCTTGCGACGACCGATAGCGTGAACTTCAATGTGCTCACTCACGGCATCGAACGCGAAGACGTCGGCAAAAAATACCCTCAATTTCCGCAAGCCCGTTACTCTCGGTTTCAGGGGATGATTGATATCAATCAAATCGCCCCCAATCCGATCCCGATCAAAATCTTTGGAGAATATGAAGACGGATCACGGGAGATCCTATTCGCTAAACGCGTATACCAGTGGAGTTGCTTGGAGAAGGAGTGCCGTCTCCCTCCTTACTGCGAAACACACTTTAAAAACGTCAAACAAGCTATCATCGATAATTCTCGTGAACTCGGGGTCAAAACTGGAGGGCTAAATTTCTGGCGCGAATCGAGGCGGATCAAAAAAATCTTCGAGGAAGATTCCCAGGACCCCACGCCGTGGTATGATTGGCAATCTCGACCGGGTTACGCCACTTGGGCTCTTAACAATCAGCTGCGCCCCCGACTCCGCCAAGAACTGCAGCTCGTCGCCGATCAGCTGGCCGCAGACGACGGGCCAACGTTCTCCATCTTAATTGATTCTCGGGACACCCCTTGGGCTCAACTTCTGCGGCTCACTCAATCCATCCAAAAGCAGCTCTATTCACGGTGGCAGGTGTTGTTTGTAATTCGGGCTGATGCTGATCCCGCGCTGACCGCCCACGTGCAAGCGCTCGGAGAATCAAATCGTCGCATTGTTTTCGCGCACGGCCAACCGGAGGAAAATTTTTCAATTTCCATGAATAACGCCGTGGGGGCAACCTCCGGTGATTGGTTGATCTTCCCCTCCTCCACTTCACGTTTTGCTCCTGAGGCCTTGATTCTTCTAGCCGAGGAAGCGGCAAGCGATGATCACGATCTCGTATTTACGGATGAAGATTATGTCGCCGCAGACGGCACGCGTAGTGATCCCATTTTCAAGACGCGCTGGAGCCCAGAACTCGTCTTCTCGGGCACGCACCCAGGCGAGGGTTTTACGATTCGCCGCCAAATTTTTGAAGCAACGGGCGGCTTCGAGGAAGACTTTCATCGTTATATGCTGGGCGCCCTTTGTCAGCGGCTACCTGAAGTCATTCACCCACGACGGACCGCCCACGTGCCGGTCGTGGCCTATCACCGCGCAGATTCCGAGATTCGCCACGATGCCGGATCGGAGACGATTGAACTGAGTCGGCTCGCCGTCGCAAATGCGTTGGAGCGACGCAATCTACCCGGCCAACCCTTCCAACCTCCCTTTGCGGTCGAGGATGGATTGAATATTCAACAGGTGTATTGGGAATCTTCTTACCTCGCCGAAAATCCCGTCACGATCGTAATCCCTACTCGCGATCATTGTGATTTGCTCGAGCGTTGCATCCAAGCCCTGTTGCAAACCGTAAACTGGCAACACGTAAAACTTATCATCGTCGATGACTTCTCCCGCGAGGAAAAAGCCGTCCGATTTTTGCAGTGCCTGTCCGAGAGCCAAGACTTTAATTGCCGTGTAATTCAACCCAAGGTGTCGCCCACGAAACCTTTCAATTACTCGCGCTTGGTAAACGCGGCGGAGCCTTACATCGACACCCCGCTGGTTCTGCACCTCAACAACGATGTCGATGCCCTCAAACCGGGCTGGATTGAAGAAATGGCCGGTTGGTTTTCCATCGACGATATTGGTGTGGTCGGGGCGCGATTGCTCTACGCCGATGATCACATCAATCACGCCGGCGTCATCATCGGTCCCCATCATGGATTGGCCGACATTCCTCTCGCCGGTTTGGGTCCCAACGAAGATGCGCCGTTCGGACTCCACCGGATCGCCCGCAATTGTTCGGCCGTCACCGGAGCATGTCTCATGACTCGCACCGATCTATATCGGAAGCACCAAGGATTCGATCAGGAAGATCTCGGCGTCTGCTACAATGACGTGGACTATTGCCTGCGGTTGGAAGCGCAGGGCTTCCGCACCGTTTATACTCCCAGAGCTGAGCTGTGGCACTGGGGCAGTGCATCCCGAGGAACGGCCTTCTACCCCGACGAGCACATAGCCTTCGTGTCGCGCTATCGTGGGTTGAAGGATCCCTACTGGAACCAGAACCTGGCGATGAAAGACAGATCCGTGGCGGTGGACCCATATCACTACGTTCACACCAAGCGATTGAATCGCCTGCACCTAGTCGTCGTGACGCACAATCTCAACTTCGAAGGCGCGCCTCTCTTCTTATTCGAATACGTCAAATTCCACGTCGAACAAAGCGGTTTTAAAATCGATGTGATTTCTACCGAAGACGGCCCCTTGCGGAAGAAATACGAGGCGATGGGATCGCGGATAATTCTCGTTGACCGCCATCCGTTGCACGGCGCCCGCAATGACACTGAATTTGCCGAACAGTTGGAAATCATGCGGCAAAACCTTCAGCAAAAAATCGATCTCGATCCGGTCGACGCCTTCATTTGCAATACCTTGGCCTGTTGGTGGGGAGTGCATCTAGCCGATACCGTCAAAAAGCCCTCCCTCTTCTACATCCACGAAAGTGCGACGTTGAAGCGTTTCTTCAGCACGATGCTACCCAAGGACCGGTTCGGCGTGGTGCGGGAAGCCTTCCGCATGGCGACTCGGGTCTGCTTCCTCTGCAAAGCCACTCGCGCATATTATGAGGAGCTCAATGACTACGATAATTTCCGGAATGTTTCTTCGTGGATCGACCTTGCCCGGATCGAAGACCTGAAGAAAGCGACAACCTCCGAAGAAGCCCGCAAGACTCTCGGGTATTCGCCCAATGAAATCATCATAGCCAATATCGGCACCGTCTGCGAACGGAAGGGACAACATATGTTCCTGCGCACGGTGAAATACTACCTCGACCAATATGCCGGAGGAGGCAAATTTCGCTTCCTCATTGTGGGAGGACGTCCGGGAGAATACCAAGATTCACTCATAGCTGATATCGATCAACTGGGCCTCTCCCAGGTTGTGGAAATCATCAACGAAACCGACCGCGCCTACGAATACTTCCGTGCGGCCAACATATTTGTCTGCACCTCCTTCGAGGAATCGTTTCCTCGAGTCTTACTGGAGGCGATGGCGTTTGAGACATCGATCGTAAGCACGCATGTGCATGGCATTCCCGAAATGGTGACGGACAGAGACGAGGCTTACCTAGTCGCGCCCGGAAACCCGATCCAATTCGCCAAGACAATCAAAACTTGCCTCGACAAGATTGCTCATGGCACCAGCACCACAGCCAATGCTTTTTCGCGAGTATATCGAGGATTTGACATGGATGCCGTTCTGCCCAAACACGCAGATCTCGCGCGTGAAGCCGTTCTGGATTTCGATCCCGATACAGACCACTCGCAGCCCAATCGACTTTCCGGACGAGGTGATCGCGTAGAATCCAGTTGGTAATGAAAACCTCCTCTCGATCTTGGCCTTGGTATTACGGGCTGATTCTAATCGCAGCGGTGGTGGCTACTCGCCTCCTGTGGCTGGATCATGATCTATGGAGTTTGGACGAGGGTTCGACCTTCACTATGGCTCAACAGGTGCTGGAGGGTGACGTCCTTTATCGAGATGCGGCCGACAATCGCAGTCCGTTGATGCCATATATCAAAGCGGCGATCTTCGCCGTGTTCGGTGATTGGAACTCCACCGCCGTCCACCGCACCATCGCGGTATTTCTGGGTGTCGTCGCATTCTGGCTAGGATGGATCGCAACCAAACTCGATCGCCGATCAACTGGTATCGCGGCCGCTACGGTATTTGTGTTGTTGCAGATTCTGTATGTGCACGCCGGTGACACCATGTCGGCCAATACGGAGTGGTTTGTGGTCATCTTCTCCACCGCTGCCTTCGCTCTATTTGTGCGATGGGTAGAAAAACCGAGTTTCCAACGCGGTCTACCTATCGGTTTTCTGTTTAGTCTCTCGGTCTTATGTAAACAGCCCGGCTTGCTGGATGGAATCGTGGCATTTGTGCTGCTGGCATTGATCGGCTGGTTTAAATCCGAGGCCCGCAAAGATTTATTAAAAATGGCTGCGGGAACCGCCCTCGGTATCACCGTGCCACTCGCACTGGTGGTGGGGTATTTCATCTATCATGATGCC
>CAJXQX010000083.1 GCA_913058185.1 uncultured Verrucomicrobiota bacterium
CAGCTGAAATATTGCGGCGAGACCGAGTAAAAACCCGACGAACGCGGTCCCAGTGTGGGTCAAAAGTAGACCCGGTTCATCCCTTGGAATCGGAAATCCCACTTCAACGACCTTAGGTGTCAGTGGCAGCACCGAAGCTGATGCTTCGGTAACGGAGTAGGTGGAAGCGCCCACCTCCAGCAGGATTTCGCGATCCATGAATTCTGGAATTTCATCAGCAAAGAGCAGATAGGCTGATCCAGCGAAATAGACCGCACATGTGATCGTGCCGACGACGAGTAGAATGGACAACAACCACTCGAATAGTCGGGCTGGGCCGGTGAAATGATGAGAGTGAGTTTTGGATTTCATGATTATTGAAAAACAATAATCATAGGTATGTACTCGTCGTCTAATATAATTATCGAAAAACAATAATATCAATATCAAATACATTCCCTGACCACGGAGGGCAGAACACCGCAAAGTAACCATTGTGGTTACTTTGCCTTTTCGTGGCGACGTCCGAGCCAGAGGCCTACGCCGGTCAATATGATACCGAGCAGACACACGCCTAGGGACACCTTGTAGAGCTCGATCAGGCCGATCTCTGCTACGTGACCGGCCACGATATTCCCGGCGATGGCGAACACTCCCGACACCAGCATGACGTAGAGTCCTTGAATGGAGTTACGGTAACCCTCCTCGGCATGAGCGTTCAGATACATAACGGGCACGATCAAAAACCCGAGGACGGTGAGACCGTGAAACACTTGGAAGAATACCGCAAAAAATGGCGTGGGCAGGTAGGCCAGACAGGCGAATCGAAACAAGCTGGCGAATGCTCCCATCGCGATGATTCCTTCGAATCCAAAGCGCCGTTTCAGCCGGTCGAGACTCAGAATATAAAACACCTCGATTCCGACGCCTAAACTGGAAATTGGCCCGACCCACTTTTCCGCGATCCCGACCTCGGTGGTGAGGTAAAGCGGATAGAAGCTGTAGAACGCCATGTTGGAAAAGATGACGAATCCAACGCCAAGACAGAAGAGAGCGAGCGGCGGCCGGGCGAGAACCTGAGCAGCTTCGAGGGTGGGAACCTTGGGTCGGGTGGCGGTTGGCAGGGCCGCGGACCACATCGGCAACCGGAAAGCGTTGGCGATGCCAAGGCACCCGGCGAGCGCGGTGACCCAGGGTATCCAGGTGATGCCACCCCCCACCTCATACCCGACATAGAAGATTACGCTGGGCGCGATGAACCCGATGGTGCCCCAGACCCGGACCATTGAGAACGACGCCCTCGGCTGTTTCGGATCGGCTTGCAGCGTGAAATACAATCCGTCGCCCAAAGCAACCTGAGGTTGCGTGGCGAGGCGGTTGAGTGAGATCCACAGCAGGCTGGCCCAGAACCCCACCGCGCCGACCAACGAAGTCATCGCGATTACATTAAAGGTGAAGAGGACGATAAACAGCGGCCGCACTAAACGGTAGCGATCGGCCAGGTAGGTCATCAACACGGGCATGAATAGCACGGCGGATTGGCCAGCGGCGAAGATGGTGCCCATCTCGGAGGGGGAGAGTCCCTTGATGTCGCGCAGGTAGAGCGGCATGTAAGGCGTCACCGCGCCGAACACCGCGTAGATTGCGAAGTAATGCGCTTGGAGTCGACGAATGGCAGTGGGAGCGGACAAGAGATCGCAGCTAGAAGTCGCCCCTGCCGGGGGGCAATGGTGGAGCGCTCAAAAAATCCGTCTAACACGATGGACGTGCGTCGCCGTTTGAATAATTGTGAACCCAACCATGCGAGTAGAGATCAAAGCTCTCGACGAATCACTCACCCCTCATTTCGCGCGCGTGGATCGAACGGTTGTTTGCGATCGAACCGGCAGATGAAGCTATCATGGCGTCTCCGCAGCGGTTGGTCGATGACGGTGGTGCGGTGCTTTTTTACTAGTCGAGGGGAAAGTCGTGGGCACGGGTGGATTGCAGAAGCTCGACGATGAGACGGCTGAGGTCGTGAAGATGGCGATTGATCCGACCCGACAGGGCAATGGACTCGGCGGTCGGGTGATGGCAGCGCTGCTGGACGAGGCTCGGCGATTGGGGTTTCGTCGCGCCTACATCGAAACCAATGCGGCGTTGGTTCCCGCCAATGGGTTGTATCTAAAATATGGATTTACTCCTACTGGCCAAGCCGAGTCACGGCATGGATATGCGCGGGCAGATATATTTTACGAATTACGGTTAACTCCAGAGAACAACTGATATGAAAATGATCGGACAAGATATTGGCGTCATTGATCTCCCGTTTCGAGTATTAAGTGCGCCGTTGGGTAAGAATACGACGGTGATTCGGCTCTCGACCGGCCAAGTATTGGTGCATTCCGCCGGGCCTTTACGTGAACACAATCTGGCTGCGATTCGAGATATGGGGGCGGTCACGTGGTTGATGGAAGGAAGCCGCCTGCACGACACCTTCGCCCTGAGACTTCGCGCGGCGTTTCCGGAGGCGCAGTATCTTTTGCCCGATGAATTTCCACTGACTCGCGAGCAATTGGCCCCGGCCGATTCTCTCCGAAACCTTCCAGCTGAATGGGCGGATGAGATCGAGATTATTCCCGTGGAAGGTATGCCGCGTTTAGCAGAGCATGCGCTGCTCCATCGGCCCTCCCGCACCTTAGTGCTGACCGATCTGGTGTTCAACTTGCCGTGGGAACCGGGAGAAAAGATTCCATTTTTTCTGCGTTGGGTTTCAGGATTTAAGACATTTCCCGGCACCAGCCGATTGGTGAAAATGTGCGCGAAGGATAAGACGGCGGTGAAAGCATCTCTGGAGCGAATCGTGGCGGCTGACTTTGAACTAATTGTGGTCGGCCACGGTTTGTTGATGCGTGAAAATGCCAAAGAACGATTACGTGAGTTGTTGGCGTGGTCATTGGATGCTGGCTAGGGACTGCCGAATCATTTTAATTCTATTGATATGGCGCGTGTAGCAATCATCGGACCCGGAGCTATTGGCGGAACCCTCGCGGGCAATTTGGTGCGGGCGGGTAATCACGAAGTCATGCTGGCCGGTCGTCGCGCCGTGTCCGCGCTCAAAGTGAGTCTACCGGATGGGACAGAAGTGATCACGGGTCCGGTGGTCGCGGAGCCGGCGCAACTCACGGAAAAATTTGATTGGGTATTGGTTGCGACCAAAACCTACGCGGCGGAGGCGACGGGTGGGTGGTTGCAATCGATCTGTGGACCCGAGACCTGTGTCGCCATTTTCCAAAACGGGGTGGAGCATCGCGAACGGTTTCGCCCGTGGGTAGCGGATGAGTCCCTGGTGCCGGTGGTGATCGATTGTCCGGCGGAGCACCCCGCACCCGATCACGTCGTGCAACGTGGCGCCCTGAAAATCGTCGCGGCGGATGATGCCAATGGACAGGCGTTGCGAGGGCTCTTTGCTGGCGCGAATGAACACGTTTCTCTGACGGATGATTTTTTGTCTGCCGCGTGGGCCAAACTCACCCGCAATAGCGTCGCGGTGCTCAACGCCATGACACTGCAGCCCAATGTGATCATGCACGATGAAGCGATGGGTCAGGCGGCCCTGCAAATTGCGCAAGAATCGATCGCGGTGGCTCGAGCCGCGGGGGCGACCCTCGATCACGGGTTGGCGCTGTGGGTGCTCGATGCGACTTTGGCGGCGCCTCGTGATGCAGTGAATTCACTGCTGGCCGACCGGCTCGCCGGTCGTGAGACGGAATTGGAGGCGCGTAACGGGGCCATTGTGCGCTTTGGCCAGCGGCTTGGAGTCTCGACTCCACTAAATTCAATGGGTGTGGCAGTGGTGAGAGCGCAGATGCTGGTAGAGCAATCGAACTGCGATTAGGGTATATTCCTCAGTTTCTTTGAACGAAACCGGCCGCAGGGCTTCTAAGCCCTTTAATGCCGGTCTCGACCTACCCCAGTTTACCGGCCTTTCTCCTCTGTCTCGTCGCATCGCTTTCGGCGGCCGAGAAAACGGAAGGCCTTGTTTCCATCACCAATGGGGAAGTTATCACGCTATCTGATTACTTGGTTCCAGGTAAAACGGTCGTGTTTGGGTTTGTGAGCGATTATTCGCCGCCATGCCCCTGCGAACCCTGTCACAATCTCGGCGATCCGTTAAAAGCGCTGCATGCCAACCGCGACGATGTGGTGGTGGTTAAAGTGGATATCAATCGTGAGGGTGTGACCAAGGTAGATTGGAATTCACCGGTTATGCAGAAATACGGCCTGCGCCGACTGCCGCATTTTGTGGTATTTGGGCCTGATGGTGAGGTGATCGCTGAAGATGACGTGCGGAGCACGGAATCGGCGGGACGCGACATGGTGCACGAGATGTTAGTGGCTTTGCCCGGACATCAGCCGCTGGTGGCCAAGAGCCCCTGATCTCCCAACGGTCATTTAGCGCGATGTCGAATCGCGCCCGATATATTCAGCGGAAATTGGCGACGGCGGTGATGTTTTCTGTCATTTCCGGGTGCATGATCGGAACGAGAAAGTCGTGATGAGCGACGGGTGCGACGGTCTCGATTTGCCGGGTTGCCTCGGCGAGACGACGGGTGAGTGCGGCGACGATGCGATCGCACGTCGCATCGAGCGCGGGCAGATTGCTCGGCAAAGGAGGATGAGGGCTCGGATTCATGATATGGCTGGTGGGTGGGTTGATTTTGGTTTGATCAACCCCCTTCGCGCTTTCCGGCGGGGCCCATAAAAAAGCCCCCTCCGGTTGGCACCGGAGGGGGCAAAGTGGGAAACACTTACTCCTCTCGCGGTGCGCGGGTCACGGATACAACCGCAATCGCCGCCACGCTAATAGCGGAGACGGAAGAGGGAGCGGATTTGGTGACGAGGAGACTCATGCTGAAGTGGAAGACGGGCAAAATCTGGCGCAGGCGTCAAGCCCGGGATCATCGTGCGGTTCTGACAAGTTAACGGTCGGCTGCCGCCGGGGATCAAGAGGCGCCCAAAAACTCAGGAGAGAAATACGGTTTCGCTTTGTGCCATCGGGCAGAATGGCTGAGGGTATTCACACTGATGGAGGAACACCACTTACTGAACGATCTTGGCTGGCTCATGGCGACGGCGGCTTTCGTTTCAATAACGCTACGCGCCCTCAAACAACCGGCGATCATTGGCTATCTGTTGGCCGGATTATTGCTCGGCCCGCATCTGTTGCCGTGGATGCCGCTGCACGATTCGGCGAATCTGCAATCACTCAGCGAACTCGGAGTGCTGTTCCTGATGTTCTACATCGGACTCGAGTTCGATCTGGGCAAACTCAAGCCCGTAGCGTCGGCCGCCGTGCTGGGACTGACGTTCCAAACCATGTTGATGGGGTTGATCGGCACCTCGGTCGGTCAATGGCTCGGCTGGAGTCCGGTGGAAGGATTATTCCTTGGCGGCATTCTGGCGATCAGTTCGTCGATGGTGTGTTTCAACCTGATCGGCGAGCGAGGTGACATGCAGAAACCGTATGCGCAGCTGACGGCGGGCGTGCTCATCCTCGAAGACATTTTAGCGATCATCCTACTCGTGGTGCTGGCCGGTGTGGCGGTGTCGGGGGATTTGGATTTTGCGGCGGTGGGGCAGACCACATTTTTAGTTGGTATCTTTGTGGTGGTGGTATTCCTGGTCGGCAAACTACTGGCGCCCCGGGCGGTCAAAATGCTGGAACGGATGCGCAGCGCGGAGACGGTGACGTTGTTCATGGTGGGGTTTATTTTCGCGGTCAGTCTATTGGCGGAGGCGGCCCACTTCTCTCTCGCGTTGGGCAGTTTTATGGCCGGTGCCATTTTCTCGCGCACCAAGCTTTCGCATGAGATCGAGCGCCTCACGACGCCCATTCGGGATTTCTTCTCGGCGTTATTTTTCGTGACTATCGGCACGCTGGTCGACCCCGCGGCGATTTGGCAGTATGCGGGCACGATCGTGCTGGTGACGGCGCTGATGATGGTGGGCAAGTTCCTCGCGTGTTGGACGGGTTTTGTCCTGGCGGCGGTGCCGCCCGGTGTCGCGGTGCGGGCGTCGTTGGCCAAGGTTCAGATCGGCGAATTTGGTTTCGTGATTGCAGCACTGGCGTTGAGCCTAGGGGTCACCAATCCCGCGCTCAAGGCGGTCACCACGGGTGTCGCGGTATTGAGCATCATGCTCACGCCGAGTGCGTATGGTCTCGAAGGCGTGATGCGGCGACTCGCGAATAAATTCACTCCGGCCCAAGTGCGCAGTGTGCTCAATATCTACCTCGGTTGGATCGAGGCGGTGAAGGCGACGTTGCGTTCGAGTAGTTTTTTGCGTTTGGTTCGCGGTCCGCTCGTGCGAGTGGGGATCAACTTCCTCATGCTCACCGGCCTGTTGATCGTCGTTTCCTTCAGCGCACAGTTGGTGGATGGAGCGATTTGGCAGCGGTTGATGTGGGGTGGGGCAGCTTTGGCTTCGATTCCATTCTTGGTGGATATTCTGCGCAGTTTGAACGTGGTGACCTTGGCTATGTCGGAGATCGCACTTTCCCGACCTGCCTTGCGGGTGCTGGCCAAAGGCCCGGCCCCGACCGTGCTTCGGATGGGGGCGTTTGCGCTGATTCTATTTGGCTTCGTGAGTTTGTTCCTGATCGCGTGTGCGCCGTATTTCCCGTCGGGCACCTCATTGGGCGTTTTTGCTCTCACCACCGTGGTATTGTCGGTGCTCGGTTGGCGTCGAGCGGTGAAGTTTCAGAGTCAGCTCGAATTCGCGCTCATCTCATCGATGGAAGTTGAAGCTCGGAGCGGCGCGAAAGAGGCGGTGCAGGATGCGATCCGAGCCATGACCCGTAAGAATCCCTGGCCGGTAGAATTGGCGGAAGTGATTATTCCAGAGGGCGGCAAAGTGGTGGGTCGCACCATCCGGCAGCTCAACTTGCGTCGGACGGCGGGAGCCACGGTGGTGGCGGTGCAACGCAGCGGGGTGACGCACTACGACATCCCGCCCGATATGCCGCTCTCGCCCGACGATCATGTGTTGCTGGTCGCTGAACCTGAACAGTTGGAGATCGCTCAAACCACTCTCACCGAAGCGGCGGATCATGAAAGCGCGCATAAAGCAGTGCCTCATCAGTTTACCCGCCTGCTCGTGACCACCTCATCTCGTTTGTGTGGACTTACGCTGGTGGATTCGAAAATCCGCTCCGACTTTGGTGTCACAATTGTGGGTCTGCAGCGGGGCGAAAAACGGATTACGGGCCCGGCCCCAGACGAGCATTTACAAGATGGCGATCTGTTGGTCGTGATGGGACCGGAATCCGGCGTCGCAGAATTGAGTGAAGCGTTGGTCTAGTTGGCCGGAATTGAATATCAAAAGGTAGGGCGGTTTCGCCGAAACCGCCGTTTCATTATTGGTAACTACCAAGCCACCGGTGGCGCGCTCGGCGAGCACGCCCTACCTGCATTGAAGGAGTCGGATACTAAACCGTCGGTGGTCCGCCGAACTGCTTAGCGTGTGCGGTCTGGCGCGCGTGATCGTCCAAAATCGAATCCAAGATAGACATTAAAGGATCCGATTTCCAAAGACCCGAGAAGATGGCTTTGTCGCCAATCTCGCTCTCGATAATAAACGATGGCCGTTGGTCGAGTTGATGATCGAAAAAACGTTGAGTCGAGGCGGCGACGCGTTCGCGCACCGCGTCCGAATCGGCGGCGGTGCGCAGTTTTACCGGATCGAGATCTGTGGCGGAGGCGGCGATTTCTACGGAGGTCGCCAGATCGCCGACTTTGCGACCGGCTCGCATGGCTGCTTCGCTCAGGGCAAGACGGATGCGTTCGTCGGCGTCGCCTAGAAAATCCCGACCCGCTTCGGCAACCCAGTTGGGGGCTTCGTAGTGACCGGCGCGGTCGGCTTCGAACCAACCGGAATTTAACCGGTAGGGCGATTCGACGTGAGCGCCGCTGCGCTGATAGAACCAATCACACTGTGACGCCGATACCGGAAAGGCTTCCGGGCGCATGAGTGCAACCCGCCATTGGAAATCAACCCGACTGGCGTAGCGCTCACGGAGCTCAACCCATGCGGGTTCGGCCCAGTGACACCACGAGGAGAGGACTTCGATGTAGTAAACGCAGGTGATTGCGGTCGGCATCCGGATCAATTCGTGGGGTCTTCTTTATCCTTTTTGCCGCCGAAAATTCCCTTGATTGCGCCGCCGACATCTTTGACCCCTTCGAGCGCGGAGGCACCGCTGGTGCCGCCCATCGTGGTCAGTCCTTTAACGGCCGCTCCGATGATGTCGCCCACGATTTCTTTGGAAATGGCGCCGGTGAGTTGCACGGGAGTGAGGCCCTTTTCGGGAGAGCCGAGATCGTTGAGTTCGAGGTCGGGGAGAGGCACCGTCACCGCGGCATCGCCGGCTCCGATCGTGACTTTACCGTTCCGAAGGATGAAGCGTTTGATCGCGATGCGTTTTTCGGTGGATTCCGATTCTTCGGCACCTTCTTCGGACCCAGCGCCGGCGATCTTTTCGATATTCTTGAGCAGATCTTTCACGTTGCTGGCTATGAGTTTGGTTTCGTAGCGGAATTCAGGTGATTCGATTATCATGTCTTCGATGACGATGGTGTCGCCAAGCAGGCTCATGGGAGCCACGTCGAGATGGATACTGCCGAGGCTAGCGAGGTTATTGTCGCTCCAGCCTTCAGGATTGCCGATCACGAGCCCGGAAAGTGATCCGGCCCCGGAGAGCGGGGAGATGTTGGCGCTTTCGAGGGTTACGGTGGTGCCGGTAATTTGGGGGGCAAATGTGTTCACGCCCTTCGTCACGGCGCTATCTAGGATTTTGCTGACAATGACGACGGCGACGATCGCGACTGCTATCAAAACACCAACGGAGACGAGTAACTTTGAATTTGCTGAAGCCATGGACCGGAGACTGAAGGACCCGAGGTGGTTTTCAAGTCTGGTGGGACGGGTGGATATGCTTACGGCGACTTGAAGTTTTATCCGAATGCGTTGAGTTTCCGAAACTATGTATGATGGCAAATGGCAGGCCGTGAGCGGAAAATTAGGCACCGAAACGATTCCGTTACCCGAAACCGTTCTGACGATCGCGGGTGAGGGCTACACGGTGGATTCGCCGAGTGGCGCGGATGCGGGCGACCTCGTTTGGGGACCAGAGGCCGAGATGCGCACTATGGATATGGCTGGCACGTCAGGGCCGCACCAAGGTTCGAAGATCGAGGCCCTCGCTCGGGTGAAAGGTCGGTTTTTGCAGCTCTGCTACGCGGTGGATGGCAGTCGCCGGCCCGTCGATTTTAACCCGACCCAGGGAACTGCGGTCGTCACGGTCCGTTATCGGAAGATCGAGCCGGGCGAAACCACTGACTACGCATCGCTACTGGCCGAAGCTGAAGCTGAAGGCGAGGAATCGTGAATGCGGTGTAGGATGAGGTGATTGCCGTCCGGATCATGAAAACGAGAGAAGTGGCAGACTGACGTCTCCATGGGCTCGAGGACGAAGGTCACGCCTTGGTCACGTAGGTGGGTGACCATGCCGTCGAAGTCGGTCGTTTCGATGGCAACCGCGCCGCCGGGGGCGCCGGGGGTCACCCCGCTCATCACGCTGGAGAGCGCGATCACCGGACCAGAATCTTCGGTCGATAGGCCAAATTCCACCCATTGCTCATCCCAGTTAGCGGTTTCCACCAAGCCGAGAATGTCGCGGTAGAAGAGTTTTGAGCGGCTCATGTCGCTGACGGGATAGACGAAGAAGGGGAGGGCGGAGATTTTGGACATGGTCGAGTTTTTAAGGAGATTTTGAGGAAGGGAAGGCTTTGCGCTTGTCAGCTCGGGCGCAGCCCAAAGCCTCGCCTTTGCAATCTTACATGGCCGCCAAACATAACTACACCGAAGACTCGATCAAAACCCTTTCTCCGCTGGAGCACATCAGGCTCCGCCCGGGAATGTATATCGGTCGACTCGGCAACGGCACCCACGCCGAGGATGGCATCTACGTTCTGCTCAAGGAGACGGTCGATAACAGCATCGATGAATATACCATGGGTTACGGCAAACGGGTAGAGGTGCACCTCGCCGATCGCACGATTTGCGTGCGCGACTACGGCCGCGGTATCCCGCTCGGTAAGCTGATTGACTGTGTTTCGATCATTAACACGGGAGCCAAATACGATAGCGAAACGTTCCAGAAGTCGGTCGGCTTAAATGGAGTGGGGCAGAAAGCGGTCAACGCCCTCTCCGTTTCCTTCCGCGCTCAGGCCGTGCGCGATGGCAAAGCCAAACTCGTCGAATTCGAACGCGGGAAGCTCGCCCAAGATAATCGCCCGGCCAAATCCGATGAGCGCGATGGCACCTACATCGAGTTTACGCCCGACGAGCAGTTGTTCGGTAAGAACTTCGCCTTCCGTAAGGAGTTCATCGAAGAGATGCTCTGGAACTATGCTTATCTCAACCGCGGGCTGACGCTTAATTTTAATAGCAAAAACTTCAAATCCGAGGGCGGACTCTCGGATCTACTCAAAAAGAAACTCACCGGTGAGACGCTTTATCCGATCGTGCATATTGAGGCGGAAGACATCGAGGTCGCCCTCACCCACGGTGGGCATTACGGCGAGGAGTATTACTCGTTCGTAAACGGCCAGCACACGACGATGGGTGGCTCGCATCAGGCGGCTTTCCGCGAAGGGTTGGTCAGCACGGTGCGCAACTTTTTCGGTAAACAATACGACGCGGCCGACATCCGCCAATCGATTGTGGCGGCGGTTTCGGTGCGGGTGCAGGAACCGATCTTCGAATCTCAGACCAAAACGAAACTCGGCTCGACCGACATGGGCCCGAGTGGACCGACTATTCGGCAATTTGTGGTCGGATTCATGCAGCAGCACTTCGACAATTGGCTGCACCGCAACGCCGAGGCAGCCGAAACGCTGCGCAAGAAAATCGAAGCCAGCGAGCGCGAGCGCAAAGAACTCTCCGGCATCCGTAATCTTGCCAAAGAGCGGGCTAAGAAAGCCAACCTTCACAACAAGAAGCTGCGTGACTGCCGCGTGCACCTCGGCACGAAACACAAGCGCGCTGAACAGAGCACCATCTTCATCGTGGAGGGGGACTCTGCGGCCGGTTCGCTCACGGCCTGTCGTGATGTGCAGACGCAGGCGGTATTTGCGCTAAAGGGTAAACCACTGAACACGTTCGGGCTTACCAAAAAGGTCATTTACGAGAACGAAGAGTTTCATCTGCTGCAGAGTGCGCTTAACATTGAGGACGGGCTCGATGGTTTACGCTACAACAACGTGGTCATCGCAACCGATGCCGATGTCGACGGTATGCACATTCGCCTACTGCTGATTTCGTTTGTGGTGAAGTTTTTCCCCGAGCTGATCACCAACGGTCATCTCACCGTTCTAGAGACCCCGCTCTTTCGCGTGCGCACCAAGAAACAGACGGTTTATTGTTACTCCGAAGCAGAGAAACAGTCTGCCCTCAAGAAACTCGGCAAGGCCGCGGAGATCACTCGATTCAAGGGTCTCGGCGAAGTGAGTCCGGGTGAATTCAAGGACTTCATCGGCATGGGTATGCGTCTCGAGCCTGTGACGCTGAAAAATCTCCACAATACCGAAGATTTACTCGGATTCTACATGGGCAAGAATACCCCTACGCGGCAGAATTTCATTATCGATAATCTGCGCATCGAAAAAGATCTGGTGGAGGTGTGATCGGTAAAGGAGGGACCCGAGGTCAGCGACCTCGGCTACAGTGACAAAACTGTCGTTTATGGTTGTAGCCGGCCTCGTTGAGGCCGGTCCGGTGGGACTGCGCGAGTTAGGGGAGAGGAGCTGGATCCGAACGACCCGTCGCTGTAATACTCATCAAAGATTACCTATAATACAGGTTTCTGATCCAAATTTGCATCTACGCACCTGTGCGTATGGTTCGATTTTGACGTTCGCGGTAGTATCGGTTTGGTTAATTACCGTAAATCTCGACCCCAACCTAATCATGACATCATTGAAATCTCGTTTTCGCACTGGCGTGCTCGCTGCCGCCGTATTCTTTGCCCCCTTCAACGCTAACGCGCTGGTCGATTCCGCCATCATGGGCGAAATCGTTAAAGCCCAGATCATCATCGGGCAGATCCAATAAATCCGTTACGCGGTCAACGCGGCCACGGTTGATCTGGAAGCTCCCTAGCCCCGTTACGACACGAAGGGCAAATATCTGCTCCCTTACACCCAAGAAGGTGAACCCACGGAGTGGGCCGGCAAGGTGCTCCAATCCCAAGCCGGGAAAATGGTCGGCGAAAAGGCCGGCGGCATGGCAGCCAACGCGCTCGCTTCCAAAGTGCCGTTCGGCGGACTCGCTGGCGGTTTCATGAAGAAGAAGGCTAAGGAATCTGCCGCTATCATCGCCATGGGCGGAAATAAGTTTATTAAGAAAACGTCCGATCAGTCCTTCAAGAGCCTCGAAGACTATGCGGTGTTTCTGCAGGCCCGTCACGGTTCCGCCCCTGACTTTAAGCTGACCCTCGCGGCGGCCGTTGCTCTGTATCCGGACCTTGAGCACAAATTTGCAGGCTACATCAAGAAAGCCTACCGCAAGCAGGGCTTCTAAAAGCCCTTCACTTTCTAAGGAAATCCCCATGAAACCTCCACGTGCCCTTCGCCCCGGGTTGGCGTTGGTGATGATTGCGTCTGTCCTGACCACTCATGCCAACACCATCCTAATTCCCCCTCAGGATATTGCTAAAGCGACCAAGGCGCTGACTAAGGTGCGCCAGTTGATGAGCACGATGGAGGTCACCAAGCCGGGGGCGGTTTTGACCGTCCCTGATCCCCGCCAAGATGCGGAAGGTAAATACCTCTCCCCCTATCTGGCCGATGGCACGCTCGCCCCCTGGGCCCGCAAAGGCATGGGTGGAGCGGCGGGCGTTGCTGGAACGGTCGGGGGGCACGTTGTTGGCCGACGAAGCGGGGGAACGCGCCGGAGCGGCCTTAGCGAGTAAAATCCCCGGTGGGGCTGTGCTGGGTTCTCTCTTTGGTAGCAAGGCTAGCAAGAAACTCACCGACACCGCGACGGTGAAGGCGGTTGGAGGCTGGGATTATATCAAGTCCACTTCCGACATATCATTTGATTCGGTGATGGACCTCGCAGTCTACATGCACGCCAAACACGCGGCGGTGGATGGTGACTACGCGATGGCGGTGGCAGCTGCGATGGGAATCTATCCGCGATTGGTGGGCGCCTACGAACCCGCGCTGAAACGTGCGTTTTCTCGGGCTGAAGTGCCTGAAAACCAGCTCAAGGAACCTCGTTGCCGGGCACCGCTTTGGCCGGAAACACGACCTCCCAGCCAGCTGCCACCGATGCGCGGGGAATCGCCCAAGCTCTCACCGCCAATAAGGATTCTGGCGATGCGGCCGCGGCGGCTGGTTTCATCAGCGCCGTAGCTGAAGCTAATACCATGACATCCGCGGATGGCGTTGAGATGGCCTCGGCTGATCTCGGCGCGCAGCAGACCGTAATTCCGGCCCCGGATGTTCCGCCAATATCCATCGATGTCGCGAAGAAGTTTCACACCAAACTTAAGTTCTTAAATCGCATCAAGCGGGTCATCGTCGCGGGATTCCGCGTGGGATTCGTTGTGCGCGACAGTGTGACCGCCAGTGTGGCGGCGGGTTATCAATTCGGTGGCACCCACACTTCGGGTGCTTCGAGTAAGACGGCCGTTGAACTGGCGGGCGTGGATGCGGCCACATTACAAAACATCACCGATCAACTCTACGCGGATTTCATCGCCGACCTTGAGGCGGCGGGCCGCGTAGTCGTGCCGATGGAGGACGTGCGAGCGAGCGAAGGTTTCGCCAAACTTGCCACCACGCCCACCCCTTACACCAAGGAATCGAAGTTCCTCCAGGATCGCATCCTCTCGGTTTACACCCCGGAAGGGATTCCACTCTGGTGGGAGCATGGCAACCAGATCGGGGACAAGGGACCCTTTGCGACCGGCAATTGGAAAGCAGCCGGCTCGATGTCGGTGGATTTGGCCGCGATCGTCGTGGCTCCAACGTTTCTCATCAGCTTCGCCGAGCTCGAATCGAGCGGTAACAAGCGTGGCATGTTTGCCGGTTACGGATCGGGCAAAGCTTCGACCGGCGCCTCGCCCAAGATCTGCCTGCTCAAAAACGAAACCAAAATGCTGGCCATCCACTTTAAGCTCAAAATTGCCGGTGATATCGGTTCGGTGGCCCTGAAAGACCAGATCGTGGTGGGCGAGTTCGGCGCGGAAATTATTACCCTCGATGAGCGCGATAACAACAACGCGACCCGCGCCGGCCTGCTTGGCCTCGCCCAAGCCACTGGTAGTCAGGGGCTATTCGCCGCGGCGGGTAAGTCCCGCGGCACGCAGACCCTCGCGGTTCAGACGAATCCCAGCTATTTTACGGCTTACTCATTGGCCGCCCTGCGTGGCGTAAACGACGCCTACATTTGGGCATTCAACAAATACCCGGCAAAGTAAAACGACGGTCTGAGCCACCTATTTCTATCCGTTCCTGTATCGGAGCGGGCTTTGGGGTCTCAAATCAGTCTTCGATTCCGCTTTTCGTTACCGGTGCCGGTGGGCAGGGTGACGGCGATGGTGCAATCAACCGAAGGCAAAGTCATTCATTCGCGGGAACCCTTGTGGGACCCGAAGCGTTGGCTGCCGACTACTCGGGAAGAAGTCGACGCGCGGGGCTGGGACCAGCCGGATGTGATTCTCATCTCGGGCGACGCCTACGTAGACCATCCGGCGTTCGGCACGGCGGCGGTGGGGCGGATGCTCGAAGCAGAGGGTCTGAACGTCGCCATTGTGGCTCAGCCTAACTGGCGCGACGATCTGCGCGATTTTAAGAAACTCGGTCCGCCGAAGATGTTTTTTGGGGTCACGGCAGGGTGTATGGATTCGATGGTCAATCGCTACACGGCGGCCAAGAAGATGCGCAGTGAGGATGCTTACACCCCGGGCGGCGAACACGGATTCAGACCCGATTACGCTACGACGGTTTATTCGAAGATCCTGAAAGAGCTGTTCCCCGAGGTGCCGGTAATGATCGGGGGCATCGAGGCGAGTCTGCGCCGGGTGACGCATTACGATTATTGGTCAGATGAACTCATGCCTTCGATTCTCGAATCGAGTAAGGCGGATCTGTTGATTTACGGCATGGGCGAGTTGCCACTCCGCGAGACGGTCCGGTTGTTGAAGCAAGGCGTGCCATTTTCGTCACTCACTACGATTCCCCAAACGGCGGTGTTATTGCCGGAAGGAGAGTCGGCCCAGAAGAATAAGCGCTGGGACGATTTCACGCTCCATAGTCACGCGGATTGCTTGGAGGATCGGGAGCTCTACGCAACGAATTTCAAGGACATCGAAACCGAGTCCAATCGGGTCAAGGCGCGTCGCCTTTTCCAGCAGACTGGCGAGCGCACATTGGTGGTGAATCCGCCGTTCCCGACCATGACGGAGAAGCAGATCGATGCCGCCTTCGATCTGCCTTACACCCGACTGCCGCATCCGAAATATCGTAAGCGTGGACCGATTCCAGCTTACGAGATGATCAAGCATTCGATCAACATGCATCGCGGGTGTTTCGGAGGTTGCAGCTTCTGCACCATCTCGGCGCACCAAGGTAAGTTTGTCGCGAGTCGGTCGAAGACTTCGATCTTGCGCGAAGTCGAATCGATCAAACTGATGCCCGACTTCCGCGGCACGATCAGTGACGTCGGCGGACCCTCGGCCAACATGTATAAGATGAAGGGCAAGGAGCAGTGGATCTGCGATGAGTGTATTCGCCCTTCCTGTATCTGGCCTGACGTGTGTCGCAATCTTGATACCGACCACACCGATCTGCTCGATATCTACAAATCGGTGCGCGAAACCGAAGGAGTGAAGCACGCTTATGTAGCGAGTGGTATTCGCTATGACCTGTTTCTGCACGAGAAGGGCGCGTCGCCGAAGGCCAAGGAAAGCCACGATAGATACATCGAGGAGTTGGCCGAGCATCACGTGCCGGGTCGCATCAAAGTAGCGCCGGAACATACCAGTGACCACGTGCTACGGGTCATGCGCAAACCGACGTTCGATTTGTTCTACAAGTTTAAGGAGAAATTCGATGCTGCGATCAAAAAGGCGGGGAAGAAAAAGACTCCCGTGATTCCATACTTTATCAGTTCTCATCCGGGGTCACGGCCCGAAGATATGGCGGAACTCGCCCTCAAGACCAAGGACCTCGGCTTCCGTTTGGAGCAGGTGCAGGACTTCACCCCGACGCCCATGACGGTGGCGACCGAGATCTATGCCACCGGCGTGCATCCGTATGATGGCGCCAATGTTTGTGTGGCGCGGACGCCGGAAGAGAAACAAGAGCAACGGAGTTTCTTCTTTTGGTATAAGCCCGAAATGCGCGCGACGCTGCGCAAGTCGATGACTCGGCTCGGGCTCGGAGGAATTGCGCGACGCTTGTTGGACGAGAAACGTCAGACTGAGGATGTAACCCCGCCGCCGCATATCGCGCCGTGTGGTATGCAAGTTCCCGCAAATGTAGCTATGTCAAAGACACCCGTAATATCGCCGCATGGCCAACGCCTCGCGGCCGCGACCAAAAGAAAAAAACAACCGCAGCACACCGCTCCCTGCGGTATGAAAGTGCCCGCCGACGTGGCTAAGTCAAAGACGCCGGTGATCTCACCGGACGGGTCTCAATTCGAGGCTCCGACCAAGAAACGGAAACCGCCACGGATGGAAAAACAGAAACCTTCGCGCAAAAAGGCGAAGAAGATCGACCCCCGAGGAGTCCAAACTGATTCGAAGCCCACGCCGTTCGGGAAGTTTTTCAAGAAGCGTTGAGCTGTGTCGTCGATTGAGCCGCGAGAGTCCTGGTCCCCGTCACGGGGGGTATTGATTGCCGCGGGATTTATCATCGCGTTGATGGCGCTCAACTGGATCGCGGCGGTGGCGCGCTTTCATGTGGAGGGGATTTATTGGGACCAATGGATGTTCTTGGAACCGATGTTTCAGGATCGCGGTTGGCTGGCCCTGTTTACGCAGCAGCATGGCCCGCATCGGCAGGGCGTCGCTTTTATCATCACGTCCTGGATCATGGATTGGAGCGGATGGGATACGCGGGTGGAGGCTCTTTGGGTCGCGAGCCTGTTGGTGGTCGCGGCGGTGCTGGCGCTGCGATGGAAATACCGTCTGACGGGACGGCTGAGCTGGATTGATCTCTGGCTGCCGCTGGCGGTGTTGGCCATGCGACAATACGAGAACGTCATTCTGGTGCCGAATGCGTCGCACAGTATGTTCCCGTTGGTGCTGATGTTGGCCGCAGCATTGGTGTTGGCGTGGGAGCTGACGGTGTGGCGGTGGGTGGTGCTCGGGGGGATTGGGGTGCTGGCCTTGTTTACCGGATTCGCGCTGTTCGTGTGGGGAGCGTTGTTAGGTTTGGTGCTGCTGGTGGCCGCGCGCGAAATTTGGCGGAAACAGTATCGAGGGTCTGTCTCTTATACACATCTGACGCTGCCGACGACTCCTTACGTGTAG
>CAJXQX010000084.1 GCA_913058185.1 uncultured Verrucomicrobiota bacterium
AATCTTGCAATATGAAACGTATGCTCGGTTTAGCCTCGAAAGTTTTCCTCTCGATATGATCCAGGTGAGGTTACGGTTTGGCCGAATTTTGTGACGAGTTTTGAAGTCGATTGCGCGGCGACGGATGTCAAAGGTGGGTGATGTATCGAAGAAGATAGGTTTCAGTATGCTCCGTAAATTATCATTCTCCGAATCCAAACCCGCGCCGACCACCAGCACCTATCCTTGGGAACGAGCCGGACTCGCGATGATTCTGGTATTGGTGGTGGCTGGATTGCGGCGTCCGGCGGTTTGGCTGTCGGCCCAGTTTTGGGCCGAGGATGCGAGTGTGTTTTTTGTGCAAGCGGAGAGTATGGGCCGCATGGCGCTGACCGTGCCGCACGCGGGTTATCATCACCTGTTGATGCGCTTGTGGGCTGGGCTTTGGGTCAACGGCGGTGCTCCGATCGGGTGGATGCCGACTCTCTTTATGCTGGGAGCGGTGTTGGCGTGGATGGCCGTGGTGCTGGTCGTGTTTGCTCCCAGCTCTCGCGTGCGCTGGCCGTGGGCAGTGGTGCTGATCCTCGCAGTGGTCTCACCGTCGAATGAATTATATTTCAACCTGACCAATGTGCAGTGGGTTACGGCGTTACTGTGGGCGTTTTGGTGGTCGGCGGAGGATCCGCGTAGTAAAGTAGGTCTGGGCGCGCAGTTGGTGGGCATGGCGATCGTTGGCCTAACGGGAGTTTTTGCCATGTTGGCCACCCCATTGATGGCGGGTCGGGCGTTGGTGCGTCGCACCTGGTCGTCTTTCGCAGCGGGGCTGGTTTGTGGACTGACGGCATGGGTGCAGTGGGGAGTGGTGCGAGCGTCGCCCGGCGACGGGAGTTCGACGACGTCACTGGATTTGGGAGGAGCGGTGTTAGTTCTAGGTAAGCGAGTATGGGGAACCTTATTGATCCCTATTGGATCCGGCGGAGCAGTGATGTCGTGGGTGGGGACCGGGTTGGCCATGCTGTTGTTGGTCGGCACGATTGAGTTGGCCCGTCGGGAGGCCTGGAGCCGCCGCCTTTTAGGTTGGTGGGGATTCGCTTTCCTCGTGATGGGAGCAACCATTTTTCGGTTTCAGGATAACTTGAGACCCTTGAATTACCTGTTCGATGGGGAGCGTTATTTTTTCGTGCCGCAGGCGCTGGTTTTAACCGGAGTGATCCAGGTTGCCGCTCAGTCCCGACGCTGGGTGCGGTTCGGTGCTTTCTGTGTTTTAGGTATGGCGCTGGCGATGGCGATTACCCGCTATCGATTGCCGGCATTGCCGGATAACGATTGGCCCACTTGGGCGGCGAGGATTGAGCGCGGAGAGGAAGTGAAGGCGATCCCGATCACGCCGAAAGGATATGATTTCGTCTATCCAGGTAATGAGGCGCGTCGCGCATCGGAATAGCGGCCATGCAGAAACAAAAACACCCGACCGGAAACCGGTCGGGTGTTTTTAGCTAAAAGGGTCTGAATCGTTTACGATCAGCTTAACTCAATGCCCTTGGCTTTCGCACTGCGCAGAAGGGCGTCGGCCATGTCAGAGGGAGTTTCAGCGACTTCGATACCACATTCGCGGAAGACCTTGATCTTCGCCTCGGCCGTATCTTCAGCACCGCCGACGATCGCACCCGCGTGACCCATGCGACGGCCGGGAGGGGCGGTCGCACCGGCGATGAAGCCGGCAACGGGTTTGGTGCAGTTGTCTTTGATCCAGCGAGCAGCCTCGACCTCGGCGTTGCCGCCGATTTCACCGATGAGGATGATGCCGTGGGTTTCGGGGTCTTCATTGAAGAGCTTGATGATATCGAGGTGCGACGTGCCGTTGACGGGATCGCCGCCGATTCCGACACAGGTCGATTGGCCGATGTCTTTGACCGTGAGTTGGTAAACCGCCTCGTAGGTCAAAGTGCCGGAGCGAGAAACAACGCCGACGTGGCCTTTCTTATGAATGTAACCGGGGGCGATGCCGATGCGGCAGCCGCCGGAGGAGTCGGGTCCTTCACCGGGTGTGACCACGCCAGGACAGTTAGGTCCGAGGAGGCGGGTCTTGCTACCTTCCATGGCGCGCTTCACGCGAATCATGTCTTTGACCGGGATGCCTTCGGTGATGGCGACTGCGAGATCGATTTTGGCGTCGACGCATTCGAGAATGGCATCGGCGGCAAACGGCGGCGGCACAAAGATGGTGGAAACAGAGGCACCGGTTGCAGCGGCGGCTTCGGCTACGGTGTTGAAGATGGGAACCTTCACGTCGCCGTGTTCGAAGGTTTGGCCACCTTTGCCGGGAGTGACACCGGCGACGACTTGGGTGCCGTAGTCGATGGAGAGGCCGGCGTGTTTACCGCCGAAGGCACCGGTGATGCCTTGGACCATGATTTTGGTATCGGGAGAAATTAGAATGGACATCGGGATTAGGCTACGAGGTTAACAATTTTTTGGGCAGCGTCGGCCATGCTCTCGCCGGAGACGATCGGGAGACCGGAATCGGCGAGGGTTTGCTTGCCCGCGGCGACGTTGTTGCCTTCGAGACGGACCACGAGCGGAAGCTCGAGGCCGACTTCCTTGACGGCGTCGACGATGCCTTCGGCGATCACGTTACAATCCATGATACCTCCGAAGATGTTTACGAAGATGCCCTTCACGTTGGCGTCGCCGAGGATGATTTTGAAAGCTGCGATGACTTTCTCCTTGGTGGCTCCTCCACCGACATCGAGGAAGTTGGCGGGGCTGCCACCATAGTGTTTGATGATGTCCATGGTGGACATGGCCAGGCCGGCGCCGTTGACGAGACAGGCGATGTTTCCGTCGAGAGCGATGTAGGCCAGATCGTATTTGGAAGCTTCGATCTCTTTGGGATCTTCTTCGTTGAGGTCACGTAGCGCGACGATCTCAGGATGGCGGAAGAGGGCGTTGGAGTCGAAGGAGACCTTGGCGTCGAGCGCGAGCACGTTGTCGTCGGGGGTCGTGATGAGCGGGTTGACCTCGATCATCGCCGCGTCGGTTTCCCAGAAGCAGTTGTAGAGTTTGCGGATGAGTTTCGCGGCGTTCTTGGCTTCGAGCTTGTTGAGCTCGAGGGAGAAAATAAGTTCGCGGATTTGGAAGTCAGCGAGGCCGTAGGCGGGATCGACAAAGACCTTGGTGATCTTCTCGGGTGTCTCCTCGGCGACCTTCTCGATCTCCACGCCACCCTCGGTAGAGGCGACGATAACGGGCCAGGAGGTCGACCGGTCGAGTAAGATAGCGAGGTAGTATTCTTTCTTAATGTCACAGGCGACGGTGAAGTAGACGGTCTGCACCTTGCGGCCAGCCGGTCCGGTTTGGATCGTCACGAGGGTATTATCGATCATCTCACCGGCGACGGAAAGCGCCTCAGCCTTGGTTGGGCAGAATTTCACGCCTCCTTTGTAGCCGTTGGTGAACGTGCCTTTACCACGCCCACCGGCATGGATCTGAGACTTCACCATGGTGGGACCATCGGGAAGGGAATCGAGGGCGGTGGCGAACTCATCGGCGCTTTTGGCAGCAGCGCCTTGTGGGACCGGCACTCCGTATTGTTCAAATAGGGCTTTGGCCTGATACTCGTGGATATTCATGAACTCTCAGGTTTGGCATGAATTAGGAGGGAGAGGCACGCCAAAAAGTGTTCTGGCGCGGGATTGCCACGCGATCGTCCCAGATTCATGCTCTTGGGTTATGGAGTCGCATGAATTACTGAAGGAGTTGCTCAAGGATACCAGTGCCAAGCAGGTCTGCGCGGATATGGGCCTCTCATTGTCTCTGATCTACAAGTGGGCGGAACCCCCCGTCGACGATTCCGGAAGTGGCTCTTCGAACCCACTAGATCGGGTGAAGCAGCTCATAGACTCGACGGGTGACGATAGGGTTGCGCGTTGGGTGGCACAGCAGGCCGGCGGTTTTTTTATCAAAAACCCCGGGGCAATGCGTGAATCTGAGGATCTGGTGCCGGCGACCAATGACATCGTGCAGCAGTTTGCCAATATGCTGGGCGTGATCGCCGCGGCGGCCTCGGATCAAGATATTACAGAAACGGAAGCCAAACACATCCGCGCCCAGTGGGAGGGACTCAAGAGCGTGACCGAAGGTTTTGTGCAGGCGGCTGAGGCCGGAAATTTCAGTATCCTGGAAGCTGATCTGAAAAAACAACACGACGAACCAGCCGCGTTAGCGGGTAGCAGCTAAGGTCAGCGAACTGAGCCCAAGTGTGCGGATTGCGTTAGACGGTCTGATTGCAGGGGGGAGATCTCGGATCCGGCGGTGATCGGTGGCTCGGAATTAGGGAGAAAACAAATTTGGCCATGATGGTCTTGAGCGATTCCGCTCCGGCTTCGTTTCTAAACCAGTGGATTTGGCCTCAGGTATGAAATGAAGTCATGCCGAAGTGATGGATTGATCCGAATTATCGATCAATTTAGCTGTGTATTAAAAAGTTTCATACAGGCTCATTTCAGGGGTAAAGTATCCGAATAATTGATACAGTTTTTAGCATGGTTTTGTATTATTTTTTGCCAAGATAATAGTTTGGCAACAGACCTGCTTAATGGAGATCGAATATCGTCTGGTTGCGTGCAACCGCCGGTGGTTCTAACCTTCAAACTATAATATTACAAATGACCAGATCTGCTATTACTAAGCTAGTCGCGCTTTCTTTGAGCGCTACATCCGCCTGCACCTCGTTTGCCGACGTGGAGATCAATGATAACTTGAGTCTTTACGGTTATGTGACCGCAACGGCCAGTAACTCGAGCGAGGACTACACCGCCGGTGCCTCCAGTGACACGGAACTCATGGAAGTCGATTCCATGAAGATCCAACTCACGGGAACATTCGACGATACCGTCGGTGTCGTGAGTCTGCATGCGTTCTCGGACTACGAGCCGGTGTTCCTCGACATGTATGCCACGTATTCCCTCGATGATGAATCAAGTCTTACGTTCGGAAAATTTCTCAGCTATCACGGCTATGAAGCCTTCGATTGGCCCAATATGTTGCAGATTTCCTACTCGAACGACCTGGCGGGATTCATCCCAGCTTACCACTCAGGAGTCCGCTACGACTATGCCGGTGAGAGCGGGTTCTCCGCGGGTGTCGCGGTGCTCGATTCGGTCTATGGTCCCACCTATTACGAGGGTGATCATGACCTGGGCGAGATCGGCTTCGAAGGATTCATCAAATACTCGACTGATACGACCAATGTTTACCTTGGCTTAGCTGAAGATGGTGACACGGACACGACCATGTTCGACTTCTGGGCGGACATCACCATCGGTAGCACATTGGTGGCCGTTGAATACATGACGGCCGACGCGGGTGGGATGGATGCTTCGTTCTGGTCGATCCTTGCGATGCCAGATTTCGGTGCATTCACCACGACATTCCGTCTGAGTGCCGGTGAAGACGACACCGTTGCTGCGGGAGCGGAGTTCACCAAATATACGGTGTCTCCTGGTATGGCGATCACTGACAATCTGTTTTTCCTCGCGGAGTATAGCTACACCGATTTCGAAAATAACGGAGGCGTAGATTCAGCGAGTTACCTCGCGGCCCAGATCGTATTCACATTCTAAGCACGGTTAGTCTTTAACTCATCCTTAAGGAACCGCACTTCGGCGATACGCGTCCGAAGTGCGGACTCCGCAACCGCACCATGGCGGATACCGTTACGGCTCAATTCATGGGTGGTCCTACTTTCACTTTCTCTCAAATACTATGAAGTTTTCTAAACTACTGGCGACCGGCACTCTCAGCCTGGCCGCCCTCTTCTCCACCGTGCAAGCTGCCGAGACCGTCAAGGTTGGCGTGCTGCATTCCTTATCTGGCACCATGGCGATTAGCGAAACGTCGCTACGTGATGTGCTGATCTTCGCCTTCGACGAAATTAACGCCAATGGGGGTGTGATGGGTAAGATGATCGAACCCGTCGTCGTGGATGGCGCTTCTAACTGGCCGCTGTTCGCCGAAAAAGCGAAACAACTGCTCGAACAGGACGAAGTTGCGGTTACCTTTGGTTGCTGGACCTCGGTCAGTCGTAAATCGGTCCTCCCCGTATACGAAAAGAACAACGGCCTACTCTTTTATCCGGTTCAATATGAGGGTGAAGAAGAGAGCCAGAACGTGTTCTATACTGCTGAAGCGGTGAATCAGCAAGCCACCCCAGCCGTAGACTATTTGATCGAGCAAGGTTACACGAAGTTCTATCTCTTGGGCACTGATTACGTTTATCCTCAAACCACCAATTTGGTGCTGCTGGAGTATCTCTTGAGCAAGGGTGTGCCGATCGAGAATATCGGTGGTGGCTTCCGCCGGGACGAATCTGGTAAGGTTATCTCCGCAGGCAAATACACGGGCTTTGGCCACACGGACTATCAACAAATTATTTCTGAGATTAAGCAGTTCTCGGCTGGTGGAGACACTGCAGTTATCAGCACTCTTAATGGTGATACGAATGTTCCGTTCTTTAAAGAATATGCCGCGGCTGGTTTGAGTGCTGAAACTTGTCCCGTTGTCTCCTTCTCGATCTCGGAAGACGAGTTCCGGGGATTGCCCGCCGATCAACTCGTGGGGCAACTTGGTTGCTGGACCTATTTCCAGTCGATTGAGAGTGATGCCAACGAAGAATTCGTGGCTAATTTCAAATCCTGGCTCGCAGGCAGCAGCCTCACAGGAATTGTGAAAGAAGGACGAGTTACGTGTTCACCCATGGTGCTGAGCTACAATGGCGTTTACCTCTGGAAGGCTGCGGTCGAAAAAGCAGGCACGTTTGATGTCGATGCGGTGCGTGAAGCACTCAAGAGCGGTCTTTCGTTTGATGGCCCAGGTGGCACGGTCACGACGCAGCCAAATATGCACCTTACCAAGAATGTATTTATCGGTGAGACCAAAGCCAATGGTCAGTTCGAGATTTTGGAAGAGTTCGAAAACGTATACGGCGAGCCATGGCTCAAAGGTAAGTTTAAATAGTTCCTGAATACTTTACGGGATTCTTTCTTCATTTTCCCGTAATTCTGTAGTCGCCGGGGTGGGTTGTTCGCAACCCGCCCCGCTTTGTTGGCACAGAACTAGCAAAGCCATTAATCGGATGAAATTCATTCACACTTCCAGTCGATTGTTAATTTTTGCTCTTCTCTTCGGATGGGCTGTTTCTTTACCGGGGCAGACACCGAGGGAGACAATCGTTGAGGCCATGCTCGCAGCGAAAGACACCCAAAAACAAGAAATTCTGGGCACCCTAGTGGGACAAGGGGATCCGGTTATTCGGGATCTGTTCGATGCCTGGAAACGGGATGAGTTGTTCGTCTATAAACCTGAGGGGGACGAAGCGGTTCCGGTCCAAATTGCGGGAGGACGGGATGCGTTTGAAACTGCGCAAGCTTTTAGAGTATCGGATGAATCTCTCCTTGTGGGAGAGGATGGAGGGGCTATCGAGCCGACTAGAGACAATATGGACCGAGTGAGGCATAATAATCGTCTGAGGCGGGCGATGAAGGAGATTCTCGATCTCATTGACTTGAGTTCGCCGACAGCATCGACCCGATTACAAGCGGTACAAACCCTTGGGTTCTCTCGCGACTTGACGAAACTTCCCGTGCTCCAGGCTCTCCTAGAAGTAGAGGAAAATACCGGAGTGCATCAAGCGATTCGCCAGGCGATTGCGCTCGTGCAATTGAATCAGGACGACCGGGACGTGCGATTGGCAGCCGTGAAAGAACTTGGTGATATTCACAGTCTTTCCAGCACTGATGCCCTTGGTGCGGTGTTGAAAAATGCGACTGAGTTGAAGGATGCGGAGATGATCGTAGCGTCCAATGAAGCACTCGTTGAAATTGAGCGGCATCGGTCGGTCGTAGATTTTGTGGGGACAATTTTTCGAGGCCTGAGTCTGGGCAGTATTTTGCTCGTGGTCGCGTTGGGGTTGGCAATCACGTTTGGGCTCATGGGGGTGATCAATATGGCCCATGGCGAAATGATCGCTGTCGGGGCCTACACGACCTATTTGATGCAGAATATTTTTGGCGCAGGCATCATTGTTCCAGCCTTCGGACTGAGCATTGGAATTCCGGGGATGAATCTTGAGGGATGGGCCTATGAGCTCTATTTCGTGGCCGCCATTCCCGCGAGTTTCCTGATGGCAGCACTCGTGGGTATCGCCTTGGAACGAGGAATTATTCAGTTTTTATACCGGCGTCCCTTGGAGAGTTTGCTAGCAACATGGGGTGTGTCGTTGGTATTGCAGCAGGTTTTCAAGCTCATGTTTGGAGCCAATAATGTGCAGGTCTCCAGTCCGGCATATTTGAGTGGTAATTGGACGGTAGCCGACATCGTTTTCGGTTGGAATCGAGTGTTCGTGATTGGCTTTGCGATCTTGATCGTTTTAGGGGTTTGGCTGGCGCTCAATAAGACCTCGCTGGGGCTCCTGATTCGGGCGGTGATGCAGAATAGGGGCATGGCGGGTTTCATGGGAGTGCGCACGACGAGAGTGAATATGCTCACGTTCGGATTAGGGAGTGGTTTGGCCGGACTGGCGGGCGCTTTCCTTAGCCAAATTGGAAATGTCGGGCCCTCGTTAGGTCAGGCCTACATTGTCGATTCGTTCATGGTGGTGGTTGTCGGTGGAGTGGGGAACATAGCCGGAACGGTCATCAGTGCGTTTGGGATCGGGGGCATTGATCAGATTCTTCAACAGTATCTACCGGCCTGGGCACCAAGTCTTGGCTGGGTGCCGTTTATCGGGAGTTTTCTCCAAAACTTGGCTCAGGATTCTTCCGTGTTCGGCAAGATTCTAGTGCTCGCTTTGATAATCCTATTTTTGCAATGGCGGCCCGCCGGAATCTTCGCGACTCGTGGTCGTTCATTGGAGGACTAAGCTATGATGCCACAACCCGACAATTCTCGTCTTAAAAGAGAAATCATCATCGCAGGTGTGATCGTCTTCGTGATGCTGGTGTTGCTACCGGTGCTCAATGCGCAAGGGGTGATTAGCAATTTCACCATCAATGTCTGGGGCAAATACTTGAGTTACGCGTTGCTCGCTATTTCGGTGGATATGCTATGGGGCTATACGGGCCTACTCAGCCTTGGGCAGGCCCTTTTCTTCACGTTGGGCGGTTACATGCACGGCATGTATTTGATGCGCATGATTGGGGATCTAGGGCAGTATCATCAGCCGATTCCCGATTTTTTGGTATTCCTAGGATGGACGGAGCTTCCCAGCTTTTGGCAGCCATTTTCAAGTTTCCCCTTCGCTTGGGGAATGGTCCTCCTATTTCCCGGAGTGGTGGCAGGAATTTTTGGATACTTTGCCTTTCGATCGCGCATCAAAGGAGTGTATTTTTCCATTTTAACTCAGGCACTAACCTACGCAGCGGCGATTATGTTCTTCCGGAACAATCTACTGTTGGGAGGGAATAACGGTTTCACTGATTTTAAATTCATTCTCGGGTTTGACATTAATAGTGCCGCGACCCAGCGAGGGCTCTACATCGCAACCGGGTTGACCCTCCTCGGGGTATACGTGTTCTGCCGTTGGCTGAGTTCGACCAAGTTTGGTTTGGTGCAACGGGCCATTCGAGACGGTGAGAATCGCGTGCTTTTCAGTGGTTACGCTGCCGCCAATTACAAACTGTTTGTCTTTGTGCTCAGTGCATTGATCGCGAGTGTTGCGGGGGCGCTTTACGTGCCGCAAGTCGGCATAATTAATCCGAGTGAAATGGTTCCTGCCAAGTCATTGGAGGCGGTGGTCTGGGTGGCGGTGGGTGGCCGAGGGACTTTAATTGGCCCTATTCTCGGAGCTGTTTCCATCAACCTATTAAAGAGTTGGGCGACGCGAGCTTTCCCCGATCTTTGGCTCCTCTTTTTGGGTGGATTGTTTATCGTAGTCGTTGTTTTTCTGCCGGGAGGTTTGGTGAGTCTGCCTGAGCGCCTGCGACCTTATTGGGTTTGGCTGCGGAGCTATTTACCGTGGGCCAAAAAGACACCACCTCCACCGGCAACCGACTCCTGATAGTCTCAAATTATTTTCTATGCCGCATCCGATTCTAAATGTCGAAGACGTCTCGAAGAGCTATGATGGCTTTCAGGCGATATCCGATCTCAATTTCTACCTGTTTGAAGGTGAATTGCGCACGGTGATTGGTCCAAATGGTGCCGGGAAATCCACCTTCTTTGATCTTATCACAGGTAGGGCGAAGCCTGACAAAGGGCGGATTGATTTCTTCGATGACGATCTCACTCAGTTAAATGAGTATCAAATCAATCGACTCGGAGTTGGTCGTAAATTTCAGACCCCGAGTGTTTATTCGAATCACACCGTATGGGAAAATCTACTCCTATCTCTCAGTGGAACTCGAGGTGTATTTGCCGCGTTGTTTCATCGGCTTTCGAGTGACCAGAGCGGTCGAATTGATGAACTCCTGAAACTTATCCGTCTCGATGGGAAACGTAATTGGCAGGCGGGTAATTTGGCTCACGGCGAGAAGCAATGGCTGGAGATAGGCATGCTCTTGGCATCGGACCCCAAAGTGCTGCTTATCGACGAACCTGCGGCTGGCATGACCGACGAGGAAACCCACCGCACCGGCGAGTTGCTCCTTTCATTGGCCGGGAAGCACAGCCTAGTGGTGATCGAACATGATATGACTTTTGTGAAACAGATCGCCCAAGATACTGCAGTGACCGTGTTGCACCAGGGATCTGTTTTGTTCGAAGGGAAATTCGACGAAGTGCAATCCAATCAACAAGTGCGCGAGGTCTATCTCGGTCGCGGGAAACACGAACCCTGATCCATTATGATGGCATCTGAAACTCCTGTTCTGGCCATTGAGGCCTTGGAAACTGATATTGGTGGTTCGCGCATCTTGCGCGGGTTCGATCTCACCGTGAACGCCGGAGAGGTGGTCGCTTTGATGGGACGTAATGGCGTGGGTAAGACCACGACGTTGAAGTCGATTACCGGAGGTCTGCCGATTCAGGAAGGTTCGATCAAGTTATTGGGGAAACCGATCCATAAAATGACTCCAGATGCCCGGGCGAGAATGGGGATTGGTTACGTGCCGCAGGGACGTGATATTTTCCCTCACCTAACAGTTAGTGAGAATTTGCAGGTCGGATTGGTGGTGCATGGGATCAAGGGGAAGGCCGCCGCAACCGCCTTGGAACGCGTGTATGATTTGTTTCCCGTGCTGAAGGAGATGCTGAGTAGAAAGGGGGGCGTATTGTCGGGTGGTCAGCAGCAACAATTAGCGATTGGACGCGCGCTCCTGACCGATCCCAAATTACTGATTCTGGACGAACCGACCGAGGGTATTCAGCCGTCAATTATTGATCAAATTGGTGACACCTTACAGAAACTGAAAGTTAACCCGGTGCCGGAAGAAGAAATCACCCGAGCGGGTCGAAAGGAAGCGGCTGAGATATTCGAAGCGGTTAAAAATCTGCGAGAAGATCATGCTCTCGCGATTTTGCTGGTGGAGCAGTATGTTAATTTTTGTCGGGAGGTGGCCGATCGATTCTATGCGATGGATCGAGGCGTGATCACGGTCTCGGGTGTGATTGCCGAACTGACCGACAAGGTCGTTGAAACTCACCTGCAAGTTTAGCCCTTTCCTGAATTATGCATTTAACTCCTAGAGAACGAGAAAAACTGATGGTCGTGGTCGCGGCCGATCTGGCGCGTCGTCGGCAGAATCGCGGACTGAAACTCAACCATCCGGAAACGGTCGCTATTATTACCTACGAAATCATAGAAGGGGCGAGGGACGGTAAGTCGGTGGCCAGTCTCATGAGCTACGGCACGACCATTCTTAAGCGAGAGGATGTGATGGAAGGCATCGCGGAGATGATCCCTGACGTTCAAGTTGAAGCTACGTTCCCAGATGGCACTAAACTCGTGACGGTGCATCAGCCAATTCGATGACTTTGCCATGATACCCGGAGAAATTATTCCTGCCGCAGGGCCCGACATCCCAGCCAACCCAGGGTTGGAGACTTTGACCTTGCGAGTGACCAATACAGGTGATCGACCGGTGCAAGTGGGGTCGCATTTTCACTTTTATGAGGTGAACGAAGAACTCGCGTTTGATCGGGCGACAGCTCGTGGATTTCGGCTTAACATCCCGGCCGGAACGGCAGTGCGATTCGAAGCGGGTGACATTAAGGAGGTCGAACTCGTTGCGTTGGCCGGAACGCGTGAAGTCTTTGGTTTGAATGGAAAGATCAATGGTCCGCTTTGAGCCCAGCCCACGTTTGTTTTTTGAAAAAGTTAATCTCGTAGACTCCTATGTCCCTTAATTTATCCCGCCGCAAATACGCTGAAATGTTCGGTCCCTCTACAGGTGATCAGGTGCGCCTCGCCGATACGGAATTGTTCGTTGAGGTTGAGTGCGACCTCGTTGCCGAGGGCGGAGGATACGGCAATGAGATCAAGTTTGGCGGAGGCAAAGTGGTCCGCGATGGCATGGGGCAATCGTCGACAGCCACCGATGCGGAATCTCTCGATCTGGTTATCACCAACGCGTTAGTTATCGATCCAGTCCTCGGCATCATCAAAGCCGACATTGGGGTTAAGCAGGGTGTGATTGTGGGAATTGGTCATGCGGGAAACCCCGGAATCCAAAGCGGTATTGGTTCGGTTTATGCCGACCCCAAGACGAACCAGAAAGATCCCATGATCGTCGGGGCAGGCACGGAGGTGCTGGCCGCCGAGGGTAACATCGTGACGGCGGGGGGCATTGACCCTCACATCCATTTTATTTGTCCCCAGCAGATCGATGAAGCCATCAGTTCGGGGCTCACGACGATGATTGGAGGAGGCACCGGTCCCGCTCATGGCACGCTGGCCACGACGTGCACTCCGGGGGAGTGGAATATTCATCGCATGTTGGAGGCGGCGGAGGGTTACCCGATCAATTTGGGATTCTTGGGCAAGGGCAATTGCTCTACCCCGGATCCTCTGCGCGAACAGGTTCAGGCAGGAGCGTTGGGACTCAAGTTGCACGAGGACTGGGGCACTACGCCCGCTGCAATCGATACCTGTTTGGGGGTAGCGGATGAACTCGATGTACAGGTCGCGATTCACACGGATACGCTCAACGAAGCGGGGTTTGTCGAATCTACCCTCGGAGCGTTTAAGGGACGCACGATCCATACGTTTCACTCCGAAGGCGCCGGCGGGGGCCATGCCCCCGATATCATCCGGGTTTGTAGCGAACCAAATGTGCTGCCGTCTTCGACCAATCCGACTCGGCCTTATACGATCAACACCATCGATGAGCATCTCGATATGCTGATGGTGTGCCATCATTTGGATTCAAAAATTCCCGAAGACGTGTCATTTGCGGAATCGCGGATCCGGCCCGAAACGATTGCGGCGGAGGATCGTTTACATGATATCGGTGCCATTTCCATGATGTCTTCGGACTCTCAGGCGATGGGACGCATCGGCGAGGTGATCAGTCGCACCTGGCAAACCGCGCATAAAATGAAGGTTCAGTTTGGTAAACTCGCTTCCGACTCCCATCCTGCCGCTGACAATTTTCGGGCCCTACGTTATATCGCGAAATACACGATCAACCCAGCTATTGCCCAAGGTATTTCCCATTGTGTGGGTTCGATTGAGGTGGGTAAGTTAGCCGATCTGGTGGTTTTCAAACCAGCGTTCTTTGGCGTGAAGCCGGAACTCGTGCTTAAGGGAGGATTCATCGCTTGGGCCAATATAGGTGACCCCAATGCTTCGATCCCTACACCTCAGCCGACTTTCTATCGTCCGATGTTTGGGGCCTCTGGCAAAGCACTTGCCTCGACCTGTTTGACTTTCGTGAGCCAAGCATCGCTCGACCATGATCAAGGGCCGGCAAAACTCGGACTGGCGCGTAAGCTTGAGCCGGTCAGCGGTTGCCGAAACATCGGCAAGAAAGACATGGTGCTCAATGACGCCATGCCAAAGATCGAAGTTGATCCCGAGACCTACACGGTCAAGGCGGATGGCGTGCATCTGACCTGTGAACCGGCAACGGAACTACCGTTAGCCCAGCGCTATTTCTTGTTCTGATCTGATATGAATATAGTTCATGATATCACTGCGGAACCCAATGTGGATCTCCCTGAGATTCAATTGGTGGTGGACCGTTTGAAGCTGGCCAAGCGGTTGTGGCGGGGCGTGGCGGAGGACGGCACGGAGTTTGGCTTTGAATTGGCTTATCCGTTGAAGCCGGGAGTCACATTCTGGCAGACTGAATCTTCGCGTTATTTGATCGAACAAGAGTCGGAATCCGTATTGGCGATTTCGCTGGCGGTGGCTCCATCGGCGGCCGCGGGCATCGGTTGGGCGGTAGGAAATTTGCATATGGAGCTGCAATCCGAAGCCGATCGCTTGCTGGCGGTGGATGATCCCGCGGTGCGACAGTTATTGGCGCGAATCCAAGTCTCGTTCGAACCGACCATCACCGTATTTCGTCCGGGACGATTTGTGCGGGGCGAATCCAAAAAACCAGTCCATGAACTCGGACCCAGCCATCAGCACTGAAGCCGCCTGGAGCTCCATGCTTTTGCAGGTGGGTGACTCATTCTACCCGACGGGGAGTTATGCCCACTCGTTTGGTTTGGAGGGACTGGTCGATGCCGGGGTGGTTCATGACCGGGATTCGCTGAGTACCCATTTTTTTGAATCTGTGTTGCCCGCTTTGGCTCAAATGGAACTCCCCTTGGCGGCGCAGTCTTACGAGGCTTTGGCGATCTCTGATTGGGCCGGATTGGCCGAGTTAAGTCAGTTGGCCTCGGCCCTCAAAGCGACGCGGGAAGCGCGAGAAGCCAGTGCCAAAATTGGTCAGCAGCGGATCGAAATGCTTGTGCGACTGCATCCCGAATCAGTGGCCGTGGAATTTGCCCAACGGGTTGGGGCCGAGGGTTGGCCCTATGCCGCAACGGTGGCGGCCGCGGTTGAGGGTAGGGTGCACAGGGCTCCACTGGGCGCAGTCATGGGCGGTATCGTGTATTCGACTCTTTCGGCTCAAATTGCCGCGGCGATGAAGGTGCTTCGTTTGGGCCAGAATGCCGCGCAGTCCGTGTTGACGGCGGCATTGGCTGAAACTCCGCGAATCGTGGCCACGGCGATGACCGTCGAACGCGACGCCATCGGTTGGTTCAATCCTTGGCTGGATATTGCTTCAGCCCGTCATGAAACCGCCGCTGCGCGGATGTTTATTTCCTAATTCTATGAGTGCTTCACGTCCCCCTCGAATTGGTATTGGTGGCCCGGTTGGTTCCGGCAAAACCATGCTGTGTCTAAAACTTTGCGCCGCATTGCGTGCTCGCTACTCGATGGCGGTGGTCACCAACGATATTTATACGGAGGAGGATGCCCAATACCTGACCCGGTCGGGTGCTCTCGCGGCGGATCGGATTGTGGGCGTAGAAACAGGCGGGTGTCCGCATACTGCGATCCGCGATGACACAACCATGAACGAGCAAGCGGTGCAGGCCTTAGAAGCCAAACACGCGGACCTCCAACTCGTCTTGATCGAAAGTGGCGGGGACAATCTATCGGCCACGTTTTCTCCTGAATTGGTTGATGCGTTTATCTATGTGATCGATGTGGCGGAAGGGGACAAAATCCCGCGTAAAGGCGGGCCAGCCGTGCGTTATAGTGACCTGTTGATCATTAACAAAATCGACCTTGCGCCATTGGTGGGTGCCGACCTCGGCGTGATGGATCGGGATGCCAAGGTGCAACGCGGTGAACGACCGTTTGTGTTCTGCGATTTGAAGCGTGAACACAACCTTGAGGCGGTGATTGCGTGGATTGAGCGGGAAGTGCTGTTTGCCCAAACTGCGACGACGGACGAACCGAGCTAGCCGATGACTGCGCTCGACGGACATCTCGATCTCAGGGCCGAATTGCGGGTCCATGGGCAAACGGTGCTAGTGCGGCAGGGATTCACGGTGCCGTTTCATTTGAGTAAACCTTATTGGGATCCGGATCATGGGGTTTTGATTGTGCAAGTGGCCAATCCCACGGCGGGAATCTTGGCGGGGGATCGCCTCACTTCGCGTATTGAAGTGGCGAGTGGCGCCAAACTATGTGTCACGACGCCGAGTGCCAGTCGGGTATTTCGGATGAATTCTGGCGAAGCCTCGGCCGAGCAGTCCTTTCACGTCGAGGCGGAGGGGTGGCTGGAAGTGATGCCCGAGCCCTTGGTGCTGCATCGTCATTCCCGATATCGTCAGAGCACCTCGGTGAACGTAGCGAGTGGTGGAGGTCTTTTTTTTGCCGATCAACTGGTGCCCGGTCGCGTTGGGCATGGCGAGATCTGGGCATGGGACGAGTTGGCGCTCGATCTGCGGTTGAAGGTGGATGGTAAACTCACACTCGTTGAGCACGTGGGTCAAAACGGGTCGGAGCTTCAGGCACTGGCTCGTTCGGTTGGATTTGGCGAGATGGCAGCTTTCGCCAATGCGGTATTAGTGGAGCCCTCCTCATTAACACCGTCGGAATCGCCCTCATGGCGAGATGAAATTAGATTACTCCATCAGAATAATCTATGGTGCGGAGCGAGTGAAATAACTCCCGGAGTCTGGAGCTTGCGACTGATCGGTCGAGATGGGGTGGCTCTGCGTCACGGCATGACTGCTTTACGGCGGGTCTTGGCGATAACGATGTCAGCATTGCGCTGTGACCTGCGAAAATTGTAACTGGGTGGTCAGACGATCAGGCCTTCTGACTGCGGCGTCGATTCCAGATCGCTACACCGACTACCGTCACAAAAACAATGACTCCCACTCCCGTCGCGATGGGGGCGAAATCCCATTCAAAGTCGTGGCCGGGGTGCCCCGGGTGGGCTGAAGCAACTATAGGAGTGAGGAGGGTGAGAATAGCGAGAATTCGGAGTTTCATGATGAAAATGCGAAAGCAGCTATTACGCCAATACTTGGTAAATATAGCTCCGTGCCGGCAAAGTTAATTTGTCGGGGGGGAGGGAGTTCCGATTTATGGCTGCTTCGACTCACTCTTAAACCGTGAGATGGAGCTCACAGGTGCTCTTCGTAGGTGATATCGATCAGTGCGACGAAGGCCTGCTGTTTGGCCGCTCCGACGAAGCGGATGCTGTGACTGCGTT
>CAJXQX010000085.1:0-12500 GCA_913058185.1 uncultured Verrucomicrobiota bacterium
TCCATAGGACCAAACGGACTTGTAGGCGCCGCGTTTTTTCACGAATGGGTTATCCTTGGGGATGCGACCGTCGTCGTGAATGCGGTGGATCTTGCCGTTCGGGCGCCTGATGTCTTGGGCCATGTCCTGACGGCCACGATCACCGATGCCGAAGAAGAGGTAGCCGTCGTCGAAGACGAAACGGGTGCCGAAGTGAACGCCGGCCGAGGTGTGGAATTTACCGGGGACATGGAAGATGTCTTCCTGGTCGACCCACTTATCGTTCTTGATGCGGCCGCGAACAATGGCGGTCATGCCGGCGTCTTTATCGTCTTCCTGGGCGCCGATGTTTTCGCTGAAGCCGAGGTAGATCCAGCCATTGGTCGCGTAGTCGGGATGTAATGCCACCTCGAGCATGCCGCCTTGGCCGTTTTGCCAGACCTCGGGGGTGCCTTCGATGAGGTGGTTTTCACCATCCTGGTGGCGCCAGACCGGACCGTCGCGCTGGGTCAGTAAGATCGAGTTGTCGGGCATGAAAGCCATCGACCAGAGCGTGTCCTCAACTTCAGTGACCTTCTCCATGGTGAAGTTATGCAGCTCGGTCGTGAAAACGGTGCCTTCTGGATCCACTTTTTCGGTCGGGGAGGCTGCGGCGAGTTGAGTTTGTTCGCGGATATAGATGACCAACGATCGGGTCTGATCATCGGTGAGCACGCCTTTCCACGGCACCATGCCAACCTCGGGATATCCTTCGATGATCGATTTGGTGATTTCAGCGTCGGAGCCGCCGTGTTTCCAAACCCCATCAACGAGTGAGCTGCCTTGGCCGCCCTCTAGTTTCGCGCCGTGACAGGAAGCGCAGTAGGTTTGATAGAGGTCATCAACGGAGCCGGTGCCGATACGGTTTTGAGCCTGCGCAAAATTACAGGTGATCGCGATGGCAGTGAGGGAAAGAAGGAGGCGCTTCATAAGATTCAGTTCGGTAAAGAGGCTCCACGATTGAGCCAAAATTTACGGAAAAGCAACTGATGAAGCCGCGGCGTGGTGGGAGGGTGATTACTCGGTCACGGCGTAGACCTCGACGATGGCAATACCTTCGCCGTTGTTCGCGTCGGTGACTTGGGCGGTGTAAACTCCGGGAGGTAACGTCACCAACATGACCGCATCGCCGCCGCCACTGGTTAGGGCAAAGGCGCCGACTTCGGATGCTACGCTGGTGATCTCTGCGACAACCGAGGCGGCTTCGTCGCTCCAGTTGTCATTGGTGGCCAGAACCTGGCCAGCGGAGTTGGTGAGGGTGAGGACGGGATCGGGCAGGGTGGTGCCGGAGGCGAAGCCGAAGGAGGTTTCGAGTTCGGGGCCGATGCCGCGAATCAGGAGCCGGCGACTGGATTCGGTGACTACAATTCCTGGGATCATGACGGTTGCGCCCGTGCCCACTCGGCCTCGAGTGGAGATGTTCAGTAGTTGGGCGTTGGCCCCACCATCGGCGTCGTAGATTTCAGCGAGGGCGATGCCGGAGCCCGCCTTACCACTGAGGTGCATGCTGTAAGCACCGGAAGAGAAGGTTGCGACCAAGGCAGCGTCTTTGGAGCCTTCGATCAGGGCTAACCCACCGAGGGTGGCAGTGACGTTGGCGACGTTGGCCGAGTCATTCGGCGTGGACCAATCGTCGTTGGTGAAGATCTCCTCGGATCCGTGATAGACGGTGAGTTTGGGGTCATCCAAAACGGTGTCGGGGTCGAGGAAGGCATCGAGGGCGGGACCGGCTCCCCGGAGGAGTAGGGTCTGGCTGGCCGTGCCACCTACGACGAAACCGGCGATGAGGATGTCGTCACCGGAGAGGACCTGGCCTCGCGTCGAGAGATTACTTAAACGGCCGGTGGCCGCGCCCGTGACGAAGAGCTGCATCTGGTTGGAGTCCCAACGTTGTTTGGCGGGAATGGTGAACGTGCCAGGCGTGCGTTCGGGCCCCATCGATGGCCAGGGATCGGTGATATTCCAAAAACTGGGGGTGTTGGAGTAGAAGTAAGAAGTCGCCACGGTTTGGCTCTCCCCACTGCGCCATTGCAGGGAGCCGCCCTCGTTATTGCCGTGCACGAAGGCGCCCGTCGAAGTGCCGTCGACCACCACAAAGGGTGCGGTCGGCGAGACGAGCTCGTTGCCGAGCACGTTTTGGTTTTTGGTGCCGTCCTCGATTAGAATGCGCTCCTCGGTGGTGCGGTTGCGCAGGAAAGTGTTATTGGGGCCGATGGGTCCCCAGAAATCGGAGGCGTGGATGAACTGAGCGATGTTGCCCTCGATCAGATTGGCGAAGGCGTAGTGTCCGTGACCGGAAATGTCCTTGGCGACGACCGAGCCTTCTTGGTTCCCATCGGTCGAGTAGTTATAGGCGTATACGTTTCCGTTGGCGCCTTCCTTCCAAATCATAGCGTGGCGGAGATTGCGGAATACGTTGTTTTCGATGAGGCAGTGAGTTGCCGTATCCAGAACTTGAGTGCCATAGCCGTGACCCCCACCGTCATGTCGGTAGGCATCGTTGAAATAGGAGTCGCGAATTTCGATGTTGGCTGAACCGGAAATCGCAATGTGCGAGCGCACGGCCATGAGGCTGTGGACGTTGCGGATCCAACAGTTCACGCTGCGGCTGAAGTCGAAATTGAACCGACCCGCCGAACCCAAGCCATTATCCAAGGTGAAGTCTTCGAAACCAACGCCGCTGACGGTGCCGAGTTTTTGGGCCGTAGGGTTGGGCCAAGTAAAATCGAGATGTAGGGGCTGTTCGAGGGTCACTCCACCGCTCACCATGGTCGTGATTTTCACCAGTTGACCCACCACACGCCGCGCCCAGCCATTAGCGTTATCGATGGTGGATGCATATTCGGGGATGTCGCGGATGGTGGCCATGACGACGGGATCGTTGTCTTGCCGAATCCACAGCCAATCGCCGGCGGCGAGACCGCTGGTAGAGGCCAGGGTGATGTTGGTGGACCCCTTGGTCAGGCCACCGGTAATATTAATTTCGGCCCCGGAATTGTAGCCCGCGATATCGAAGAGTCCGGCGTCCGCGGCGTTAGGGTCGCGAAACAAAATTTTGGTGCGACCGGTGCCGTCGCCTCGAATGATGACACCGGGAAGGTTGCGGGATAAGGTAGAGCGGAAATTGATTCCGCGATCGAATCGATAAGTGCCGGCGCCAAATTTAATGACGGAGTCGGTGGTAAGGCCGTCGATGAGTGACTGGAGCAGGGGGCTGTTGTCGACGAGTCCGGTGTCGTCGCCGCCAGCGATATTAAAGTCGACGATGGTGGCGTAAGCCGGAATTTCGCCTTCGACCCCGGCGCGCGTCCAATCGATGAGGCGGGCGTCCAAGTCGATAGGAGTCGTGCCGCTGCCACCGGCCGTGGTGGTCGTCACGGTGACATCGTCGATCAGGAGATCGAGTTCAGGTGATCCCGAACCAATAGTCATATTCGTATAGGCACTCAGTGCTCCTCCGACGGTAGCCGTGGTGGTTTCTTGTTGGAGCGCGCCGTCCCAGTAAAATCTGAGGGTGTTTTGGCCGTTGCTTTGGCGTTCGATTTCAATGCGGACGGTGTGGGCGGTGGTGTCGTTCAGGGTCCATGCGGTGCCATTACCGACGGTCACATCGCCGCTACCTCCCAGGGCGCTGTTCCCCGCGTTGTTAAGATCGCGGAATATGCGCATGGCAGATTCGCCGCCGACTCCGCCGCGAAAGTAGTAGCCGTCCCAGCCTTCCGTATTGGCGGTCCAACCGTTCCCTTCCGTTGCGGCGTTGACCGGCGAACCGTTATCTTGGTGCAGACCAAAACGGATGCCTCCGTTATTGGCTGCGCTGAATCGGGTCATCCGCAGTTTGAGAGTCCAAATCATTAGATCTCCGGTGCTGGAAATTGAGACTTCGGAAGGGAATGCACCGGTGACGCGCGAAAACCCGCCCGTGCTGATCAGCTGCAGCGCGTTGCCGCCTTGGAGCCCAGCGGAGTCATCCAAAATGGCAATGGTCGCAGCAGTCCCGGCGAACCAATCAAGGCCTCCCGTATCACCACCGCCGATTAGAGACCCGTCGGTGAATGATTCTTCGACAATCAAGGCAGCGAAAACGGGTTGAATCCAGCCGATGAGGCAAAGACTGAGAATACGAATTAGCAGAGAGGGGGGAGGGAGCAAAGAATTCACGGTTCAGAAGGGGGGGGAGCCTCGTGATTTTTATTAATAAATATTAACTCTCAACCTCAAATCATACGCGGGTTGATTGGGCCCCGTAAAATTCTGCTTTCGATTAACTTTTTAATAAGTTATGAACGTGTTATGCAGTTTACAGGCTGCACACTTCCATTTTTATGGTGGTCTTATTTTGTCGCTATCTGGAACGAAGTGCGCTCCGACTCCCCACTTTCCCCTCCCCCTCTTTATCGCCATGTTTCGTCCTCTACGTTGGTTACCTTTTTTATTAATTGTCGCTTCGGCGTGGGCCCAGCCGGGCGATGAACGGCTGCTGAATCTATCGTCGCGAGGTTTCGTGGGAAGCGGCAGCGAAGTGTTTGTCGCGGGATTTGTAATCAGCGAAGGTGCGTCGAAACAGGTGCTGATTCGAGCGATTGGCCCGACCTTGGCAAACTACGGCATTTCGGGCGTGTTAGTGGATCCAGAACTGAAACTTTACGATTCGGGCAACAACCTAATCGCGTCCAACGATAATTGGACGAGTTCAGCGGGTGAGGTATTTGGCACGGTGGGGGCATTTGAGCTCGGTGCTGGGAGCCGGGATGCGGCGATGGTGGTGACGCTTGAGCCCGGAGTCTATTCGGCGCACGCCTCGGGGCTCGGTGCCGACGCCAACGGAGAGGGCATGATTGAGATCTATGATCTCTCCGGATTTTCCCAATTGATAAACCTATCCACGCGCGGACGAATCGAATCGAATCGGTCCGTAGTTATTTCTGGGTTCGTCGTTGGTGAAGGTGCGGAAAATCGCCGACTCTTGGTAAGAGCGGTCGGCCCGACCCTCAGCAATTTTGGCGTGGAAAATTCGCTGAGCGACCCTGCCATCGCGGTAGTGCGGGCGGGCGATGCCGTGCAAATCGCGAGTAACGATAACTGGGAGTCATTTGGTGACCCTGAAAACTTGGAGACAATTTTTCAAACGGTGGGAGCCTTTGCTCTGGAGCGAGGCAGCAAAGACGCCGTCGCGCTGATCGAACTCGCCCCGGGCGCCTACACCATGCAAGTCAGTGGAGTCGGTGATTCCGCCGGTATCTCGCTGGTCGAGGTCTACGATTTGAGTCTGGTTGGAGCGGCCGCGGTGAGTGTCTCGGCTTCGGTCGCCACCACGGATACTGATGCTAGCACACCTCCTGGTGAATTCACCCTGATGCGCACGGGTAGCGTAGCCGAACCCTTAACCGTGGAACTCGAATTTGGCGGATCGGCCGTGATGGGCACCGACTTTGTGAATGTTGCTTTGACTGCTAGGTTCGCAGCGGGTGAATCGAGCACCAAGATCAGCATTCAGACCTACGCAAACACGGTCTCTACTCAGTCGAGTAAAACGGTGAATCTTTCGGTGAAACCCGGCTCGGGTTACTTGCCCGGCACTCAACCCACGGCGACGGTCGCGATCGTGTTGGTGCCAGGGGAATTATTTTTGGGCAATATGCGTCCAGGGGCCGGAGTCGTATCGACGGCATTCGGCTCGATTTCGATCCAGCTCGCAGCCGATGGCAGCACGTCGTTGATCAATATGTCATTTGCGGGACTCACCTCGCCTCAAACCGTGGCCTATCTCAGGATGGGGATTCCGGGCGATAATGGTCCCGATTTGTTACGTCTCGCGAATGGTCAAGTGGTGAATGAACGTTGGGATTTTAATGCCACGGGAGGACTCACCTCCGCCGAATTAGTGCAGGCCCTGCGCGAAGGTCGGATTTACGTGACCATCGAAACGGCTAATTTTCCCACCGGAGAGATCGCGAGTAGTCTTATTCTCAATACAGGTTCGACCGAATTTCAGCCGCCAGCCGCTGCTTCAGCTGCTTCAGACGAAATAACGGATGATACCCAAGCGGCCCGTTTCCTCACTCAGGCCACGTTTGGCCCGATTCGCTCGGATATGGATCGACTGAAATCTATCGGGATCAGCGCTTGGATTGATGAACAAGAAGCGAAGCCTATTTCGTATCTCAGTGCTGACACCGTCGCAGAATTTGTAGCGGTTCCGGCAAACGGCCGCGGAAATGGCACCCGCCCCGGATTTTATCACCGCAATTCTGCTTGGTTTAAAGATGTGATCAATGGTGAGGATCAGTTGCGGCAACGGGTCGCGTTCGCGCTCAGTCAGATTTTCGTGATCTCGATCGAAAATACGCAGCTCCTGAATTGGGAGAACGGCGTGACGGCGTATCACGACGTTTTGATGGATCACGCGTTTGGTGACTTCCGCTCCTTACTGGAGAAGGTGACCTTACAGCCCTCGATGGGGCTTTATTTGAGCCATTTGCGTAATGCTAAAGCCGATCCTGAGACGGGTTCAAAACCCGACGAAAATTACGCGCGGGAGGTCATGCAGTTGTTCACTATCGGATTGAACGAATTACAACCTGATGGCACGTTAAGACTGAATGATCGCGGTTTGCCGATCGCGACCTATACCAACGAGACGATCCAGGAGACGGCGAAGGTCTTCACCGGATGGACGTTCGCATCGGCCAATCCCAATAACGACAATCAGTTCCGCCGTTCGGGCCGGGACGATGTCACGCCGATGATCCTCTTCCCTCAATTTCATGATGATAGCGAGAAGACCATTGTCACCGGACGGGTGCTGCCGGCGGGGCAGGGTGGGGTAGCCGATTTGCGCGATACATTGGACACGCTGTTTGAACATCCAAACACGGGACCGTTTATCGCCCGTCGATTGATTCAACGCTTGGTCACGAGCAACCCGAGTCCGGGTTATATTTATCGGGTCGCCCAGAAGTTTGCGGATAATGGTTCGGGGCAGCGCGGTGATCTCGGCGCGGTTGTGCGGGCGATCTTGACCGATTATGAAGCGCGTTCGGCGGAAATTGCGGCCAGTGGGTCGTTTGGTAAACTTAAAGAACCCATGCTGCGGTTGACCGGGCTCTTCCGCCTATTGCCCGTCTCTGCCAACGATGGTCGATTGGATATTCGGGGGATGGAGGGGCTTCTCGCTCAGGAGCCCTTTCGGGCACCGAGTGTCTTTAACTACTTCGAGCCTGATTTCACTCGGCCTGGGCCGATAGCGGCTGCCGGCCTTTATGCTCCGGAGTTTCAGATTCTCACGGATACGACCGCGATCACTACGGCCAATATGTATTACAGTCATATCTATAACCGTCCGGGGGGAGTCTCGATGAGTTTTACGCCTCTTCTGGGTATGGCCAATGACGCGGATCAGCTCATCGCGACACTTAATCTACATTTGGCAGCCAATCAATTTTCCGCCGCTACCACCGCCAAATTGAAAGTGGCTTTTGATGCGTTGCCAGCCACTTTGTCCGCCATCGAACGCGTGAGGGCTATGGTTCACTTGGCGATGGCGATTCCCGACGCCGCGGTGCAACGCTAACCTTCGAATCTATCCCATTTTGCTTCCCATGAATACTTCCAACCCGATCACCGATCTAGGTCGCCGTCAGTTTCTCCGTTCTTGTTGTGCTGCGGTTGGGTCGACGGGACTTCTCTCTGCAATGTCTCAGTTGCGCCTGATGGGCGCAGTAGCGGGCGACGGTGGGGGTGACGACTACAAGGCGCTCGTGTGCTTGTTCCTCCAAGGAGGTAACGATGCGAACAACATGATCGTGCCGTATGATACGACGGGATATGCGGATTACGCCGCAGCTCGCACGAGTTTGTCGCTGCCTCGCGAGCTACTGTTACCGATCACGCCATTGTCGACGGATGGGCGGAGCTACGGCTTACACGGTTCAATGGCTCCGATTCAAAGCATGTTTGCCACGGGGCAGGTCGCGTTGCTGGCCAACGTAGGCACATTGGTTGTGCCTACAAATCGATCACAGTATGAGGCTCGATCCGTGCCGCTCCCACCACAGTTATTTTCCCATAACAACCAGCAGGTGCAGTGGCAAAGCAGTGTGGGAGATCAGTCCTTCACGACTGGGTGGGGCGGGCGTTTGGCTGACCTCACGAATGCTTTTAATGAGAATCCCTCGCTGTCGATGTCGATCAGCTTGGACGGCCAAAACTCGTTCCAGGTGGGAAAAGGTATTTCGCAATTTTCGGTAAACCGAACCGGCGTGGTGAACATGAATGGACTTGGCTCTAATCCCGCTGGACAAGTCAGGCTCGAAGCCCTCAAATCGGTGTTGGGCCAAGAAGATGCCAACCTGTTTCAATCAGCGTTTGGTGGGCTGACCAAAGATGCCATCGATACCGGTGCTCTTCTTGGCAATGAGCTTGAAAATGCGATCCCGATTGCGACCGAGTTTCCCGAAGGCCGTCTCGGTGATCAGCTATCGATGATTGCAAAACTCATCTCAGTTGCACCGCAGTTTGGACTCAAGCGGCAGGTCTTCTTCGCACGACTCGGTGGGTGGGACATGCACAATAACCAAATCGATGCTCATGCGACTTTACTCGGTGACATCGCAAATGGGATGAAGGCCTTTAACGATGCTACCGTTGAACTCGGATGCCAAAACAACGTCACGACCTTCACTGCTTCTGATTTTGGCCGGACCTTCAATACCAACGGTGACGGATCTGATCATGGCTGGGGGAGTCACCACATGGTCATGGGCGGAGCCGTTCGCGGCGGGGATATCTACGGCAAGGTGCCGACTTTGGAGATTAATGGTCCGGATGATACCGGTCGCGGTCGTTGGATTCCGACCACCAGTGTTGATGAATATGCTGCGACCCTCGCTCGTTGGTTTGGGGTGAGTGAGAGTAATATGCCGATGGTCTTGCCGAACATTGGACGTTTCGCTCAACCAGATCTCGGCTTCATGTTATGAGTGTCCGGCGGTCGGTAATAACGGCCGCAATCGTGCTGGCGGTCTTATTGATCGGTATTTGGCGCGCGGGACCGTCGTCGGAGGAACCAGCCTACGTCGAGAGCGCTCCAGAGCGCGAGCCACTGCAGATTGAGATTGTGACGCGGGAAACGGAGCCACGGCAGGAAAGTCCACGATTCTTGGTCGAATCTGATACCGATCCCCTTGAGGGATTGGTTGGAGAAGGCCTCAATCGAATGGGAGGCTCCGTCGAACAAGATTTGAGTATCGTCGACGACGTCCTGATGGCGTGGCAGACAAATTTTGTCGGAACCGGAAATCCAGTAGGGTTAAACTCAGAAATTACGGCCGCCTTGACGGGTAGAAACCGATTGCGACTAGATTTGATCCCCTCGGACCATCCGGCGATTAACGACGCTGGGGAGTTGTGTGACCGGTGGGGCACTCCACTGATTTTTCATCAGGTCTCGGGTCACCAGATGGAATTACGATCTGCGGGCCCGGATGGAGTGGCTTACTCGGACGACGATGTGGTGCTCAACGCGGTTGAAGCGGCCGAGTGATTCGCGGCTGCTACCGAGCAGCGAGTATTTCATTGAGGAACGGCTCCGTGAGTCGGTGCCCACCCAGAAAATATATCGTAGCGGCGATTGCCAGCATAGGACCGAAAGGAACTTGGGCCCCCATCGCCAGTTCAGATTCTTCGCCTTCGGAGGTCTCAGCTCGGAGTGCGGCGGTGGATCTATTTTGGGTTAATTTTCCAATGAGCATGGCGATCATGAACCATACGGTGCCGACCATCGCTCCGCCAAAAATGGTGAATACCGCTCCCGGCCAACCGAGGAATGCGCCAATGAGTCCCATGAATTTGACGTCGCCGAAACCCATGGCGTCTTTCTTCAAAACCGCCTCGGCCAATAAGCCGATCCAAAGAATAACACCGGAGCCGATGAGTGCTCCAATCATCGCACTAAATCCGGAGCGAATACTCCCGAGCATATAGACAGGTTCCGTGGAATAGCCATGGAGTGCCGGGACCGCGGCGGCAATCAGCACTGCGGCTGCCGTCCCCCAGATCGTTATCCCGTCGGGAATAATCATGTGATCGAGATCAATGAAAGTCGCTGCGACAAGCAGACTGACTAGGATCATGCCGCAGGCGGCCACGGCTGGAGGATGAGTGAGCCAGCAACCGAGAAACAGGGCGCCGGTGAGGGCCTCGATAAACGCGTAACGAAATGAATAGGCGCTGCCACAACAGCGCGCTTTGCCACGAAGAATGAACCAGCTTAATATCGGTATATTGTCATACCACGCGATTGGCTGTCCGCAACCGCAGTGAGATCCAGGGTGCACGATTGATTTACCAGTGGGGACGCGGTAAATCACCACGTTCAGAAAGCTCCCAATCATCGTCCCAAACAGGAATGTCACAGCTGGGAAAAACCAGGGAAACTCCGCATTAATAATGGCGATATCAAATCCCATAGACTTGGGCGAATTCTGCTAAGAAGAGGAGGGGAGGGGCGAGGATTGGGCTAGAACTGACCGACTAGCGGGGCCGAATCGTAGTGAAACGGGGAGATCAGAATCCCGGCTCGGCAGGAATGACCCCGACGACCTTGATTTCGATCGGTCCGATTTCGGATGTGAGCCCGAGGTTCTCTCGATAGATCGTGGTGATCTCCTGAGTGAGGTAGCCTTGAATGGCATCGAGCTTAGCTTCAGGGCGAATTTTCAAGCGTAGGCTCGTATTGAAGCGGTCTCCGCGGATGCGGATCGAGGCATTGGCGGAAGCGACTCCGCGGACTTGTTCGCAACATGCTTCAACCATGCGGTGCAGCGCACGTCGCGAAATCATGAGTTTCCCACTTTCATTTGACGCGAGTGGCAATGAGCCGGGCTGGCGCAGAAAGATCAGCACCAATAGCAACGCTAGGGCTCCCCCTAGCACGATCGTAGAAGAAGGGAAACTGAACCAGTAGTCGGATAGAAAATTCACAATAGATCAGTTTAATGGGTGTGGACTCAGTCGGATGCGACGTTACCTGGCCAGAGATCGTCTTCAGCCTGATTGGAGTCTCCGGGGATGCGCACGCCTTCAATGATGACATCGACTTTCCGAACCTCTTTACCAGTCATCGCCATGACCTGTTTTCGGACGTCGACTTGAACATCGTAGGCGGTCCGACCGAGCTCGGAGCCGTAAACGACGATGAGTCGAACTTCGATATCGTAGTCTCCATCCTCGGATTCGTTCACCCGGACACCGCGGTTATCGGCGTCCTTCTTGGTGAAAATTTCCCCAATGCCGTCGACAATTCCACCGCCAACGCCCGAAACCCCCTTCACTTGTAAGGCGGCGAGTCGGACGATACCTGCGATTACGTTGTGGTTGATCTTAATGTCCCCGAGGTCGGGTTGATCGTCAAAACGAGGAGAAGTTGGAAACTCGGGAGACTGCATTTCCGGGCAGTGTTGTGTAACTCAACGGTCCGTGGCAAGGCTGCGCCTTCGCTGGATTTGCAAGTTGGGTTTGCCTAGAGTCGTCCTTCCACCAGCCAACCTTAATCAAACATATCGTTGGGCGTGCGATTCAGGAAATCTTCCATGTAAGCGGTGGTCGCCTTCCCTTCTTTAAAGACTGGATCCTGCATGATGGCCTTGTGCAGCGGAATGGTGGTTTTGATGCCCCGAATCAAATACTCGCTCAATGCGCGGTAAGTGCGTTGGACCGCAATCTCTCGAGTTTTACCGTAGCAGATCAGCTTTCCGATCATGGAATCGTAGTAAGGGGGGATCTGATATCCCGAGTAGGCGTGGCTATCGACCCGCACACCGTGTCCTCCCGGAGAATAGTAAAGTCCAATGGTCCCTGGCGACGGCGTGAAGTTACGGGCAGGATCCTCGGCATTAATCCGGCACTCAATCGCATGACGCTCAAACGTGATATCTTCCTGGCGGAATGCGAGTTTCTCGCCGTTGGCGATCAGGATCTGTTGTTTGATCAGATCGATACCCGTGACTTCTTCCGTCACGGGATGCTCCACCTGAATGCGGGTATTCATCTCAATAAAATAAAAATCGCCTTTGGCATCGACCAAGAACTCCACGGTGCCGGCGTTCTCGTAGTCGGCCGCTTTGGTCGCATTGATGGCGGCATCACCCATGGCCTTACGGAGTCCAGGGTTTGCGATCAGAAAGGGAGATGGCGCCTCCTCAATCAGCTTCTGGTGACGACGTTGAATCGAACAGTCCCGTTCGCCCAGGTGCACGACGTTACCGTGCGAATCGGCCAAGACTTGGAACTCGATGTGTCGCGGGTTCTCGACGAACTTCTCGATGTAGACCTCGCCGTTGCCGAAGGCCTTTTCGGCTTCGTTGCTGGCCACCCTCATTTCCTTGGCAAATGAGATGTCGTTGTGGGCGACCCGCATACCGCGGCCACCACCACCCGCCACGGCTTTGATGATAACGGGATAACCGATCTCACGGGCTATT
>CAJXQX010000086.1 GCA_913058185.1 uncultured Verrucomicrobiota bacterium
CGATCACCTCCCGATAGTGTAGCACCAAGTCAGTCGGTGATTCCCCTCCAGCACCAAGCAGGTGTGAAATCAGACTATCACTGAGTCGGCGCAGATAGGGCTCAATTCCCCTGGAACGAAGTGCGCTGCCTTTAAGGGTGATTTTCTCACCATCATACAGTGCATAATTCTTGGCCTTGTAGCAGAACATCGCCGTGTAACGTCCATCGTATTCTAACTCGATTCCTGGTGGCAGCACTTTGGCGGCAAGCGCGAGCAAGTCTTCGGGCTTTTTGAAATACTCCTCACTGGACAAATAGATTCCGTCCGTGTCGGCCTCAAGAATGGTCGCACCTTGGTCGCCCAATTCGGCAATCAAGGCCTGCAATAACTCACGGCCCTTGCGGGTGACTTCCGCGGCTAGTTCGCCATCGCCAAATCGGGCACCGGAGAATCCCAGATATCCGTAAAATGAATTGATCAGAATCTTAAAACTAGACTGGCGAGCATCTGCCTCGGCTCTTTCCTCTGCGGTGGGCGCAGTTCGGACCAGCTGCTTATATTTAAGCCGATATTCCCGCAGCTCTTTTAGCATGGGAATAAATACCCCCAGCACATCATTCACGGGGTTACGATCGATGTGCATTAACAAGCTGGGATACAGCGACGCGACATCGAAATGAAGCACGTGACGAAATACGCCTTCTTGGAAACTTTTGGAAAACCCACCCTCAAACGGACTCACCATCGGTGGAACCGGTGTCGCCTGGCGGGCATGAAAATAGTGCTCCAGGAACAACAGGTCGATCTTGCCGGTGGTGCCTCGCAGCGTGGCTTCCTGCAACGTGAGCGGAAACGTTTTCACTTGCTCAAAATAAGTCGGCAACAACCGATCTGCGATCCCCTTGGTTTCCCGTAGGTCGTCGGCCAGGTATTTCAGGAAGTTCGCCCGGTCTTCGACGTAAGCTTGATGGATTCTATTGCCCGGAATGTAAGTTCGTTCACTTCCCTCCGCCGAAGTGATACCAAAATGGACGGCCACATCCTTCAGCCCAAAAGCGGACAATTCGCGCGTGCTCACATCATACAACTGCACCAACAAAAAGGTATCCACGACCGTGCGGCCCGGCAGATCACACCGCGGAAAATCGATCCAACGTTCGGCCACTTTTAAACGGCTGCTCCGAAACGAAGCGTTCTGTCCAAATCGGCCCCAGCGACACGCCACTTTCAATCGCTTCGCTCGACGCTTGAGAAAGTCCAAATCGAATTTGAACACATTGTGCCCTTCAATCGTATCGGGATCTTCTTCCGCAATCACGACGTTGAGCTGTTCCAAGAGCACCTTCTCGGCCTCATCGGTCATTTCCGCCAACACCAATGTGCGATCGCGGTCTCCAAACCGTAAGCCGATGGCCAGCACCCGATCATCGGGTTGATCCGCATTGCTGAAAGCATCTCCGGTGGACGCGGTTTCGATATCCAACTGACACCGTTTCAGTTCGGAAAACTTCACCTCCGCAAACACGCGACTGCGTTGCCGTAGTAGAAACTGAGATTCTCGTGGTTTAACCACATCGACTGACTGACTGCCGCGGACACTCTTGGCTAACCGATCAAGGGTCTCCCAGGAATCAGCTTCGACGATATGAGTAAAAACGCCCTCGCCTGCTAATTCGTGCGATTCCGTTTTCTCGGCAAATTCAGTTGGTGCGGGCCCGCCTAACCAAGCGAACCAACGCATATCTTCGCATGCCTCAGCCCGACCACCTTGCTCGGTGCGTCGGCTTACCCAAACCTTCCCTGTTCGATCAACCCAAACGCCGCATATGGGCTCGGCGTTCATCGTAAATTGTGAGGGTTAAATGGCCCGTTTATAGACCGCAACCAGCGCGACTGCGATAATCGCGACAATAATGGTCATAAATAGTCCTGCTTTGTCGCGCTTACGGTAGCCGATACCTGCGAGGGCACTCAGGGCCAACCAGCAGACCAATTTCACAATCGCCCAGGGTGGAAAGCCATGTCCCAGCTTATGCAGAAGTCCAACGCCACTCACCAGCTGAAGAATACTGGCGATACCAGTAATCATGAGAACTTTCTTCCGCGTTTCCGGTGCTCCCGCGAAAGCGTAAAACACGCCTCCCGTTACAACGATCAAGGCAAGCAGGTGGAGGATTTGGTAGAAGGTAGGACTCATAATAGTAAAAAAAAGACACCCCACTCGTGCCGTATGCCAAAAGGCTCGGACCTTTTTATATTAAGGTGGGCACCTCCGGCAGCAGATCCTGCCTTCCGATTTACGGCCCGGCATTTTCCACTACCTCTTGGTTCCCGAAGAATCTCAAAGGCGAAGAGCTGTATAAGACACCTCGAACACAGCAGGGTGAGTCAAAAAGGTAGGTTCCCGAAGTCGCGCGTCAAACGCTAACACACGCTCAATCGATTTCGTTGCCCAGCGCGGTGCTGTCCAAATGCTCAATCACCAACTCCTGCACCGTAGCCAGGAACAGATAACACATGAAGTAGCGGCGCTCTTCTTCGGCCATCTCTTCCAATAGGACCTCTCCTGTTTCCAAAACTTCATCCGTAAACGAACTCAAGAACTGATCCCGTAACCGGAGCCGCACCGCCGAACAGGAACGCAAAATCGCATCCGAATTATCTTCGTCGAAGTTCACGACGCCGGAGGCAAAAAACTCCGAATCGAATAAAGCCAATAGATTGCGAACATCTCCGTTCTGCGACGCGATCAATTCATCCCGCCACTCGGTGCGTAAATCGTCATCGACTTGATCGAGCGCAATCGGAGCGGCAAGTTCGTCATCCAGCGAATCTTCCACGGTTTTGATTACATCCAGTAACGGAGCAACCACGCCGAGACTGAGTTTAACCTCAATCCGTTTCATTACGTTCCAAAACTGCTGTAAGATGCCATTGGTGTAGGATGAAAGCAAAGTGCTCGGCCTTCTCGCGCAGACCACACCATACAATCGAGCGGCCATTTTCGTGAACTTCGAGCATGTGTTTGCGGGCCCGAACTTCATCGAAGCCGAAGACCTTTTTGAAGACCATGACCACGTAGCTCATTAAATTTACCGGATCATTCATCACCACCACTTTCCAAGGGCCCATCAATGATTCAACCGTCTCCGACTCAATGGTCGGAGCTGGCATGGTCTCAGTTTGATCAATTGTCATGAGTCAATAAACCGCGTCCTAGAATCAGCGAATAGAAGGTCTTAAGAAGTTCAATCGGTTGGCCCGAATTATCCGGTAATTAGGAAGGCGCGTTGGCTTGGTCCACCAAATCAGCGACATGGCTGGCCACTTCCGTGACGGGCACCTTTGTCACTTCACTTTCGTGACGCCACTTAACCTCCACGACACCCTCTTTCAGCCCGCGACCACCAATGGTAATCCGCAGAGGAAAACCAATCAGATCGGCATCCTTGAACTTCCCGCCTGGACGGCCATCGCGATCGTCGACCAATACATCGGCGCCCGCTAATTCTGCGGCAACGCCGATTGCTTTAGCTAAATCAGCTGCCTCCGTCATGTCGGGATCGAGTAGGGTTATCAGGACCTGGTAAGGCGCGATCGCCCACGGCCAAATCACGCCATCCTTGTCATGGCTTTGTTCGATCACGGCTTGGAGGGTGCGACTGATACCGATGCCGTAGCAGCCCATCACCAACGGGTGAGACTGTTTTTGATCATCCATGTAGGTTGCGTCGAAGCACTCGGCATATTTTGTGCCCAGTTTGAAAATGTGTCCGACCTCGATGCCGCGACGGCTTTTGAGGGGCTTGCCACATTGCGGACAAGGCTCACCGGCTTTCACGGTGCGAAAGTCTCCGAAGGAAGTGATCGCTAAATCACGCGCGACATTCACATGGCGCAGATGGATACCGTCTTCATTAGCGCCGGTGGTTCCGTCGCTAATCAAGCGGATGGCATGATCACCAAAGATTCCTGCGAGGGTTTGTTGATTCTTAATCGTGCCCTTAACCGACCCCAAACTGCCAGGCTTCGCGCCCATGATTGGTTCGATTTCGGCAGGCGTTGCCGGACGCACCGCCGAGAAACCAAGGGAGCTAAGCTTGGCCTCCTCCAAATCATCATTACCGCGCAGAATAACCAAAAACGGTTTTTCATCACCCATGTAGACTAACGTTTTGAACTGCTGATCAGGAGCGATGTTGTGGGGATCGCGCGCAAGACCTTTAATGGTGGTGACTCCGGGAGTCGCAAATTTCTCGGTCTCGGCTTCGAGAGCCGCATCCGCCAGATCTGCTGGCACTAAACCGCTCGTCGCTTTCTCACGATTAGCCGCATACCCGCTCTCTTCACAATAGATGACATCGTCATCACCAATTTCTGCGGGCACCATGAATTCATGGGAGAAGCTGCCTCCCATGACTCCCGTGTCAGCTTCGACGGCGATCGCCAATACCCCGACGCGTTTGAAGAACGCTTCATAGGCGGCCTTCATTCTGCCGTAGGCCGCGATGGATGATTCATCATCAACATCGAACGAATACGCGTCCATCATGACAAATTCCCGCGCCCGCATCAGACCGTAACGCGGACGAATCTCGTTACGGAATTTAGTGGCGATTTGATAAAAATTTTTGGGTAAATCCCGGTAGCTACTTACCTCCGATTTGACGAGTGGAGTGATCACCTCCTCATGAGTTGGCCCCAAAACAAACTCAGGTTCATCAGACGCCTTCTGCTGGGATCCAGCATGATCGGCTCGGAACATGATCTCTCGAGCGGCCGGCCAACGGGGGCCTTTTTTCCAATTCTCAGCTGGGTGAACGTGGGGCATCCACAGTTCGATCGCGTTTGCCCGATCCATTTCTTCGCGGCAAATCTCGGTGATTTTTCGCATAACCCGCAGGCCAGCGGGCAAATAAGTGTAGAGTCCCCCCGTCAGTTTGCGCACCAGGCCGGCACGGACGAGTAGCTTGTGTGACGCAATTTCGGCGTCTGCAGGACTTTCTTTGAGGGTGGGAATGAAAAATTTGGACCAATACTTCATGGGAAACGAATACGAGAGCACTCGCACCGCAGGGCATCAACCGAATTTGCCTGATCTTAAAGACGAGCTGATATTGCATTGAAAAGCCCGCCTCCAAAGGCATGTTGGCCCTTTATGACCAAACCCAAGGCAAACGAGCCCTCCTTTGAGGAAGCTCTCGAGAAGCTCGAATCCATCGTAAGCAAGATGGAAGACGGCGACGTGCCCTTGGCCGATCTGCTTACGCAATTTGAAGAAGGCTCGAAACTGCTCAAACAGTGTGAATCTCGACTAAAAGAAGCGGAGCTTCGGATCGAACAACTTAAACTGAACAAAACAGGAGGAGAGAGCTTCGAGCCTTTCCAAACCACGGAATCCAACGACTGATTCCTTTCCTGCGCATCGCCCATGAGTCAATCTGCCGACCACCCGGCCTCATTCTCCCCGGAGCCCCTGCTCCCTACCATCAACGGTCCTGCCGACGTTAAGAACCTGCCGGTCGAAGCTCTCCCGCAGCTCGCCCAGGAAATTCGCGACGAGATCATCGACGTAACGTCCAACAAGGGCGGTCACGTCGGGCCAAACCTGGGCGTCGTTGAGCTCTGCATCGGGCTACATCGCGTGTTCGAAAGCCCCAAGGATCAATTCGTGTTCGACGTGGCTCACCAAGGATACGTGCACAAACTTCTCACTGGGCGCGGCGGCGAGTTCTTTTCCAACCTGCGGCAAACCGGGGGAGCGAGCGGATTTCTCTACCGCGCGGAGAGCAAACACGACTCATTCGGCGCGGGCCACGCCGGCACCGCATTGAGCGCTGCTCTCGGCATGGCGACCGCGCGTGATTTACGCGGGACCGACGAACATGTCGTAGCCGTTTGCGGCGACGCTGCATTCACCTGTGGTGTCACCATGGAAGCGCTCAACAACGTCGTTTCATCAACCAAACGATTGGTTGTCATCTTGAATGATAACGAGTGGTCTATCGCCAAAAACGTGGGTGCGATTGCCCACTATTTAAACCGGCTCTCCACCAATCCAACTTACAATAAGATCCACCACGATCTTGAGCGTTTCTTCACCAGCCTCCCCAAGGGCCAAGAGATGAATCGTCTCTACATGAAGTGGAAACGAGAGACCAAAGACTTCTTCATGGAGTCGTCCCTCTTCGAGAAGTTTGGACTCCGCTACGTCGGCCCAATCGACGGACACAATCAAGAGGAACTGATCAAGAATTTGGAATTCGCGAAAGCGTGCGATCAACCGATCCTCCTTCACGTCATCACCAAAAAAGGTAGGGGACTTGATGCCGCGATCAATTCGCCGGAGAAATTCCACGGAGCAAGCCCCTACGATCCTGCGACGGGCGAAAGCACGAGACCTGCGGGCAAGGCGCCCAACTATCAGGACGTATTCGGCCACGCCCTCACTCGCTTCGCCAAAGCTGACCGCAAAGTCGTAGGCATCACCGGGGCCATGCCCTCCGGCACCGGCCTCACTCATCTAGCCAAGGGAGTCCCCGAACAGTTTTTCGATGTGGGAATCGCAGAAGAGCATGCGGTGCTTTTTGCAGCGGGACTCGCGACGAAAGGTTTAAAACCCGTGTGTGCGATCTATTCCACGTTCCTCCAACGTGGTTACGATCAAATTATCCACGACGTCGCGCTTCAAAACCTGCCGGTGACCTTCTGCATGGATCGCGCGGGTCTCTCGGCGAACGATGGCCCGACTCATCACGGCTTATTCGATATCGCCTACCTGCGTTGCGTGCCGAACGTCACGATAATGCAGCCCAAGGATGAAGATGAACTCGTCGATATGCTGTACACCGGCCTAGAACTCAATTCTCCGGCCTTTATTCGTTACCCCCGTGGTGCCGGCGAAGGCGTGACCATCAAGGACACCCCCAAGGCTCTTCCGATCGGAAAGGCCGAGCCCGTACGTGACGGCCATAATATCATTATTTGGGCACTCGGCCCGATGGTCCCTTTGGCAGTAAAACTGGCCGAGGAAATCGAGCAGGATTGCGGCATTACCGTCGGGGTCGTGAACGCTCGTTTCGCGAAACCCCTCGATGTCGAATTACTGGAACAACATTCCGCCAAGGCGTCATTGCTGGTAACGATGGAAGACCACGTCGTCACCGGTGGGTTTGGCTCTGCGGTATTGGAGGCGCTTCAAGAATTTGATCAACCGACGCCACTGGAACGTATCGGCTGGCCTGATCGCTTTGTCGAACACGGTAGCAGTATAGACATACTGCGCGACGCCCATGGACTGTCACCTGAAGAGATCAAACGTAAGGTGCTTTGCCGTTGGCAGCGCTTAGGCGCAGTCCCGGTCGAAGCTGACGCGTAGTTCGACGTTGCACGAAGACCTGCATCCGGGTTAAGCTCCAACGATCTTAATCGCGCCGGTAGTTCATCGGTAGAATGTGAGCTTCCCAAGCTTGAGAGGCGGGTTCGATTCCCGCTCGGCGCACCAACCTTCGTCCCGCCTTGTGGGACTTCGGCGGGCAGGCCAACCCCTCCTATATTTGGACTAAGAGTAAGATCTACGGCCGTCCAACGCACTTTTGAGCGTGACTGAATCGGCATAAAGCACACCGCCTCCACTGGGGAGTCCGAATCCGATCCGGCTAACAGCGATTTCCCGATCCTTCGGAATCAATTCGTCGGTGAGATAATGACAGGTGGCTTCACCTTCCACGTCGTTGGATAACGCGAGTATCAGTTCTCGAACTTCGCCCTGCTGCATTCGAGCCTCCAGTGCTTTCAAATTAAGATGCTCGGGCGCGATACCTTGCAGAGGTGACAACTTGCCGTGCAGCACGTGATACCCCCCCAAGTAGGCACCGCTCCGCTCCAATGCGATGACATCGGGCACTTGTTCGACCACGCAAACGACGCCGTGATCACGTTTATCGTTCTGACAGATATCGCAGTGCGTCTCCTCCGCCAAGTGGCCGCAACGCTCACATCTTCTCACTGCGGCGGCGGCTTGTTGCATCGCCTCCACCAATACCGGCAGCGATTCCGGTTTCTCGAGCAGGAGATGTAAGGCTACCCGTTCAGCCGAACGAAATCCAAGCCCCGGCAATTTCTTCAACAAATGCTGCAGATGTTCGAGCGACGGAGTCATGGTATTTACGAAGTGCGATTTACGGTTTCAGATTTCTTCAGTCGATTAGGGTTTCATACAACTGCAGCAATCGGCTGCGACAGCGAATCGCCTCAACTTCGTAAATCGTAATTCTAAAATCCACCTCACATCCCCGGCATTTGGAATCCGGCGGTGGCTGACTTCATTTTTTCGTCATTGAATTCCTTGGCTTGTTGAGCCGCGTCCTGCACGGCCGTCAGCACGGTTTCATTCACCAATGAGGCCTCTTCCTTCAACAGTTCCGGATCAATTTCTAGTGAAAGAAACTTTCCAGCGCCGTTGATTTTGATCTTAACGGCTCCGCCCCCACTGGTGATGTCGAGCTCCTTGGCTTCGAGCTCCGCTTGCACCGTCTCCACTTGGCGCTGCATTTTCTGAGCTTGTTTGAGAAATTTTCCGAGTCCGGCCATGTCTTTAAATGATGAGTGATACTAAAAGTTGAACTTCATTGGGGCGTTAAGCCGGGCGAATCTTCAAGCCTCAAGTAATTCAGCATATCCATCTTTGAATGTTGGGTATCGTGGACTCCAGTCCAGCTGCGCCTTGATCAGTTGATTGGATATGGTTCGATCCAGCGGGTTTGGACGACGCGAAGACACCATATTGCTGAGAAAATTAGGTGGCGGAAGGGAAAGTTGCTGAGCTAACCAACCCACCATCTCTTTTTTACGGGCCCGGCCGTTATCAACTACGTTGAAACGACGATGGCCTACCTCAGACATATCCGCCAAGGCGGCGATCACCGCCGAGACCGCATCATCCCGGTGGATTAGATTCAGGTGGTGATCGCCCGAACCAGGAAAGTCCGTCACGCCTGATCTCAGTTGGTCTAAAAGATGATGCCGATTCGGTCCGTAGATTCCAGCCAATCGAAGCACACAACTCGGCCCACTCCATTGTCTCACCAGCTCTTCTGTTTCTACCAACAGGTTTGTGCGCTCATCAATTCCGGCAACCTGATCCGATTCGGATATTTCGACGCCCCCACCCTGCGGATAGACCGATGTGCTCCCGGTATATGCTAAACGTCCGGCAGTGCCCGATTGGCTGCCCCAGGTCAAAACGGAGTGCATCCCTTCCAAATACGACTGACGGTATCCATCCAAACCTCTTCCGCCTCCACTCACGCTATTTAAAACGAAGTCAGCCTGAGTAATTTTGGTGTGCCATGTCGAATTCTGTAAATGGTCGATAACGGCCTCGCACCCGGCCGCCACGAGTTCAGCCGCCACTAACGGGTTTCGAGTAAGAATCGTGACTCGTGCCCCAGATTTCCTCGCCATTCGGGCCACCTCTCCACCGACGTAACCTGCCCCAAACACCACGAGGTGCTTTCTACTTAAAAAACGGTGGGCATTGGTATCATTCATCTGCGATAATTCTCCACGATGATCTCTATTTTGACAATTTTGCCAGAGGGATTTGAGGAGATCGAAGCGATTACGCCCATCGATCTTTGGCGCCGTGCGGAATTCGACGTCACCGTCGTGAGTTTAGACTCAAAGACCAAGGTCACCGGTAGATCCGACATCACGGTGCAAACCGATCAGACTTTGAGCGCAGTGAATACCGCCCAGATCTTCGATCTGCTCTTTCTCCCTGGTGGTCCCGGAGTGGCGCGGTTGCGGAAATCACCAGAAGTTCGGGAGTTACTGGACCTTCACTTCACCGCGGGAAAATGGATCGCAGCGATATGCGCCGCACCGCTGGTGCTCCACGATGCGGGACTGCTGAACGGTCGAAATTTCACCGCCCACCCCAGCACCGCTTCCGAATTGGGATTGAACCCTGAAGCCCCGGCCGTGGTCGTAGACAAAAGAATCATCACTTCGCGAGGGGCGGGCACGGCCCTCCCATTCGCTTTGCGCGTAATTGAACTGCTTGGTGGGGAAAATCGAGCTGAGGAGATTGCCCTAAGTATTTCTACGTAGTTTATCGCTTAAATATCGATCCCAGAGCATTTGACGTCCACATTTGACCCTAATTCTAGGCGACCCAGAACCGCCTAACTGCCTCATGGCAGGCAACAAACAATTTCAACTTATGGTTGCTTCCCGTGGAAGTGACGGAGCGAAGCATTCGATGTGATCCAGCATGACTTATTCTTCACCTCACCTCATACTTGCACCCGAAATGTTCCGGGCCGAGGGAGGAATTGCTCGGGTATCCAGAATTTACCTGCAAGCGATCGCCGAATCATCAAGATCAGCGCGCTGCTACGGAAAACCCGACTAGACGAATTCCCCCAACGCTGGAACGTCATCAAGGGGGATATGAGCCTGATAGGCCCTCGAGCAGAATGGGATGAATTGGTTACGGACTACCAGAAGCAGATTCCTTGCTATCACTTCCGTCATCTTGTGCGACCTGGGGTCACGGGTTGGGCCCAGATCAACTACCCTTACGGTGCGAGCATCGATAACACGTTGCGGAAGTTGGAATATGATCTCTACTGCATCCGCCATTTTTCGTTCGTCATGGACGCTGCCATCGTGCTGCGCACCATTCACTTAATGCTATTCGGTAAAGGCCGATAATTCCCCTTTATGCCTAAAATAAAAAAATTCGATTTCATCGCCATAGGCGGAGGTTCAGCCGGGTTTAACGCTGCTCGCGTGGCGGCCGACTCGGGGAAAAGTGTAGCCATCATTGATGGTGCAGACGAGCTCGGTGGACTCTGTATTCTAAGGGGCTGCATGCCATCCAAAACGCTACTCTACTCGACTGATGTGCTACACCTTGCTCAGCATGGTAAAACGTTCGGGCTATCAATTCCCAAAGCCGAAGTCGACATGACTCGACTACATCGCCGGAAAAAAGAGATCATAGGAGAATTTGCGTCATATCGTCAAAAGGCGATGCACTCGAAACGGTATACTATCATACGTGCGTTCGCCAAGTTTGTGGATCCACACACATTGAAGCTAAGTAACGGTCAACAGGTCCGAGGGGAAAAATTCATTATCTCAACGGGTTCAAAGGTATCCAGCCCTCCTCTCCCCGGCCTTGATTGCACTCCTTTCTGGACAAGTGACGATGTGCTGGATTTAGACCACGTTCCCGAAAGTGTAATCGTTCTAGGTGGCGGAATCGTCGCATGTGAGTTGAGTCAATTTTTACGCCGAATCGGATCACGTGTCGTTTTAATCCAACGCAGTAAACACATTCTAAAGGACAATTCACCCGCCGCGTCCCAGGTTGTAGAAAATGCCTTTCGCGACGAAGGAATCGATCTCCACACCAACACCAAAATCCAACGAATCTCGTCCTCACCATCAGGTGTTTCGATTACTTTCGACAGTAATGGCAAACGCACGACGCGGCGCGCCAAGCATCTGTTTAACGCGTTGGGCCGGAGCCCAAACTCGTCCAACCTAGGCTTGGACAATGCCCATGTAACGGTGAGTGAAGCTGGCCGAATCAACACCAACAAGTGGCAACAGACATCGGCTCCCCACATCTATGCCGGAGGAGACGTATGTGGACCCCACGATATCGTGCATCTCGCGGTCGCACAGGGGGAACTCGCCGCTAAACACGCTTTTGGGGCCAAGAGGCTGAAACCGATCAACCAGGATTTGCTTCTGAGTGTAGTATTCACCGACCCTCCATTGGCTTCGATTGGCCTTACCGAGAGACAACTCAAATCCGATGCGACTCCATACGTAGTTGCAGACTATCCTTTCGATGATCACGGAAAATCCATCCTGATGGAAGCGAAACGAGGCTACGTAAAAGTGATAGCAGAAGCCAAACGCGGCCGAATCCTCGGCGCAGAAATTGTCGGCCCTCAGGCTGGAGAACTTATTCACTGCTTTAGCGGACCACTCGCAATGAGAGCTACCGTGCATGATCTACTGAAGGCTCCGTGGTATCACCCCACACTCGCTGAAATATTAACTTATCCGTTAGAAGACATCGCCGATAAACTCGCGAAGTAATTTTGCCCATCAGGGCTTAGACCAAAGCCCGCTTCGGCCTTACCAATGATGCCTTCAGCCGCAGCTTCGGCTAAGTAATCTCCAATAACTCTTCTAGCGTAACGCGATTTTCATAAATTGCTTTACCCACGATGACGCCGTTCAAATTTGAGCGGCGTTTTTCTATTTCCGTCAAAGCCACGACGTCGGACAGTCGACTGACACCACCGCTAGCGATTACATTCGCGCTAATCGAATTGGCCATCAACTCCTGCGCCTCTAGATTCGGGCCGGTCAACATTCCATCCGTGCCGATATCTGTGTAAATAATTGTCTGCACTCCGATATCGCTCATTCGACGCGCCATTTCCAGAGCATCCTGCCCGGTCGTATCGACCCACCCTTTCACGGCAACCTTACCGTCATTGGCATCAATACCGACGGCGATACGCGCTCCGAATTCACGCACCAATTCGGCCACAAATTGAGGATTCTCCGCGGCCATGGTTCCAATCACCACCCGGCTCACACCGGCCGCCAGGGTTTGCTCTACAATTTGCAACGACCGCTGCCCGCCGCCCAATTGCACCCTCATGCCGACCGCAACGATTTCTTTAATGCGAGAAAGGTTTTTGGGCGTGCCTTCAAAGGCTCCATCCAGATCGACCACATGCACCCAATCGCTGCCCGCTGAAGCAAATTGTCGTGCAACAGCCGCTGGCTCCTCGGCATATACCGTTTCTTGATCGGCTCGTCCTTGTAGGAGTCGCACCGCTCGCCCGTGTTTGATATCAATCGCTGGATAAATCGTCATTGCTGGAAATTGTAGTTTTCGCTGCCGGATTTCCGCCGTAGCCTTTAATAAAAGCAACCGTTCAATATGCCAAAATCTCAATATTCCCCACCCTCCTTTCTGGTCGACCTCCTCAACGCTCGATCCCCTTCCGGCGATGAAGCGGAGACTCAGGCCGTTTTCGACCACTATGTGAAGCCTGCGGCAGACCAATACGATCGTGACGCGATGGGTAATCGGATTGCCCGTCTGAATCCATCCGGCGACCCCGTCCTCATGTTCGCCGGGCATCTGGATGAACTGGGCTTGATTGTAACCTACATCAATCCCGCCGGATTTCTGTATTTCAATACTATCGGCGGTCACGATCGCTCTATTATTTCGGGGCGGCGCGTCTTGATCCGCACCAACCGCGGCATCGTCAAAGGAGTCACGGGTAAGCGAGCGGTTCACCTAATGAGCCCGGAAGATCGCAAGAAGGTCCCTGAAATTCACGAAATGTGGATCGATATTGGCGCTTCTTCCAAAGCCGACGCGTTAAAGCGGGTGAACATCGGAGATACCGCGACCTATGATCATGATTTCGAACTTCTAAACGGTAGTATCGGAGCCGCACGGGCTTTCGACAACAAGGCCGGTGCTTACATTGTGGGTGAGGCCTTGATCCGCCTCGCGAAAGGGAAAAAGAAACTCGCAGCACAGGTGGCTTCAGTTGGAACCACCCAAGAGGAGATTGGCGTGCGCGGAGCTATGACCTCCTCGTTCGCGGTAGATCCCCATGTCGCGGTCGCAGTAGATGTGGGACATGCAACGGATCACCCTGATTGTGATCACCGTAAGTTCGGCGAATTCAAACTGGGCGGAGGCCCCGTCATCTGTCGTGGACCAAACATCAATCCTTTGGTTTTCGATCGACTCGTAAAGGCAGCTAAAAAGGCCAAAGTCCCTTACCAACTCGAAGCAGACCCTCGCCCTACGGGCACCGATGCGCGTGCGATACAGGTTACCAGAGGTGGCGTTGCTACGGGCTTAATCAGTGTTCCTCTCCGTTACATGCACACCCCTAGCGAGGTGGTCGACTTGGAGGACATCGAGTCATCCGTCAAAATATTGGTAGAATTCGCGCGCGCACTGAAGTCCGGCGATTATCTGCATTGGTAACTTCGCGGTGTTTCCAGCGCCATGCGCTGACGCCACGTCAACCTCGGCATCGGGATGAACTATCCGACAACGCGTGCAACCGCAACGGTGCGGTTGGCGCCACTGCTTCATAATTGACCTAAAACGCCGAACCATTTGCGAAAGCTGCATCCGTCGCGACGTATCCCCCTTGGGATGTCGCTAGCTTTCTCATCTCAGCCGAGACGGATCAGTTCGGACAATCCGTCTTTAACCGTCACCTCCGCCGAGAATCCGAGCTCCTTGGCAATGAGATCCGCTTGGCCTCGAGAATGAATGATATCGCCCTTGCGCGGTTCACCGAGAATCGGCGCGGGAGCTTCCGGATAGTGTTCAGCAAAAATCGCGGCAACTTCCAGTAATGAAGTGGCCCTCCCAGTGCATACATTGGCCCAGCCTGATTTAATCCCGTCGGACGTGGCCGCCAACACATTGGCTCGGGCAACGTCATGGACCGATATGAAATCACGAGTCTGTTGGCCGTCTCCGAATATTGTGACTCCTTTACCGTCGCGGTAGCGTTTATCGAAAATGGAAATCACCCCGCTGTATGGAGAGGCCGGGTCTTGGCGTGGTCCGAAGACATTGAAGTAGCGTTGGCAACGGATCATAATACCAAAGGCCGCTCCGTGGGAAAGTAAGATCGCTTCGGACGCCAGTTTGGCACCGCCATAAGGACTGATTGGGAGCTTGGCCGCTTCTTCCACTATCGGCATATCCGTAGCGTTTCCATAGATCGCAGCAGAGGATGCAAACACAACACGTTTGACGTCGTGGGCACGCGCTGCCTCCGCAACGCGATGAGTCGCCAGCACGTTGAGCTGATAATTCAACTCCGGGTTATCTATGCTGTCCTGCACACTTACGAGAGCAGCCAAGTGGATAATTGCACTCGGAAGGGTATCAGAAACGAGTCCGTCCAATACGCCATCGGCCGACACGTCGGCTTCAACTAACGTAAATTGCTCGTTCGAATCGGCTCCCGCCAAGTTCGATCGGTTTCCCGAACGAAAGTTATCTACCCCCACCACCTCGTGGCCATCCGCCAACAATTTGTCGACGGTGTGACTACCAATAAAACCTGCTGCACCTGTTACCAAGACCTTAGTCATCGGTCGCTAATCTAGAGCATGAGAGCCGTTCAGCAAGAACTGGTGGAGAAAAAGCACCCAGCTACCGTCCGCGGAGTGGGCGTAAGATCACTCGACGCTATCGCAAAAAGTAGATCTCCGCGAAGACGCCGCTATTGGTATTTTGCCCTTCTCGCTAGCCAGAAAGAGCTACGGAGGTTGACGCGAAGAAATGCTAACTTGTTTCAAAAAAAAGGTATTTTATCGAATTGGAGCAGATCGCGATCTGCCCCATCGAGAACGAGAGCGACTAGGAATCGGCCACAAATACGCCATCCTGCATCGGCCGGATGAAGTCGCAGCGATTCGCGATATCAGGATTGTGCGTGACGAGAATGATCGCCTGATTGTTCTCTTTGGCGAGTCGCGTGAGTAGATCGAAGACCATGGTGGAGTTCTTCAGATCCAAATTACCCGTTGGTTCGTCAGCTAAAATAACTGAGGGCTGATTGGCCATCGAACGAGCGACCGCAACACGCTGTTGTTCGCCTCCCGATAGGTGGTTACCGAGACGGTGAGTCTTCTCGCCTAGGCCGACTGATTCGAGAAGCGAGTGTGCGCGGGTTTCCATTTCCGCCTGACTGAGCAGGCCCTGTTTACGCATCGGCATCATGACGTTCTCTAACGCGGTGAATTCGAGCATCAAAAAGTGAAACTGGAATACGAATCCCAAGTGTTTGTTCCGCGCCGCCGTGCGGGCTTCGTCACTGCTGTTGGACATCAGTTCACCGTCCAACCATATCTTCCCCCCGTCGGGTTGATCCAACAACCCTAGTTGATAAAGCAGAGTCGATTTCCCACAGCCGGAAGGGCCGACGATGGCATAGACATGCCCTTTTTTTGCCTCAAAAGAAACCCCTCGCAGGACATGCACGCGTCCCTCGCCTTCGCCCAAATAGCGCTGAAGCCCTTCACAACGAAGCACGACGTCTTTACCGGGAGCATCGCTCATTGCGCTGTCCCTCTGATAACATCACCAGGTTCCAGTTTCGCGGCTCGGCGCGCAGGAACGATACTGGCCAACATCACCATGATCGTTGCAGTCACAACGGCACTCACATAGTGCCACCCCGACCACGCGACGATAAACGTATTGGTGGCAAAGATTCCAGTGATGCGGACCGGGACAGTCGAAATAGCATACGTCCCCGTAACCCCCAGTAGACATCCCAGTACAGTGCCGATACAAAGCACGATGACTGCCTGCCAGAGAAAGATCTGCAGGACGTCATCCTGAGTATACCCCATCGATCGTAGGATCGCGATGTCCTTGGTTTTCTCCATCACGATCATTGCGAGGGTATTGAACATGGCCAATCCCGCGATCAGCGTGAAAACAGAAACCGTAA
>CAJXQX010000087.1 GCA_913058185.1 uncultured Verrucomicrobiota bacterium
ACGAGATCAGCCTCGGTCTCGTGGGCTCGGAGATGTGTATAAGAGACAGGCGGTCGGCTTTGGCAATTTGGGCGTCGGTCAGGCGCTTCGTGAGGATGTCAAGTTGGCGACCACGGGCTCCGTTGGAGGCAGCCCGGCTGAGCCAGAGGTAGGCCTCGATCAGGTCGTGAGCCGGTTCGGACTCGTCGGCGTAGACAAGGCCGAGGTTGTATTGGGCAATGGCATTACCGGCTTCGGCTTTGGCTCGCAGTGATGCGATACCATTGGCCGAGGTTGCAGCAACGGTGGGCGATGCCAGAATGAGAGTGAGTGCGACGCTGAGAACGGCGCGGAAGGGACGGACGTTCATGAACATTGAAGAGCTTGGGCATAGGAAATGCCTTTGCAAAGCGGCGAATTGGATGAAGCGGCCGATATACGATCAAATTTTGGTTAAAATTGGCCGACTCAGGCCAAGGCGAGAGCGACGAGCCCAACGATCATTCCCATAGCGCACTTTATGCGTCGGGGGTTTTCGGGTTCTTTAAATATCCGAGCCCCGAGGTAGGCGCCGATCAAGATACTGAATTCGCGGGCGGGGGCGACGTAGCTGACGGGTGAAAAACTGAGCGCGGTGAGCACCAGCACATAGGCGAGGGGCGAGAGGGTCGCCATTATGAGCACTTCGCGTCGATTCTTCCGCCAGACATCACGCACCTGCTGGCGTCGGCTCCAGGCAAAGGGCGCGAGCAGGAGAGTGAGCCCAATATTGGTGAAGCCGTCGAACACGACGGGGTTGATGCCATGAAAGCTAACGCCGTTGCGGTCCCAAACAGTGTAGCTCGCGATGAAGCTGCCGGCGATCAAGGCGTTACCGAGGGCTCGCAATCGAGGCGGTGCAGCGGCTCCGGTGGAGGTCGTTTTTTGCCAAAGGCGTTCGCCGTGGCTTAGAAAAAATATGCTGACCACGATGCACAGTGCTCCGGCGATGCCCAGGGGGGCGGGGCGCTCGCCGAGGAAGAGCACCGCTCCGAGCATGGCGAGCAATGGGGCGCTCCCGCGGACGAGAGGGTAGATGAGGGAGAAGTCGCCGCTGCGGTAGGCGCGTTGCAGATAGAGGGCGTAACCAGTCTTGAGGACGGTGCTGACGGCGATGACACCGATGGTGACGCGATTGAGTGAGGGACCATCCGACCAAAGCAGCATGCCTACGATCAACGGGAGGTAATAGGCGGTCATCACAATCCCGACCGCGAATACGAAAGGTAGGCCGCTCCCGGCGCGCTTTGCCGAGAGGTTCCACACGGCGTGTAAGACCGCGGCGGTGAGCACGAGGGAGAGGGCGAGCGGAGTCATGGTAGCTGAGGGATTACGGACAACCTTCAATAAACTTGGAGGAGGAGTGCTTGCGAAAGCACGCGCGAAAACCGTTGAGTGGTTAATTGCGTTGAGCGGGACGGTGGTTCCCACTCCTCCCTTTCCGATGTCCATTTGCGCCCAAGAAGCCCGTCGCACGCTCGCGCTCGCCGGTCCGATTATGATCGGACAAGTGAGCCAGATGCTCATGGGCGTGACCGATGCGTTGATGATCGGTCACGTCGGCAAGGTGCCGTTGGCAGCTTCGGCCTTTGCGGGGAGCCTGTTTGGATTTGTGTTCATGATCGCCGTGGGGCTGCTGATCCCGGTTTCGATCATGGTTTCACGGGCCCACGGTGGTGGGGACGAAGTTGAAGCCGGACATTGGCTCAAGCATGGTATGATCCTGGCGGCGGTTTCGAGCGTTCTGGGGGTGGCTTTGATGCTTTGGCTCGGCACGCAACTACACCGTTTTGGGCAACCACCCGAAGTGCTAGCGGTGGTGCATCCCTATTATGCCTTGATCGTGATTTCGACGATTCCGGCGCTGTTATTTCAAGTGCTGCGCCAGTTTTCCGAGTCACTAGAGCGGCCGCGGGCGCCGATGGTGATGATGCTCATTGGCGTCGTGCTGAACATATTTCTCAACTGGGTGCTCATCTATGGTAATATCGGAGCCCCGGCGATGGGGTTGGCAGGGGCAGGTTGGGCCACCTTGATTTCCCGGATTTTAGGGATGGTGGTCATCTGGTATTGGGTCAGTCGGAGTGCCTACTTCAGCCGAGCTTGGCCGACCAGTTGGACGGTGGGTTATCAGCGGTCTCGGTTCCGTCGTTTATTGGGGTTGGGGATTCCGGTTGCCTTCACGTTGTCGTTTGAAGCCGGCATTTTTGGCGGCGCGGCTCTGGTCATGGGATGGCTGGGATCAACCGCTCTAGCCGCGCACCAAATCGCGATAAGTTGTGCGGCCTTTGTATTCATGTTTCCGCTCGGCATGGCCATGGCTGTGAGCATGCGTATGAGCCGGGCGGTAGGGGCGGGAAGATTGGAAGCATTACGTCCCATCGGATTCGGTGCTCAAGCCATGTCCGCGGTGCTGATGTTGCTTTTTACAGTGGTGTTCGTGGTGGCGGGCCGGCCGATCTCGGCGGCATTTGTGATTGATCTCGAGGTGATCGAACTCTCGGTGAAACTTCTGGTAGTCGCGGCCATTTTCCTACTGGCCGATGGCGCTCAAGTAATTAGTGCGAATGCCCTGCGGGGTCTGACCGATGTGAAGGTTCCGACCCTGATCACCGCAGTTTGTTATTGGGGGTTGGCGATGCCGCTGGCGTATGGGTTGGCCATGCACACTGGCTGGGGCCCGATCGGGGTATGGATTGGACTGGCGACCGGCCTTATTTTGGCTGCGGTAGCCTTGAATAGCCGATTTATATATCTGACTCGTGACGGGGGTGCCCACGTCAAATTGGAACTCGAAGAGGAAACCTCCTCTGCGGTTTAGGCAAAGCAGGTTGGGTTGGAATTGTGTGATGTTAAGGTCAATGTGAGTTTGTTCTCATGTTGGCTCTTTGTCGTTTCATTTTTTTCGCCTTGCTGCTTGGGCTTGGCCTCGGAGTCGTCGCGAGTGCGCAACAAGAGTTAACCGAACGAGGCAAACAACTGGTGCGTCACGACGATGTCGGCGACTACGGGGCGCATGTGAATACGATCGGAGGTGACATGCTTTCGGATGGTTGGGTTCTTTTTGGCACCTTCGGTGGGGTGGTGCTTTTTGGCGGACAAACCTGGGAGCTTTTACCAGTGGTCGAGAGTTTCATGATGAATCAGGTAGTGCTCAATGATGATGAGATTTTCGTTTCGGGCGGCGGGATTTCCACTCGCTTCTAACGGGCACTGGTCCCGGTAGCCAACGAGACTGCGGATTTGGGCAGATTGAGCTCTTTCGCCAGGAAACGACAGAGCTCAATATTGGCCTTCCCGTCCACGGAAGGGGCTTTGATACGCACCTTGAGGGCATCGCCCAGCCACCCCACCACCTCGCTGCGCGCCGCATTTGGCACGGCCTTGATTTCGAGCCGACAGTTCTTGGAAACACTCACGTGATGGTATTAATCCAAGCCGACAGCGAGTGCGGCGATGATCTCCTCGGCGGGTTCAGTGCCGACGGATAGGCGTAGCAGCTCGGGGTCGATACCGGCCTCCGCGAGTTGGGCGCGGCCCGCCTCACAGGTGATCAGATCGTAGTGCGCCAGATAGATGAACGGGCAGATCAGCGTGTGCACCATGCCGAAGCTCGGGCCTTTGGGCAGAGGGAAACGATCGTAGACGTCGACGAGGGGACGGTTGAGCGTGAAGCTGATCATGCTGCCAATATTACCTGGGCGCCGCGCGATTTTGGCGAAGTTCTCAGCGGTCGATGGCTGCAAGCTCCAGAAAACTTCGCGCACGATAGGGTGGCTGCGCAGATACTCGACGACGACGAGGGCGGTATCGTTGGTGCGTTGCACGGTGGCTTCGTAAGCCGGAATTTGAGCGGCGAGCCGTCGGAGGTCGCGCGGGTAGATCGGGTCGAGTCGGTCGGCGATGCGGACGCGTAAGATGGCAGCGTCGGGCCCATCGGGATTGATGATGACTGAACCGGCGATTACATCGCCTTCGTTGGCCGCGTATTTGGTGAGGCTGTTCACCACCACATCCGCGTATTCGAGGAGGCGGATGTTGAAGGGGGATACTAGGGTGGGGTCGAGCACGATCCGTCCTCCAGCGCTGCGCACGAGAGCGGCGACTCTTTCGATGTCGGCGGTTTGCACGAGAGGATTGGTGGGAACTTCGGTGACAAGTCCGGCGAGACGATCACCGGCGGCGTTGATCGCGGCTTGCAAGGCCGGGAGATCATTCACGTCCGTGAGGTTTACATAGTCATCGGGTCCGGCGGTGAATCGTCGGAGCTGGGCGATGGTGTCGAGGTAAAGCCAACCGAGTTGAATCCAGACGGTGCGACCGCGCTCGGCTTGGAGGTCAGCGAGGGAGCGCCAGGCGCCGTGGAATGCGCTCATGCCGGAGGGTGCGAATAGGATGTCATCGGAACTCGACCCAGCGTGGGCATCTACGAGCACGCTACGGATGATCTCGACGGCGGTGTCGAGGGGAGCCAAGGTTTCGGTCTCGACGACCAATTGGCCCTGGGCGGCTAGCATGTCTTCAGCTTCGCGAGAGCTCAAGAATCCACCGGTGTTTTGCAGGTAGCGTTTGGCGTATAGCGTCGCGGTCGGATCCTGCGGATGGGCGACGCCGTGGATGCCTTGGAATTCGATTTTTCGAGCTGCGCCACCCAGTTCGGCCACTAAGTCCGATGCGGTCCGAGAGGAGGAAGTCAGCCAGAGCGTTTCGTTTTCTCGGGCAAGGTCGGTAGCAACGAGGGTGGTGAGTTGCTGGTTAAACTGGTGCAGGACGAAGCGGGGATACCCACTGCGGAGGTGTTTGGTGACCGCGGGATCTTTCTCTTCGTAGCCGATCACGTCATGCATCGTCGGGATGCTGCATGATACCGCGTGCGGCCGATCTGGGATCGGTTGACCAAGAGGGAGGTGAGTAAACGACGACATAAAGAGAGGCGAACGTCGACCTTGGACAGATCGCGTCGGGTTTGGCAATTTCCGCCGATGTCTGGCGGGAAATGACTCTTGGACTAAATATCCGTGTCCGGGAAAGGAAAACGGAATGTGATCTTGGCGCCGTGTTTGGGTCGATTATCGAGATTCCAGGTTCCGCCCATAGCCTCGGTGAGTTTCCGCGATAGCAACATACCGCATCCGCGAGTAAGGCTCTCGGTTTCCATCCGCTCAAGTTGATCGTGTCCGACGCCCATTCCGTAGTCTTGCACCTCAATTTCGAATGCGCTGTCCGTAGCCTGAAGTCTCACGTCGATCGATTCGCTGGCGACTGAGTAGCGGCACGCGTTATCGATGATTTTGGCCAAAGCTTTGGCGAGTAGTTCCACGCTCACGGCCCCGGTGGTTTCTTCCACTTCGAGTCGTAGGGTATGGGCTCGATGATGGCGGCCGGTGACTTGTTGGGCTGTTTTAGTGACAAGGGCCGACAGGTCGGTCAACCGAGGTGCATTGATCACCAACGCCCTAGCCTGGATGCGAGAAAAGAGAATGAAGTTTTCGACGCGCTGATTGAGGGTTTCGGCTCCATTGATGATGTTTCGAGAAAACTCGGTGATCTCAGACTGAGTCATCACGTGGCCATCACTCTCAAGCACAGAGGCACAACCAATGATCTCGTGCAGTGGGTCCACCAAATCGGTGGGCAACATCGCGCCCGTGTTGGCTCGCTGCGTCATGAGATCGTCGCGGGCCTCTTCGCGGCGGGCCGCACTGCGCGCCAAGTGTTTATTGACTGTGCGTACGATGGCTTTGAGTTCCGTCGGCTTGCACAGGTAATCATCAGCGCCTGCATCCATGCCGCGTCGCATATCATCTAGATCGGCACTAGCGGTGAATAGTATCACCGGTGTCGCCTTCAGCTCGGGAATTTTGCGAAATTCCACCACCGCTTCGTGACCACTGATGCCTGGCATCCGAATGTCGGAGAGGATGACGTCCGGATGTTGGGCTCGAGCGATGCGCACACCCTAAATGCCGTCATAAGCCAACAATACCCTGAATCCTTCGCTGGAAAAAAGGTCTTCGAGAATAACGCAAAGCTCCTTCTCGTCGTCGATGATCAGAATAGTAGGCATAGTATGTCGGGTGTCGGAACTCACCTTAATGAAGTAAGTTGGCAAAAATGCGACGATAGAATTTTTGTCTCAAGGCGGGATCATGGTTGAAAAACGGCCCCGGCCACCGGAGCCTCCGCGGCCATGAAACTTGTCTCCTGGAACGTAAACGGCCTGCGGGCGGTGCTTAAGAAGGGATTCCTCGATATATTGCAGGAAACCGCTCCCGACGTTCTCTGTCTGCAGGAAACGAAATGCCAGCAGACTGATGTCGCCCATGTCGAATGGCCCGATGGCTATGAGGCGCACTTCAGTGCGGCGGTGAAAAAGGGCTATAGCGGCACGGGTGTGATCACTCGCGTCGCCCCGATCAGCATCACTGAAGGTATCGGCATCGAGGAACACGACCAAGAGGGGCGCACCCAGACGGTTGAATTCGAGGACTATTTTCTGGTCAATGTTTACGTGCCCAACGCGCAAAACGAGCTTCGACGCCTCGAATATCGCCAACGCTGGGATGCGGAGTTCTGCACCTATTTAACGGAGCTCGAGAAACGTAAGCCGGTCATTTTCTGTGGTGACCTCAACGTCGCGCACAAGGAGATAGATTTAGCCCGGCCCAAGCCTAACGTCGGCAATCCCGGTTTCACGATTGAAGAGCGCGCGGGGTTCGACCGCTTCCTCGATGGCGGCTTCGTCGATACTTTCCGTGAATTCGAAAAGGGGCCTGATCACTACTCTTGGTGGACGTATCGGGCGGGTGCCCGCGGCCGCAATATTGGCTGGCGTATCGATTACTTCATGGCGTCGAAGCAACTGTTGCCTCGTCTGCAACGCGCCTGGATAAATCCCGAAATTTTGGGCAGCGATCACTGCCCCGTTGGTTTAGAAATCAAATGAGTAATAAGACTCCGAAACCGAGCACGTCACCGTGGGCCCGCACCTCGGACTCCACGGTGCATGGCCGCGGCCTCACTGCGACTAAGGATGTCCCCAAGGGGACTCGGGTGATCGAATATGTCGGCGATAAGATAACGAAGGCCGAGTCTGATCGTCGGGACGAACTACACCGTGCCCGCCGGGAAAAAGGCGAAGACTGCTGCGTCTACATTTTTGAACTAGACCAGACCTATGACATCGATGGTGACGTCGCTTGGAATACGGCGCGATTGATCAACCACTCCTGCGATCCGAACTGTAAACCCGAATATGCCGAGGGCGGTATCTGGATCACCGCGAGGCGTGATATCGCGCAAGGTGAGGAGCTCAATTACGACTACGGTTTCGATTGGGAAAACTACGACGAGCATGCCTGCCGTTGCGGCGCCCCTACCTGTTGCGGATACATTATCGACAAGAGCCATCGATGGCGCGTGCGCAAATTTATCGCCGAAAAGGCAGGCAAAAAAGTGAAGGGCAAGAAGAAGCCTTTGGCCAATCCTCTGGCCAAGCTCAAGTGGGCCGACCTGATGCGACTCAAAGCGCGATTCGAGATCGATCCGAAACGCTCCCTCGCCATCGCCGAGAGCCTGACTTGTGGACAACTGCAGTCCCGCGTGGGTTTGATCCCGGGAGCGTCCAACTTTTTCCGTGGAGGTATGACCACCTACACGATTGATGCCAAAGTCGAGCTGTTGGGGGTGAACCGCGGAACCGCCGAGGCCTGCAACGCCGTCAGCGAAACAGTCGCAAAACAGATGGCGCGCGGTGTCGTTCAAAAATTTGGCGCGACGGTTGGCGTGGCTACCACCGGTTATGCCGAACCCGATGATCAGCAAAGGGTCGAGGTGCCTTTTGCCTACTGGGCGATCGTGCAAAAAGGTCCGCGTGGCACGTGGGTTGAAACCACGGGGGTGGTGAAGGGCAAGGGACTGATTCGAGCGGCGATGCAGGCGAAGGTGGCCGATAAAGTAATCGCCCAACTGGTTGAAACTCTCAAGCTGCCGGATGGTGAAAGCCAAAGCTGAGCAATCTAAGTGGGCCGCGTTGACCCGCGGTTTTCTACATGCCCCCCTCGCGACTCGATGCGCAAATGGGCGAAGACGAACGGGGATTAGTCGCGGTGGTCTGAGGGTTGGGAGATTTTGAGCGCAGGTTTCGGCTATTCCAGATCGAGATGTTCGCGGATGAGCGCTCTTATTATCGACCGGAGGATGACGACGAAATGCGCCGCATGTTGGTGACGTATATTTCGCTGCGCTCGGCGTTGATTCGCAACGTCTGGCGTTATCAACGATTCGCCCAAATCGAGGACGAGAAGCTGAGGCTACGCGCGCTGTTGGTCCATTATACGGCGGCGGCGGTGCTCTACGATTATTCGGCGCGATTTGTCCTCGCATTTGAGCACAGCGAGGAAGCTCAACGAAGGTGAACCTCGCTGGGGTCTCGAGTCGGGGACTTACGATCGTATCCGGGCCAACCTCGGCAACATCGCCCATCGGCAATGGTTGGTGGATGGGTAGGCCCATTGCCATGCGACTTTGCCTCGTTGGGATGAGTTGGGCCTGGGGCTTAAAGCGACCGAACCCTATACGACATTTCATCACGTGATCACGAACGCGGGCGAGCGCACCGCGGAGTTGGGCGAACGTATCTTGGGTTTCAAAATGCGTCTGACGTGCAACAGACTTTAGGGGGCGGCTACTATCGAGTGAGCGCGGCGATTTCGACGCTGGTGGGCGATGCTAAGATTCGCGCCCCGCGCAATGGGGAATCCTTGATCACTCCGGAGCTTTTGGATCGCTTGCGACCATTGCTGGAGCCCGGCGACATCCTGATTGAGCGCCGTAATTGGTATCTCTCTCACGCGTTCCTACCCGGCTATTGGCCGCACGCGGCGCTTTATGTGGGCTCGACCGAAGACCTGGCGGCGATGGGTTTGGCGGACGATCCCGCGCGCGCTGGCAGGAGAAATTCGCTGCGCCCGACGCTCAGGGTCACGAACTGCGTGTGATCGAGGCCGTGAGTGAAGGCGTGGTTTTCACCTCGCTCGATCACTCGGTGGGTGAGGCGGATGCGGTGGCCGTTTTGCGACCAAAGTTATCGGTGGAGGAGAAACGACATGTTATCGCCAACGCTTTCAGCCACGTGGGTAAACCCTACGACTTTGATTTTGATTTCTTTAGCAGCGACAAATTGGTCTGCACCGAGGTGATTTACCGTTCATTCGGGGATCGACTTGATTTGCCGACGATTGAGATTATGGGACGTCAGACTTTGCCCGCGATCAACATCGTGGAAGCCTGGGCGACGGGGGATCAGTTGGAATTCGTCGCTTTGCTCGACGGCAACGAGCGCACCGGAAAATGCGAGTGGGCCGACGAGGCGACATTGCTCGAATCACTCAGTCGCCCCGCGCTGACCGTGTTTAATCCCTAGTCGGGTGGATACAAAAAACCCGAGCGGTGAAAGCTCGGGTTGAACGTTTGCGGGGAGGGATGTGCTCGGCCGCTCAGCGAGCAATTTGCGTTACAAAATCGCGCAGATGTTTCACCTCAGGTTGAGATGGCACCCAATCGCCCATGAGAATCTCCGGCAGGGAATAGCGAGTCTCGTAGTAGGAGCGATTGCCGCGGTTGTTGGCGGAGAGCCAGCCGCCTTTGATCGTGGCGCCGGCGAAGAGGCCCTTCTTCTTGTTGTAAATAAGGATTGGCGCCTCATCGAGCAGGGTGGTGATCTTCTCAGCTTCGGCGGCCCGAGGACCAGCGATTGCCTTGGCGTCCACGCCGAGGTTGAACTTGTTTTTGTAGAGCAGCGATTGGACCGACTTGTCCGTGATGACGATGATGGTCTCGATGGCGTTGGCTCCGATTTGGAGGCCGAAGCTCATTTCACCGGCGTTGATGAAGCCCGGTAGGCTCCAAGAACCGTCGTCGCGACGGGCGAGCACCACGCCGTATCCGTCCTTCACCCCGAAGATGAATCCGGCCTTAAATTGATTGGTGATGATGATCGTCTGAGCCCGCTGTAGCACCTCGGTTGGGATGCGCGTAGCGGGATTATATTGGAATTCGCGAATGATAGCTTCGCAGGATTCAATACGCGTTACGTAGTTTTTGCGCGGCAACGTGCGCTCAGCTTGCAGGGCGAGAGTCGTGACCAAAAGGCCTAGGGCGAGGATGATAAAACGCTTCATATCGAGAGGATTTCTTCCCGCACTATGCACGGGCTTCGTCCGATGGGAATGCCGAATTACAGGGGATGTTCCAACAATTATGTCCCAAAGGGTGAGGAAAAGTCCGGTAAATCAATCCAGATCCCGGGCAGCGAGGTCATTTTCATCCCACCCCAGGTAGTGTCCCAGCTCGTGCAGATAGGTGATTCGCACCTCATCTAGGAAGGTATTTTCGTCGGCTTCGGCGAATTCCCAGAGGTTACCCAGAAAGAGGAAGATCTGGGCGGGCACGTCGGTGCCTTCCCCGGTGTCTTCGCCGTGAGGTGCGCCGACAAACAGGCCGAGGAGGTCCGGCTCCAACTCCTCGTCTAGCATCTCGGCGGGAGGGTGGAAGTGGTGTAGCACCGGAATCTTGGCGGCGAAAGCGGCCAGCTCGTCGGGAAGCTCGTCGCGCGTGGCAACGATCTCGTCATCGGCGAGGGACTTCAACGCGGCAAAGGTCATCAGGAATAATGAAGGCTGGTTTTATTAACTCCGAAAGCACACGAATTAAATGCAGTATGACCTATCCAAAATGGCAGATTTGAAAATTGCAGTAATTGGCGGCGGAGCGGCCGGGTATTTCTCCGCCATCACCGCGGCGGAGGCGGCTCCGACGGCCCGGGTTGTGCTGTTCGAGGCGACCGGCCATGTGCTCGCCAAGGTGCGTATATCGGGCGGCGGCCGTTGCAATACGACGCATGCCTGCTTCGAGCCGCGTGAATTGGTGAAGCGTTATCCGCGTGGTTCGAGAGAGTTGATTGGACCGATGAATCGGTTCGGGCCGCGGGAGACGGTGGCCTGGTTTGCGGCGCGTGGGGTGGAACTGAAGGCTGAACCCGACGGGCGTATGTTTCCGATCACCGATGATTCGGGCACGATCGTGGATTGTTTGCAGCAGAGCGGGGCTCAGGCCGATGTGGTGGTGCGGGTGCGAATGCCCGTGCGGTCGGTCGTGTGTGCGGAGGACGGACGATTTAGACTCACTTTAGGCGACGGCGAGGTGGAGCGTTATGATCGGGTGATCGTGACCACGGGTGGGAATCGCGGATCAGGAGGGCATGATATTGCGGCTTCGTTTGGCCACACGATCGAACCGCCGGTGCCGTCGCTGTTCACGTTCCAAATTGACGATGCGCGACTGCAAGGAATCGAAGGTCTGGCGGTGCCGGATGCCGAAGTGACGGTGCCGGGCACCAAGCTGAAGGAGCGCGGCCCCGTGCTGGTGACCCATTGGGGACTAAGCGGTCCGGGTGTATTACGGCTCTCGGCCTGGGGGGCGCGTGAGCTGGCGGCCCTCGATTATAATTTCACGGTGCGGGTGGCTTGGAGCGGTGAGGCCAACGAGGAACGCGTGCGCGAACGTTTGGCGATGGGTCGTCAGGAGCTGGGGAAGAAGCGGGTGCGCAACGCGAACACCGTGGGTTTGCCCGGACGACTTTGGGAGCGACTGGTTGAGGCTGCGGAGATCGCGGAGGACGTGACCTGGGTGAGTTTACCGAAGAAGTCGCTCAACGCGCTGGTGCGAGCGGTGGTGGCGAGTGAATTTGCGGTGACGGGTAAGAGCACGAATAAGGAGGAATTCGTGACGTGTGGCGGGGTGCGACTGCGCGAAGTGGATTTCAAAACCATGCAAAGTCGGCGCTGCGCCGGACTGTATTTTGCCGGAGAAGTGCTCGATATCGACGGTATCACGGGTGGGTTTAATTTCCAGTCAGCTTGGACCACCGCGCACCTCGCGGGCACGGTTGCGGCGGCGGAATAGTGTAGTGGTGGGTTGGAGTGGCCCTCGCTTCCGGTTTCTTTCTGTTTATTCTTTCCTCTTTATCTTTCTCCAGCTGGGGAGTTGAAGAGGGCGGCGGGGTGGGGCCGTAACTCATGCTCGGTTTAGAGAACGAGTAAGCGTGTAAGGACGAGTGGGATTGGAATCGGGCTGAGAGACGGTGAGGAGAAAGGGGAAAGATAAAGAGGAAAGAGAAAGAATTTAGGACGGTGGGGTGTAAGGGCTCGTCCGGGGAGGGAGGGGTTTTTGGCTTAAGATTCGTGTTCGGAAACGCGGCCCGGTCGCGCCCAAATCTCGCTACTCTTACTCGTTCCTCGTTCTCGTTCTCGAGACAGAGGAGTTGAATCCGAAAGCGTCGGGGCACCTGGGCTACGTCTCGAGTAAGAGAACGAAGAGCGAGAAAGAGGAGGATGGAGAATGAGATCGGTCTCGCCGTGAATGACGCGGGTGGTTGGCGTGTTGGGCGTGCCTACTTATTTCGAACTTCTTGCCCTGATCGCGCCGATCTTCGCCCTGATTGCGATCGGGTCTGTTGCTCGTTATGCGGGGTGGCTGACGGCGGAATCGGACGCGAGTCTACTTAAGTTGGTGGTCAATGTGCTTTATCCGGCACTGATTTTTAAAAACGTATTGGGTAACCCGGCGTTGGCTGATCCGCGTAATGTGTTTTGGCCGCCACTGGTGGGGTTTGGCACGATGGCGGGTGGAATTCTGTTAGCGTGGTGGATCGGGCGAGGCCTAGGATTTTCGAAGGGGAAGGGGCTGCGGACCTTTGCATTTGCGGTGGGTATTTTTAACTACGGCTACATTCCGATCCCGCTGATGCAGTCTCTGTTCGGTCCGGAGAGCATCGGGGTCCTCCTGGTGCATAACGTGGGCTGTGAGGTGGCCATTTGGACGGTGGGCGTGCTCGTGCTTTCTGGGTTGTCGTTACGCGATGGCTGGAAACGGTTGGTGAGTGGTCCGGTGATCGCGTTGTTGGCCGCGGGGGCGGGGAACGTCATGGGACTCGATGCGGTGATGCCAGCGGCGGTGGACACTACGATCGGGATGGCGGCGGCGTGTGCGATCCCGATCGGGTTGATTGCGATCGGCTCGACGTTGTCGGAATCGCTGCGACGACCCGCTCAGTTGTTTTCGGCCCGAGTGACCCCGGCCGCGTGTGCGTTGCGGTTGGTATTGTTTCCGGCAATATTTCTGGGGCTCGCGAAGGTGTTGCCCATCAGTCTGGAATTGAAACGCGTGATGATGGTCGAAGCCGCGATGCCGGCCGGCGTGATTCCGATTTTGATCGCCCGTCATTATGGCGGGAAGCCGCTGACGGCGGTGCAGGTCGTGATCGGCACGACGGCGGTTGGATTGATCGCGATTCCACTTTGGTTACGGATTGGATTGGCGTGGATCGGTTGACGTCCCGGGGCCGTTCCGCCTAGGTGGCGAGTTATGGAATGGATTGCTGACCCACAGATCTGGGTATCGTTGCTCACGCTGACTGCGCTCGAAGTGGTGCTCGGCATCGATAACATCATCTTCATCTCGATCCTAGCAGGGAAGTTGCCGCCCCAGCAGCAGGACAAGGCGCGCAAGGTCGGCCTCATGTTGGCGCTCGTAATGCGCATCATAATGCTGATGGGCATTTCCTGGCTGATGGAGCTCACGGCACCGCTCTTCACCTTGCCGCTATTGAATCACGGCATGTCGGGCAAAGACCTCATCCTGCTGGTGGGAGGTTTGTTTTTGGTCGGCAAGAGCGTATTCGAAATTCACGAAAAACTTGAAGGCGAAGACGGCCATGCCACCACGAAACTGGGCTCAGTGACATTCAATGCGGTGGTCGTTCAAATTTTGATACTCGATGTCGTGTTCTCGCTTGATTCCGTGATCACGGCGGTGGGTATGGCCGATGTTCTGGGCGTGATGATCGCCGCGGTGGTGATCGCTATGGGCATTATGTTGTGGTCTGCGAAATCAATCAGCGATTTCGTCAACCGTCATCCGACGCTCAAAATGTTGGCACTGAGTTTCCTTATTCTGATCGGAGTGATGCTGATCGGTGAAGCCTTCGGGCATCACATTCCGAAAGGATATATATACTTCTCTATGGCCTTCGCCTTTGGCGTGGAAATGTTGAATCTCCGCCTACGCGCCAAGAAACAAGCCAATCACCCGGTGGAGCTCAATCAACCGTATCGCTGATGTGGGGGCAGCGTCGTTTAAAAGTGTGAACCCACCGTCGACTTGTCCGCCGATAGTTCCGCGAGACGGAACGAAGGAGGAAGTTCATTTTTACCGACCTGACCCCTTCTAAACCCCAACGATCCATCGGAGTAGCTCCGCGTTCTTCGCGACCTTTTGCTCAAACCCAGCAAAGGGAGGGAGGTCTCGCCGAGACCGCCGGTTTCATCCTGTCGGTAAATCCAGCCAACCGCGGCGCGCTCGCCGAGCACGCCCTACCTGCTACAGTGTGATGCTTCTCTCAGTCTCCAGTCGATCAGCGCGGAGTTAGCTCCGTGACCTCAGTGTTCCCTCCATGTCCTCTACGACAAGAAAACCCCTGCCTCTCCGTTCCTACCCGACGTTCCATCGGGATGGCTTGGCTCTCTTTGCGACCTTGGTGTTTAAAAAACCAGCAGCAGGGTGGGCTTATTTTTTAACCACAGATTTCACAGATTAGAGTAAAGACCCCCGGAGCAAGCTCCGGGACATTTCCTAAATGCCAAATGTAGCTGAGGTCGCTGACCCCGGTTTCTGCCTCTCGGAACAGTGATTCACTCCACCGCACCGGGCTCACCGAGCCCGGCTACAGCCAAGCCGAAGCAAGCTTCGGGGAATGTGACCCAAAGTAATTCAACCGAACCAGCACTAGCGGTGGAGTGGATCTGGGTTAATCTGTGAAAACTGTGGTTAAAACAGCTTCGTTGCAGTCGTTGCTTAATCAGACGTCGACGGTCGCCTCACCGCGGCGGGCGGCGATGGCCCATTGGTAGACGTCGACGTAGCTCTTGGCGGAGGCTCCCCAACTGAAGTCGCGGGCCATGCCGTTGGCTTGAAGTTGGCGGTAGGCTTCGGGTTGATCGTAGTAGGTTGAGCAGGCCCAGCCGATGGTGTTGGCGAGGGCGAGAGCAGTGGCGTCTTCGAATTTGAATCCGGTGCCTTCGGTCGTGCCTTCGCCGTATTGGTCGACGGTATCAATGAGGCCGCCGGTCGCCCGCACAATCGGCAGGGTGCCGTAGCGCATGGCGTAGAGTTGAGTGAGGCCACAGGGCTCGGCGCGGCTGGGCATCACAAAAAAATCGCTGCCGGCCTGGATGAGTTTGGCGAGCTTCGCATTGAACCCGACGTGTAGTCCCAACTTGCTTGGGAAGCGGGCGGTCGCAGCTCTGAACATGGTTTCTAATTCGCCGTCACCACTACCGAGCACCGCGAATTGCACCTGCATGCCTTCGAGCACTTTGGGCAGACACTCGGCGAGAAGATCGAGGCCCTTCTGCGTGGCGAAACGGGAAATGACACCAAACAACGGAATGTCCGGGTTCACTACTAGGCCAAGTTGCTTTTGCAGTTCTGCTTTGCAGACCGCTTTGCCGCTCAAATCGTCGGCCGTGTAGGTGCTCGGGATCGTTTGATCGATCGCTGGGTTCCAGCCGTCGGTATCGATGCCATTGACGATACCGAGTAGATCTGCCGCGCGGAAACGCAGCACATGGTCGAGGCCGAAGCCTCCTGATTCGGTTTTGATTTCCTCGGCGTAGGTGGGGCTGACCGTCGTGATCTTGGTCGAGTGGTAGAGCCCCGCCTTCATCATGTTCACCTTGCCGTGGGACTCGGCACTGTCATCGCGAAACTCAGCGACAGGGATGTGCGCGAAGTCCAACGCGCGCTGATCACAATAACCTTGGTGCTCGAGGTTGTGGATCGTGAAGACCGTGGCGGCTTGGCCGATCGGGGTGTCGCGCAGGACCGTGTTGAGCATCAGAGGAATGAGCCCGGTCGTCCAATCGTGGCAGTGCACGACGTCGGGAATCCAGCCGAGTTGTTGGCAGAGCGTGAGCGATCCGCGGCAAAAGAACGAAAAGCGCAGATCGTTGTCGGGGTGGTCGCCCCACGGGCCCGCATAGACTTCGGGGCGATCGAAGAATTCGCCGTGTTCGAGACAGTAGAGTGGCACCTCGGAATCGGGTAGGTGGGTTTCCCAAGTTCGGCCCCAATGCGTGCCTGATCCGACGTCGACGCCGAGAGGTTCTCCGCGAGCTTTCCAGTCATCGTCTATTTTGATGCTGCCATAGGCCGGACAAACGACGCGCACATCGTGGCCCATCGCCGCGAGGTCTTTGGGCAACGACCCCACCATGTCGGCGAGACCGCCAACTTTGACGAATGGATCAACTTCTGGAGAAACGAACAGGATCTTGAGAGGTGGCATATGAGTCGGGTCAGCTGTGGGGCTGTCTCTTATACACATCTCCGAGCCCACGAGACCGAGGCTGATCTCG
>CAJXQX010000088.1 GCA_913058185.1 uncultured Verrucomicrobiota bacterium
GCTAAGACCACCAAGACCAAGGAAAAGGCCTCCGCCAAGAAGAAGGCCGCCAAGGTTGCGGACCAAACCGCCGCGATCGAAGCGACGTTAGCTGCGGTCAAACCCATGAATGTCGCTGCGGCCTCCCTCGCGGATATCCTCGGGTTCAACCCCGCTGCTTCCACGAAGAAACCAACCTACGACGACCCCGCTGATATCCCCGCCAAGTATCGCAAGTATTTCAAATTGCTGCTCGAACTCCGCGCTCACCTCACCGGCCAAATTGACCAACACTCCGAAGACACGCTCAAGCGTTCCGCCAAGGATGACGCCGGTGATCTCTCTTCCTACGGTCAACACATGGCCGACGCAGGCACCGACACCTTTGACCGTGATTTCGCCCTTTCGATGGTCGCGAATGAGCAAGAAGCCCTCTCCGAAATCGAAGCGGCCATCACTCGCATCAAGAACGGCACCTACGGTCTCGATGAAGTTACGGGTATCCCGATCGACAAGGACCGCCTCGCGGTTGTGCCATTCACCCGCTACTCCTTAGCCACGCAGAAAGACCTCGAGCGCAACCGCCACCGGGTGCGCACGCAGGCCGGTCTCGGCGGCGAGATGGGTGAAGCGGCGGCAGCCATGGCTGATACCAGCTACGACGACTAAGCGCGCGAGACTGAGGTCTCGCTCATCCATCCCATGGAAGCCCTCCCCCCCGAGTCCGATTCGGCCCCACCCGCGCCGGACCGTTGGGAACGCCTCAAGGCGTATCGGTTGCTTTGGATTCTGAGTGTAACCGTGCTGGTGCTGGACCAGCTCACCAAACTTTGGATCGTCGATCGCCTCCCGTTTCCTTCCTACGGCCCCGGACGCTGGATCCCCGTCATCGACGGTTTTTTCCATCTCGTGCACGTGGGCAATACTGGCGCTGCCTGGAGTCTCTTCACCGGTCGTAGCACCATGCTGGCGATACTGGCGCTGATCACCTTGGTCGCCATTTACTTCTGGCGCCGCTCCCTGAATCTGCGCGAATGCTGGATGCAGCTCAGCTTCGGATTATTGTGCGGCGGCATCGTCGGCAATCTCATCGACCGACTCGCCTACGGCCATGTCGTCGACTTCCTGGACTTTCACTTCGGCAGCTACATCTACCCCACCTTCAATGTAGCCGACAGCGGCATCGTGATCGGCGTTGTGATCTACTTCATCTATTCGATGAAGAACCCGAGCGCGCCAGACGGCGCGAAGTAGCAAGTATCAGGTATCAAGTTCCAAGAAATAGCGAGTCGGCGTCCAACGAACCAGAGGAAAGGGGAAACGCTCCGAGGCTGTTACCCAATTCCGCTATCTCCACCGACGCCGTGCCGAAAGACCAATCGTCGTTCTCTGCAATTTTTTCCCGCCCGTAAAATACCGCCAAGGCGGGATCCGTCACGAGTTCCTCGATTGGAATAAATTCAGCCAATCCCGGCCCCAACCCCCGGATGAGTAATCGGCGTGCCCCCTCACCAGCCAATACAAATCCACCGATAAGATGCTCACCGTCTTCCACGATTTCTCCTCGGGTGGACAGATTGGAGAGCACCCCTACCTCTTGGGCCGGTGCTACCGACTCGGAAACACTAAAAAGGAGCCCAACAATGAGCCCGCGTTACCAACTATCACGAAATCGAAGTAATTGTGTGACGAATCTAGGGGCAGTCATTAACCAGAAGGACGCCTTTACTCTGCCGAGGTTACAAAAAACATCGCCTCAAAACGGATGAGATTCGATCAGCGGTGTCTCCACGCCACCGCGCGTCCTACTCCACATTTGCGATCTGCTCGCGAATCCGCTCGAGCTCGTTCTTCAATTCAATGACATGCTTCGAGAGCTGGAGGTCATTGGCCTTGCTGCCGATGGTGTGAATTTCGCGGCCGATCTCTTGGAGAATAAACTCCGCCTTGCGACCGATCTCCCCGTCGCCTTTGAGGTGTCCTTCGAACTGATCCAAATGACTATCGAGTCGGGTGATCTCTTCGGTGATATCGCAACGGTCGGCGAAGAGACACACTTCTTTTAACACCCGATCGTCCTCTACATCTAATTCGAGGTCCGCATCGCGTAGGCGTTTGATCAAATTCTCCCGGTAATCAGTCACGACTTGCGGCGAGCGCTTAGCCACCGCCGCCACGTGATGTTTGATAGTTTCAATGCGCTTAAGGAAATCGGTCAGCAAAGCCTCCCCTTCCGTGGCTCGCATCCCAGCAAAAGACTGTAGCGCCTGTTCGGCTGCATCGAGAATCGCGACCTCCAAGACCTCCGTAAGGTCGGGTTCGGAGAGAGTCCGCCGATCGTTGGCCAAGTCCCACAACAGCCGCGTGTCCGGCGCAAACGCTACGTTGTTTTCCGCAGACAACTTCGCCAGCCGCTTGAGGTGAGCCGCCGTCTGACCTTCCGCCCCGCCCTGCGCCTCCATGCTTACGACCAGATGGATCTTCCCGCGTCGAGCAACGGCTCGAACCTTCTCGGTGACTTTAGTTTCCAAGGGCGACCACGCGTCGGGAATCCGCATCGAAAGATCCAATGACTTCCGGTTAACCGAATTCACCTGAACTACGATTAACGCGTCAGCCACTGATGCCGAGGCTCGGCCAAATCCGGTCATACTTCTCATGGGACGAGTATCTCGTCACATGAGAAGAAGTTCCAAGTTCCAAGTGACAAGTTTCAAGAAGACTATTTAGCGGTCGCCGCTTCGCGACGACGTCCCAATGGCACTAAGACTACTCGGAGTCTTCCTGCTTCTTGGAAATGGACGAAAAAACACGAGTCAATTGATTAGCTTCGTCGATCAAACGGTCCAGCTCTTCGAGTGGAATGTCCTTTGCCAGCTCGGCCAAAAGCTCGAGCCAAAGCTGGGATTCCCGTGCCTCTTTTCGGCAATTTTTGATCTGAAAGAAGAAGTCCTGTGCGCGCCGTTGGCGCGATGTTCCAAGTGACAAGTATCAAATTCCAAGAAACCTAATCCTCGGACTCGTCCTGCTTTTTAACAATCGATGAGAAAATTCGAGTGAGCTGATTGGCTTCGTCGATAAGGCGATCCAACTCTTCGCTCACGGTCTTACCGCCATCTTCAGCGAGTAATTCGAGCCAAAGCTGCGACTCTCGGGCTTCTTTCCGACAGACCTTCAGGCGGTAGAAGAAATCTTTGCGACTGAGTCCTTCCTGAGCCTCGAGGTAATTTGCCGCCACCGAACCCGACGAGCGAATCAACTGTTTGGAATCTTCCCGAGCAGAGAGAGTTTTAGGCAGTTGGTTGACCGCCTTTCTCACATCGCGAGCAAATCCAAAAGTGCGTTCGCTTAGTTCTCCGCCAGGTGCAGTCATCTTGTTAATTGAAGTTTGTAAATTCGGCCCAAAAGGCCGCAGGACTTGGTTCTTCTCAGTCTCTTGGAACTTGTTACTTGGAACTTGATACTTCCAAGTCCAGCAGCTGCTGGACTTGGGCCACGTCCTTGTCTCCTCGGCCACTCAAATTAATGATCAGGATCTCGTCCTTGCCCATTTCCTTGGCGCGCTTGATACCGTGCACTAAGGCATGAGTCGATTCCAATGCGGGCAGAATGCCTTCGAGGCGGGAGAAAAGCTGGAAGACTTCCAGGACTTCATCGTCACTCGCATGCGCATAATCGATGCGACCCCGGTCGCGGTAATACGCGTGTTCCGGGCCGATTCCAGCGTAATCCAAACCAGCACTAACGGAGTGAGTCAGTTCGATCTGTCCGTCGGAGTCTTGTAGAATAAAGGTTTTGCAGCCTTGCAGCACGCCGAGTTTGCCGCCCTCAAATCGAGCAGCGTGATCACCCCGAGTGATCCCCCGACCGCCTGCTTCAACGCCCACGAGGCGGACTGATTCCTCTTCGAGGAAATCAAAGAAAAAACCAATCGCATTGGAGCCTCCGCCGACGCAGGCGATCATCTCGTCCGGGAGACGACCTTCGCGTTCCAAAACTTGAGCTTTGGTTTCTTGACCAATCACGCGGTGAAAATCGCGGACCATCATGGGATACGGATGCGATCCTAACGCCGAACCCAATATGTAGTGGGTCTCGCGCACATTGGTCACCCAATCGCGCATGGCTTCGTTGATCGCTTCCTTGAGGGTCTTTTGACCGGCTTCGACGCCGATCACTTCGGCGCCCATGAGACGCATCCGGAAAACGTTGAGCGACTGACGCTCCATATCCACCGCACCCATATAGACGCGACATTCGAGGCCAAATTTGGCGCAGACCGCCGCCGTGGCGACGCCGTGTTGACCGGCACCGGTCTCAGCAATGATGCGTTTCTTGCCCATGCGTTTGGCGAGGAGTGCTTGGCCAATGGCGTTGTTGATCTTGTGCGCTCCGGTGTGGAGCAAATCCTCACGTTTAAGATAAATCTTCGCTCCGCCGCAGTGTTCGGTCAGGCGGCTGGCGTGATACAATTCCGTCGGACGGCCGGCAAACTCCTTCAAATGGCCCCGCAATTCGGTGATATAGTTCTCATCCGCCCGGGCTTCCGCGTAAACTTCCCCCAGCTTCTTGAGAGCGGTCATGAGCGTCTCCGGGACGAAGACACCGCCGTAGCGTCCGAAATGACCACCATCATCAGGTAGCGACATACGATCTAAGGTAGCAGAGGAATTTTCACCGGTTTCAGCCATGGAACGAGAAACATGGTCCGCCTACCCCACTGCTGGCAAACCGGATTTGCGGATAGGTATCACTACCACGCCGCTGGCGCGGAAGTAACAAGCCGCTGGTGCGGAAGTTCAAAGTTCCAAGTATTCCTCCGCCGACAAGGCTCCGGCGGACATGCAAGTAACAAGACGACTGGTCAGCGAGCGCCCCGATAGGGCGCCTCAGGACTCTGAATCTTACTCTTATTCGTTCCCTGTCCGCCGACATGTTCGCCGAAGCCTCGGCAAAGGAGGATGCCTTGGCGAAGGCGGATCGTTCTCGTTCTCGAAAGTCCCGAGATACGGTTACCAAACGACCGGGCGGTCCCTCCCTACCTTTCTCCGCTCTCTGCAGTTCCCTAGCTTTTGTGCTTCTTGTGCCTTTTGTGGCAATTTCCGCGACCTGCCTCTCAGCAATTAGATTGATAGCCACATAAGGCACAGAAGGCACAAAACGATCCGATTTCCGGATTCATCAGCGCGGGCTGACGGCGTTTAACGGAACACCCGTAGAATTCCGCGGCGAATCGCCAAGAGGGGGTTGATTCGAGCCCCCCGGGGATCTTCCACAAAGGACAGGAATCCAAATGCTATCACACACAAGACGATGGCCACCGTCGCCAATGAGTTGAAGCCGCCGAGACTGCTCCACAGCAGCTGGGCGATACCACCATACAAGAGTAGTGAAATCATCGTGATCATCGCCATCCCGGCCAAATAACTCGATTGGCCCTTCTCTGGGCTGAGCTCCATCAGCAGCGTGTCCTTGCCGATGAACATCACCATCATACTCATGGCAAAGGCGGCGTAGGCAATCTGGGCATGCAAAGGATCGGTCATAAACGGGGCGACCGCGACCGTAACGCAGACCGCGATCAAACCGAAACCGAACGTCGCCCGGCCACCCCAGCGGTCGCCCACGGCGGCCGCTAACAAGTTCCCCGCCGATTGTCCGCCCATCTGCCACATCGCGAGGATACCCAAGAAACTTTTGGGCTGATCGAGCCGCGTGAGTAAAGTCACCGCGTAAAACGGCACCACCAGGCTGAAGGCGTGCATGAAAAACAATGCGCCCACAAAACAACGTCGTGATCGGCGCAAAGGTCCGGGAGCAAAGTAGCGTTTAAGCACCGTCCAAACCCCTTCCTTGAGAGCCGAGGGTTCGGCCACCGATTCCTGCTCGGGCTCAACTTCGGGTGGTTTCTCTTTGACCACAAAGAGCATCGCCCATGAAGCGAAAAACAGAAATGCGGCGCAAAAATGAAGTAGTCCGTAACCCGTGGTCCCAGGGTAATGGCCTAGGATCCATTTAATCAGGGCCCCGGCCACGATACCGGTGATGCCGCCGATCAGAAAACGGAACGCCAGATTGGATGCCCGTTTCGTGGCCGGCACCGAGTTCATGTAGAGTCGTTGCCAGGCGGCGAATCCCACCCCACCTAAGATTCCCGACAACAGAGGCGCCGCGGCGAGGGTTATCCACACCGCCGAACCGGTGAGTCCGCCCCAAACCAATACCACGCCAATGACCAGGTAGACCACGCGCTGGAAAAACCCCGTGAGTTTAACGAACGGCTTGAGTTGTTTCAACCGATCGACCCAGCCGGCATTCAGCATCGGAATGCCAAATAACCCGATCACCATAATGGTGGGCATGTAGGCCGCGACCCAACTCGGTCCACCTTCCTCGAGAATGAGCGCCGGCAACAGGCTCTGCATATTCACGAAACCCATCCCGAATACAAAGAATCCCCCTTCAAACAGGTAGGCCCAATAATTGCACCGATCATCGGCGGCTTGAGTCAGTATCGGTCTAGGTGCAGTCTCCACCCCCAGCTCTTTCTCGCCGCTTCTGCGGGAACACAAGTGAGAAAGCACAAAACCGCGCCGGAGGCGCGGAAGGACCAAGCGCGCCGATGGCGCGAAGTCCCAAGTATCAAGGCGACTGATCATCTGCGCACCGTTGAGGCGCGGTATAATAGACTAAGTCCCCTCTCTTACTCGTTCCCTGTCCGCCGACATGTTCGCCGAAGCCTCGGCAAAGGAGGATGCCTTGGCGAAGGCGGATCGTTCTCGTTCTCGAAAGTCCCGAGATACGGTTACCAAACGACCGGGCGGTCCCTCCCTACCTTTCTCCGCTCTCTGCAGTTCCCTAGCTTTTGTGCTTCTTGTGCCTTTTGTGGCAATTCCCGCGACCTGCCTCTCAGAGATTGGATTGATAGCCACATAAGGCACAGAAGGCAGAAGGCAATCCCACCGATTCTGGTGTCGGGAAGGATATCTTCCGTGTCGTCCGCATCTGCCTCTCAGTCTGATCGCAACTCACCGCATCCCCATGCCATTGCTGGCGCGCTCGGCGAGCACGCCCTACCGAGGCCCTCATGTGTTTCCTTCAAAAAGGTCGGGCTGTCTCACCGAGACCGCCGCTTCATTCCCCCCTCTTCCCCCCTACTCCACCATTGCGGCGATTTCATCACCGCTCGCACCGCCGCTCGGCAACTCCATGATGCGGATGTTGCGGAAACGCACGGGGGCGCCCTCCGACTCCAAACAGAGGTATCCTTTCTTGCGCGCTGATTCACGGATGCCGTTCACGAACTTGCCGTTGATCGAAAGCTTCACCACGCCATCGACCGCGACGACGACATATTTATTCCACTCTCCTTTTCCTTTGCAGCGATACTCCGTGGACATGCTTCGAGCGCCTCGGGGATTATCCGGCACGACTTCAAGTCCCATCGATCCAAAGAGCTCACCACTCACGTAACCTCGAACCCGGTTGTGGATCTTATAGAATTCGTTTTCCAGCATCTGAACTTCGACACCCTTGGGAAGAGTCTTCTCGGGATAAGGCGTGCCTTCACTCCAAATAAATACGCCTGAGTTACCTCCCGCAGTTTCATGCATCCATTCGATCTCCAGAATGAAATTCTCATACTGTTGGGCGGAACGCATGACTCCAATCGGCAGCCCCTTACAGCGTAATTCGCCATCCTCTACCCACCAGGTCTCCGGACTCGTATTCACGTCAGCCCAGCCGGATAGATCATGACCATTGAAGAGTGGTTTCCAGGCCGATTCGTCGGCCACCAATTGGCCGGCGAATACAAGACTGAGTCCGAATAGGAGTATGTTTTTCATGGTATGAATTAATCGGTTTTACCGATGGTCCGCTCAGAGTAACTAAAGCTGCCTTGAGGGCTATATTTGGGGACTCTGTTGAAGAGGTAGGGCGGTCTCGCCGAGACCGCCGGTTTCATCTGGCGGGAAGCTGCGGCGCGCTCGGCGAGCACGCCCTACCTCCATAAACCAGCAATTCAGTTCTCATAATTTGGCTCAGGTAAGTTTGTAGCGACCAGGCACGGCAGGAGGAGTGAGAGGATGCTCGCCCCACTTCCACTCGGCCGGAGTCAGGTCCTCCTTGGACGCATTCATCGCCCAGCCCCAGCTGACTGCCCGACCTGAATAAGCTGCCTGGCGTCCGAGAATCGCGGTCATGGTCGTCTCGGCGATGCGTTTGCCTTCGTTGATAGCCTGGCTGTTCCGGATCGAATCCAGCGTCTCTTTGTATTGCTGCACGGGTGGTTTCACCGTGCGGGAACCGGGGAATTTTTTGGCGTTCGCTCCCATGACTTCGGCGCGGCCGAAGGTCAGTAGCACCTCACCCTTATCTCCCTGAATGCGCATATCATTACGGTGGGCAATGCCGTCCACTTGCGCGCCGAAATGGGTAATACTCGCGCCGTTGGCATATTCATACTCCACCGACATATGATCCCACTCGTTCATGTAGATTGAGTCGGTTCGCGTTTGGCGTCCGCCAAAACCCGAAGCTTTAATGGGTGGTCCGCCCATCGCCCAGTTGAGCAGGTCGAGGTTATGGACGTGTTGTTCGACAATGAAATCGCCTGAAGCCCAGACCGTAAACAGCCAACGGCGCAGTTGCCATTCCATGTCCGACCATGAGGTCTGGCGAATGGCTTCCGTGCTGCGAAAGTTCATCAATCCACCACCGACGCGCACGGAGTGCCCCGCGATTGCCTCGCCGATTCCGCCGTCGTGGATGTAATCCATCACTTCATTGAGATGCGTAGCCCGGCGCATTTGGGTGCCCGCCACGACGGTGAGCCCTTTCTTTCTGGCCACCTCGGTGGTCTCGAGAAAATCGCGCACTCCCGGCCCATCGACCGCAATCGGTTTCTCGACAAAAACATGTTTATTGGCCGCAACCGCAGCCTTGAAATGGATCGGACGGAACACGGGCGGCGTGGCCAGAATGATGAGATCTACATCGCACTCGATCACGCGCTTGTAGGCATCGAAGCCGGAGAACATGCGCTCGGGGGTGACTTTGAAAATGTCCTTAAAGGGCAGGCCCCGCTTCGCCATGGCTTCCTCCGTGTTCTTCGGAGCATCGTTGAGGTGATCCTCAAACAAATCCCCCATCGCCACCAGTTCGATCGTTGGGTCGGCTTCGACACAGTCGACGATACCGGCCGATACCGAACCACGATCACCGCAGCCGATCAATCCGACCCGGATTCGCTCGGAACTACCGGCAGCAAACACATTATTAGGAGTGGCCATTAACGTCGCAAGACTGGCCGCAGCAGTCGAACCCACAAAGGTTCGACGACTCATCACATTTTCAGGGGGCATCCCCATGTGTTAACCGCTGAGACTCGAACGGGTCAACTAAGAGCACGTTGAACAGTATAGCTGTTCCGGCACTTTGACACCTAGGTATCCTCGCCCAGCTGCTTTTCGCAGTGGGACATGACGTCCTGGAATTTCGCGGCGTTGTCGCCGTCGGCTTCGACGAGATTGCGGTGAGCATCGAGCACAGCTCGAGCCGCTTGGATCTCGTCGCTGATAAGCGCGCTCTGCAAAAATGACGTGTCATTCCGCGACACCTCGGCGCCATCATCGACAGTGAGGAGGCGATTCAATCCCAAATTATGCACGAGCTCGTTGTTGCGCTCATTCAGGTGGCTGACCACCAGCGATCCGCGAGGATCGGTCTTGCGCAGTTGCAGGGCTGTGCCAGCCATCACGCCGAGAAACGTGCTGTCCATGCCGGCGCAGGCGTCAAAATCCATCACGAAGCGGCGTTTCCCATGTTTGATCATCTTATTAAGAAAATCCTTCATGCCGCCGCAGTTTTTAAAATTGGCCTTCCCTTCGACGCGGATCGCCACCGGGTCGCTATCGGGATTAACCAAAAACTGTGATTTGTTTTCCACTGCTATAAGAAGACCGGAGAACTGATGAAAAGTTCTCCGGTCGGAATGGTTATCAGTTACGAGCGATGATTTGACGCAACACGTAGGAAAGGATGCCGCCGTGTTGGTAATAATCGACTTCGATTGGCGTATCGATACGACAGGTCACCGCGATGTCTTCGGATTCTCCGTTGGCTCGAGTGATCCGGAGCGTGAGATCCTGTTGAGGTTTCACATCCGGGGTCAGGCCGAGCACGTCGTAGATTTCCGTGCCATCGAGGCCGAGCGATTTCGCGCCGACGCCTTCTTTGAACTGCAAGGGCATGACGCCCATGCCGACGAGATTGGAACGGTGAATCCGCTCGAAGGATTCTGCTACCACCGCTTTGACGCCGAGGAGGCTGGTGCCCTTGGCCGCCCAGTCACGGGAGGAGCCGGTGCCGTATTCTTGTCCGGCTATCACCACGAGTGGCGTGCCGCGTTCCTTGTAGGAGGCCGCAGCGTCGAAGATCGACATCTCGGTGCCTTCAGGTTGCAGCAACGTGAGGCCGCCCTCCTTGGGACTGACCATCAAGTTCTTGATCCGCACATTGGCGAAGGTGCCACGGGTCATGATGCGATCATTGCCCCGACGGGATCCGTAGGAGTTGAAGTCGATCCAATCGACGCCGTTTTCGCCGAGAAAACGGCCGGCGGGTGAATCCTTCTTAATGGCACCGGCGGGTGAAATGTGATCGGTCGTGACCGAATTGCCGAAGAGTCCGAGGGGACGAGCACCTTTGATCTCGGTGATCGTGCCGGGTTCGAGCGAGAAGTCGGTGAAGAATGGCGGCTCCTGAATGTAGGTGGAGTCGCGATCCCATTCGTAGACGTTACCGACGGAGGATGGGATTTCGTTCCACTTCGGGTTCTGACCGGTGAAGTCGCTGTAGAGGGCCCGGAAAACCTCAGGCTTGAGCGCGGCCGCCATCTCGTTGCGGATCTCTTGGAGCGAAGGCCAGAGGTCCTTGAGATAAACGTCGGTGCCATCCTTGTCCTTACCAATTGGCTCGGTGGACATGTCCATGTTCACCCGACCGGCGAGCGCGAAGGCGACGACCAGCGGTGGCGACATGAGGAAGTTGGACTTGATATTCTGATGCACCCGCGCTTCGAAGTTGCGGTTACCGGAAAGCACGGAGGCGGCGACGAGATCGTTGTCGACCACGGCGGCTTCGATGTCGGCATCGAGGGGACCCGAGTTACCGATACAGGTGGTGCAGCCGTAACCGACAGTCTGGAATCCCAGCTTATCGAGATACGGGGAGAGGCCGGTTTTGTTAAGGTAATCCGTGACGACCCGGGAGCCGGGAGCGAGGGAGCTCTTAACCAACGGGTTCACCTGCATGCCGCGTTCGACCGCCTTCTTGGCGAGCAAACCGGCGGCGAGCATGACGCTCGGATTGGAGGTATTGGTGCAGCTCGTGATCGCGGCGATGAGCACACTGCCGTGGCCGAGATCAGTGTCTTTAATCTGAGTGGCGACGGTACCAAGATCGGCGGCGGCTTTACCAAATCCACCCTCGGCGGCTGGCTTCTCGAAGGTTTTCGCAAACGACTCTTTAAGCTCGGGCAGCACGATACGGTCCTGCGGACGTTTCGGACCGGCCACACTTGGAACCACGGTAGCGAGGTCGAGTTCGACATCCTCGGAGTAGTCGATCTGGCCCTTCTCGGGGATACCCCACAGGCCTTGAGCCTTATAATAGGATTCGTAGAGGGAAACGTGTTCCTCCTCGCGGCCGGTGCCACGGAGATAAATCGAAGTCTCTTCGTCGATGGGGAAGAAGCCCATCGTCGCGCCGTATTCCGGTGCCATGTTGGCGATGGTAGCGCGATCGACCAACGGCAGCTTTTTCGCGCCCGGACCATAGAACTCGACGAACTTACCCACGACCTTCTTGTCGCGCAGGATCTGCGTGATGGTGAGTGCGAGGTCGGTCGCGGTGACACCTTCGGAGAGAGCACCGGTGAGGTGCACGCCCACGACGTCGGGCGTGAGGAAATAGACGGGTTGGCCGAGCATCCCGGCTTCGGCTTCAATGCCGCCCACGCCCCAACCCACGACGCCGAGGCCGTTGATCATGGTGGTGTGCGAATCGGTGCCGACGAGCGTGTCGGGATAATACGTGCCGTGCTCATCCTTGAGCACGCCCTTGGCGAGATACTCGAGATTGACCTGGTGAACGATACCAATGCCAGGAGGCACAACCTTGAAGGTATCGAAGGCCTGCATGCCCCACTTCACGAACTGGTAACGCTCGCGGTTACGCTTGAATTCGAGTTCGAGGTTTTTGGCTAGAGCCTCAGCGGAGCCCGAGAAGTCAACTTGAACTGAGTGATCGACCACGAGGTCGACCGGAACGAGGGGCTCGATGATCTTAGGATCTTTACCCACCTGCTCGACGGCCGAACGCATGGCAGCGAGATCGACAAGGAGAGGAACCCCGGTGAAGTCCTGCAGAACGATGCGGGCAACCACAAATGGCACCTCGGCCGTGCGGGAAGCCTTGGCCTGCCAGCTGGCGAGTGAAGCCACAGCGTCTTCCGTCACCCGTTTTCCATCACAATTGCGCAACAGTGATTCGAGCACCAGACGGATAGAGACCGGGAGGCGATCGACTGCGTAACCGGCTGCTTTAAGCGCGGGCAATAAATAGAGGGCGTGGGAGGCGCCGTTGGCTTCGAACGTTCCCCGAGTATTAAACGGATTGGGAAGACTCATATCTGGATTCTAATGGTATTTCTAATTTTGAACCCGAATGGCCGCTCTGGGTTAGATGACGGCAGTCGGTGCGTAACGGCGGTTCCGTTACTTAGCTGGCGAGCGCAGCTTTGATGGCGTCGAAGTTCGGTAGATTGGTCGGAGCTGGCGTTTGTTCGGCGTATTTCACCACGCCGTCAGCACCGACTACGAAAGCCGCGCGAGCGGACGTGTCGCCGACACCGGCAAGCATGGGGAAGACCACGTCGTAAGCCTTGGTGGTCTCTTTGTTGAGATCACTGGCGAGCGTGATGGAGATATTATTAGCTTTTGCCCAAGCTTCTTGAGCAAACGGGCTGTCGACACTGATACCGACCACTCGAGCATTGAGCGCATCGTAAGCGGAGAGACCGGCGGTGACATCACAGAACTCCTGCGTGCAGGTGCCGGTGAAGGCCAAGGGGAAGAACAACACGACGGTGGCCTTACCGCCATTGTCGCTGAGCTTCACGTCGACGAGACCATCAGCGGTCTTGCTTTTGAGGGAAAAATCGGGGGCGGTGGAACCTACGGCGATGGGCATAGTGAGTGTAATTGAACGGGTGAATAAAAGATCCGCCACAATGATGGCGAAGAGAACGATCAACTTACCTATCGGCTGAATCGAGTCGCAACCCGTTTTTACACTTAGAAGCCCGGTTATTTTTACGAATGCGTTCTGCATTAGGTTTACTAGGGTGGCTTCAGCTCAGTCCGAGGCGTTTCCCCCTTGCCCCTGCCGAAGCCTGCGCGCTTTGCTCAGACCCTCCCATGACCATTATTGAAGAGCTCCAATGGCGCGGCCTTTACGCCGACTGCACCGATCTCGAAGCCCTCACTGAGCGCCTCGCCCAGGGTCCCCTCGCCCTTTATGCTGGTTTCGACCCCACCGCTGACAGCCTGCACGTCGGTAATCTGGTGCCTCTGCTGGCTCTACGTCGCTTTCAGGACTACGGCCATCGGCCCATCGCCTTGGCCGGCGGCGCCACCGGCATGATCGGAGATCCCTCCGGTAAATCCTCCGAGCGCAACCTGCAAACCCCTGACCAAGTAGAGGCTAACATCGGCGCGATTCGTGGGCAGCTCGCCAAGTTTCTCGATTTCGAAAAAGAAACCAACCCCGCGCAACTCGTCGACAACTCGACCTGGACCGCACCATTCAGCTACCTCGAGTTCCTCCGCGACATCGGAAAACACTTCCCCGTCAACCTCATGCTCGCCAAGGACAGCGTGCGCACGCGGCTCGAAGAAGGTGGTATCAGCTACACGGAGTTCAGCTACATGCTGCTCCAGGCTCACGACTTCTACCACCTACGCACCGAGTCCGACTGTGAACTGCAGGTCGGCGCCACCGACCAATGGGGCAACATCACCGCCGGGACGGAACTCATTCGCCGCAAGTCCGGCGCGACGGCCTGGGGCCTGACTTTCCCGCTTCTCACCAAGTCCGACGGCACCAAATACGGTAAAAGCGCCAGCGGCGCGGTGTGGCTCGATCCCGAGCGCACCACCCCTTACCGTTTCTACCAATTCTTCATGCAGGCCGAAGACGTCGACGTCGTGAAGCTGCTCAAAGTGCTCACCTTCCTGTCAAAAGAAGAGATCGAAGCGCTCGAAGCCGAAGTCACCGCCGCTCCCGGAGCCCGCGCCGCGCAAAAGGCCCTCGCCACCGCCGTGACCACCCTTGTCCACGGGGCCGATGCCTGTGATGACGCCAAAAAAGCCAGCACCATCATGTTCGGTGGTGGACTCGATGGGGTCAGTGAAACCGTCTTCGCCGATGTCGTCGGTGAAGTTCCCACGTCTGATTTCGAGTCAGATCAACTCAGTGGCGAAGGCACCAACCTGATCGAGCTCGTGGTGCAAGCCGGCCTCTGTCCGTCCAAAGGCCAAGCCCGCAAAGACATCGCGGCGGGTGGCATCTACGTGAACAACGAACGCAGCAACGACATCGCCCGCAATCTGACCGCGATCGATCTGCTTTTTGGCAAATACCTCCTGCTCCGCAAAGGTAAGCGCAACTACGCCGTCCTCCGAGTCAGCTAGTAAGAACAGACGGGCCTCCAAAAACATCTTTCTCTTTCTTCTTTCTCTTTACTTGTCCGCCATCGTCCACCGGACGACGGCGGATCTTTCTCTCCCCTCTGGGAACGCCGAGCTTAAAGTCAGTGGGTAGAGACGGACCGCGCGCGCGCTCGAGCGCGCGAAGTTCCAAGTATCAGGTATCAAGTAGCAAGAACACTGCCCTACGGGGTCATGTCGTAGACAAAGTTCTGCGTAGCGAAGCGCAGTAAACTTTTCACGACGTGATCCCCGTTTTCCCGTCCGTCTACATTTAACACACGAAATACACCGAAACCACTCCACTGTTCTGAATCCTCTTGATACGTGTTACTTGGATCTTGGCACTTCACTAGGCCGCCTCAGTCAAGGTAGGGACGGACCGCTGGGCCGTCCGAATCCTGCCTCTTAGAAACATTACCCTCACTCCAACGAATCCACTCCTCCGCGGACGGCCCAGCGGTCCGTCCCTACCTCACCCCTCTCATGAACGACCAACCCCTGCACGGCCGTATCGCCCTCGTCACCGGCGCGGGACGCGGACTCGGCCGCGAACTCGCTCTCGCCTACGCCGCGGCCGGAGCCTCGGTGATCTGCACGGCGCGCACGCAGTCCGAGCTGGACCAAACCGTTGCGGAAATCACCGCAGCTGGCGGCCAAGCATGTGCCTTTGCCTGTGACGCCACCGATGAGCAGCAGACCCGAGAGTTCTTCGTTACCCTCGCGACGCAGTTCAATCGGTTGGACATCGTCTTTCTCAACGCGGGCGGAGCCGAAGGTGATGAACGACCCATCGCGGAGTCGGACTACGCAGCCTGGAAACAAATTGTGGATATGAATTTATCCACCGCGTTCTTGATGGCACGAGATTGCCTGCCGTTACTCCGATTGGGCACCGATCCCAAGATCATCACCATGGGTTCGGGGTTGGGCCGGACTCCCCGCATCGGTGCATCCGCCTACGGTTGCGGCAAAGCAGCCCTTTCGCTCTTCACCAAAGCGCTGGCGATGGAGCTACTGCCGGAAGGTATCACCGTCAACGAACTCATCCCCGGCCCGGTCGGGACAGATCCCGATTCGTTCGAACCTCAATACGTAGAAGAAGGAACCTTTAAAGGGGAGTATTTCAAAAAGCCGGCCGACATCATTCCCTTAGCCCTGTTTTTGGCGACTCAGCCCGCTCACGGCCCCACCGGCCAAACTTTCGCCCTCAATCGCCGGTTGATCTGAGCCCTCCCGAGCCGCTCGATTCAGCCCTGCCGAACAACATCCTAAAAACAACGGTAGGTGCGGACCTCCTCACCTTTTTCTCCGCGCTTGAGCCTACTCTAGATTTCTTGTGCCTTTTATGGACATTAACTACTCCACCTCCCAGCGACTAATATGATAGCCACAAAAGGCACAGAAGACCCAAAACAATTCCACCGCCAGATTCTGGATTCCAGCATGCTGGGAGGGATGACCTCCGTGTCGTCCGCACCCGCCTCACCGCCAGATCGCAGCCAACCGCAATCCCCCACTCCATCGCGGACGGCCCGGTTCCGCCGTCGCTAAGGCTTTGGCGAGACAGGCCGTCCCTACCTCTTTCATTTTGATGCGTGCTCCCTCCCCTATGAACGTCCTTCTCATCACCAGTGACCAACAACGTTGGGATTGTCTAGGAC